>DATMOO010000128.1:0-33942 GCA_035568275.1 Candidatus Sulfotelmatobacter sp.
CAAGGGATACCGTCCGCAGTTCTACTTGCGAACGACCGACGTGACCGGCGTAGCGGAATTACCGGCGGGCACGGAAATGGTGATGCCGGGAGACAACGTGAGCCTGGTGATCGAGTTGATCACGCCGGTGGCCATGGAAAAAGGCTTGCGCTTCGCCATCCGCGAAGGCGGCCACACCGTGGGAGCCGGCACGATCGCCGAGATTATTCAGTAGGGCGGTTGGTTCTAGCTGCTAGCTTCTGGCTACTAGCTAGACCCCCGAGGTGGAAACATGTCGTGGCAAGAATTGAAATGCTACTTCCTGTCATAGCAGTTTTTGTCTCGTGAGTGCCGTGGGGCGCCTTTTGATCCGGTTAGCAAAAGAAGAGGCAAAGAAGCCCCCGAAAGACGTGATGTGATTTTGCTAGAAGCTGGCAGCACTGAACGAGGCAAGCCCCGAAGGGGCGGAATAATTTAGCCCAGGGCGTAAGCCCTGGGTAAGCTGGGAAAACGGAACGAGTCCCGTAGGGACGACAGAAATTGCACAGGTCCTTCGGCGACCAACACCGTCGCCTCCGGATGACAAAAGCTAGGAGTGGTTGAGATGCCCCGAGAAATAGTGACATTACAGTGCGGTGACTGCAAAGAGCGGAACTATTCGACGACGAAGAACCGCAAAACGACGACCGAGCGACTGGAATTCAAGAAATTCTGCCGCCGTTGCCGCAAGCACACCGCCCACAAAGAAGTTAAATAAATTGAGCGATTGTGTGATTGGTGATTGTGTGAATTTAAAATCACTCCATGACCCAATCACGAAATCACTCAATGGCAACAGGGGCGTAAGCTCAACGGTTAAACTGTCGGTCTCCAAAACCGAACTTGGGGGTTCGAATCCCTCCGCCCCTGCCAGAGTTTTGGAAGAGGAAGAGAAGGAACAAGGCCAGGAGTAGTGATGTCAGTCGAGACGAAGAAAATGGCAAATTCAATTGCGGCAGGCGGTGGCGACTTTCTCGAGCGGTTGAAGTCCTGGCCGGAGAAGACCAAAACCTTCTACAACGATGTGCGCTCGGAAATGCGCAAGGTGACCGCGCCCACCTGGAAGGAAGTTCGCGGCACGACGACGGTCGTCATCATCACCGTGTTCATTTTCGCCGCGTACTTTGGCATCATCGATTTCATCATTAACAAAGGTGTGACGGCGCTGTTTGGTTATTTCAGGACGCACTAATTCGCGCCGCAGCAACGGGCCTGGAAGAAGCAACCTAATTATGCTGGACGAAGAAAAAAACGAAACACAGCCGGGCGGAGAAAACACGCCTCAGCCTCCCGCGGAAGGCGTCACCGCCACCGCCGAGGCGCCACGCAACCCGAACATGAAGTGGTACATCATCCACTCCTACTCTGGGTTTGAGCGCAAGGTCAAAGAATCGCTCGAGTCGCGTGTTGCGGCTTTCGGGCTGCAGGACAAGATCGGCAAAGTGCTGATCCCGACCGAATCGGTCACTGAAGTTCGCGGCGGCAAGAAGTACACCTCCGAGCGCATGTTCTATCCCGGCTACGTGCTGGTTGAAATGGACATGGACGATCACGTGTGGCACGTGGTGAAGTCCACCCCGCGCGTTACGGGATTCGTCGGCACCGGCCAGCAGCCGACGCCCCTCTCGGATGAGGAAGTGCAGCACATCGTTTACAAAGTCGCTGATAGCCGCGAGAAGCCGAAGCTCAAGGTCAAGTTCGAGAAGAACGAATCGGTACGAATCACCGAGGGGCCGTTCGCCAGCTTTACCGGCGTAGTCGACGAAGTGAACGAAGACCGCGAAACGCTGAAAGTGATGGTTACAATTTTCGGCCGCTCCACCCCGGTGGAACTCGAGTTCAACCAGGTGGAGAAGGTCGCGTAGTTTTGGAAGGGTGCGGCTTTAAGCCGCACCGTCACAAGCCCGGCGAGATTGGGCTTTAGCCGCTGGGGCGGCAAGTCTCGAATAAAATGTGCAGATTGCCGAGCCGAAAATCCTAGACTCGCGCTGCCGACGGAAGAGAGATTATGGCAAAAAAGGTTACAGGTTACGTGAAGCTGCAGATCGCTGCAGGCAAAGCGACTCCGGCGCCCCCGGTGGGTCCGGCGCTCGGTCAAGCGCAGATCAACATCATGGAGTTCTGCAAGCAGTTCAACGCCAGAACCAGCCAGAAAGAGATGGAAGGTCTGATCATCCCGGTCGTGGTGTCTGTCTACAACGACCGCTCGTTCACCTTTATCACCAAGACGCCGCCGGCATCGATCCTGCTGAAGCGCGCTGCCGGCATCGCCAAGGGATCGGGCACGCCGAATAAAGATAAAGTCGGCAAGGTGACTGCCAAGCAGGTCGAGGACATCGCCAAGCAGAAGATGCCCGACCTGAACGCCGCGTCGGTCGAAACGGCAATCAAGAGCGTCCGCGGCACCGCACGCTCCATGGGAATTGAAGTAGTTGGTTAGGTTGCGTGGGGACGGATGCATTTCGTCCGTCCAGCGAAGCGCAGCGAGCGACGTCTTGCCGGCTGCTTCGATGTGGTTAGATTTCGCGGGCAAGAGTGCCCGCGCCACACAAAGAGTTTTTAGTCGAAAAAACCACGGCTCTCCGAATCAACGGTTAGCGGTGGGAGACAAGGAGCGGTAATGAACAAAAAAGAAGGAAAGAACATCGCCAAGGCGCACGCTGCAGTCGAAAAGCGCCCTTATGTTCTGCAGGATGCAGTTCCTCTCCTGCAGAAGGTGAAGTACGCCAAGTTCGATGAGACCGTCGAGGTCACGATGCGGCTCGGAGTTGACCCCAAGCACGCCGACCAGATGGTCCGCGGCACAGTCGTTCTGCCGCACGGCCTCGGCAAGTCGAAGAAGGTTCTGGTCATCGCGACTGGCGACAAGATTAAGGAAGCCGAAGCGGCGGGCGCCGATTTCGCAGGCGGCGAGGAGATGGTCGAGAAGATCACCAAGGAAAACTGGACCGACTTCGACGCCCTGATCGCCACTCCCGACGTGATGAAGTCCGTCGGACGCCTCGGTAAAGTTCTCGGTCCGAAGGGCCTGATGCCCAATCCGAAGACTGGCACCGTCACTTTCGACGTGGGCAAGGCGGTGCAGGAAGTGAAGGCCGGCAAGGTCGAGTTTCGTACCGACAAGACCGCGCTCGTCCACTGCCCCGTCGGCAAGATTTCATTCACGCCCGACAAGCTGATCGAGAACGCTACGGTCCTGATCACCAGCGTGATCAAAGCTAAGCCGTCGGTGGCCAAGGGCAAGTACATCAAGGGCTGCTATCTGAGCTCGACCATGGGCCCGGGGATTTCCCTGGACGTAACCCCGATCGAGGCGGCTGCGAAGGCATAAGTTCTTACGTGGGGACGGCCGCCATCGGCTGTCCGCGTTGCGCAGCAACGCTTCATGATTGATTGAGACTGAAAAGATTCGAGGATTTGACCAATGGCGGTTACCAGAGCAAAGAAGAAGGAACAGGTCGAGAAGCTGAGCAAGGACCTGAACAACGTTTCCAACATGGTCGTTGCGACCTATACCAAGATGACCGTGGCCCAGGACTACGAACTGCGCAAGGCTCTGCGCGGGGCGGGCGCCAAGTACCAGGTCGTCAAGAACACGCTGGCCGAAAAGGCCGCCAAGGGCACCAAGGTCGAAGGCGCGCTGAAGGATCTGGCTGGCGTCACCTCAATCGCCTATACCACCGGCGATCCGGTCGCAATGGCCAAGGCTCTGACCAAGTACGCCAAGGACGCGCCGGAATTCACCTTCAAGATCGGTGTCGTTGAAGGCCGTGTCATCAATATTAAAGAGATCGAAGCGCTGGCCACGATGCCGTCGAAGGAAGAGCTGATGTCGAAGCTCCTGTTCCTGATCAACGCCCCGGCGCAGCGCCTGGTCACGGCAATGGGCGCGGTAGGCCGCAACCTGGCGGTGGTTGTTGACCAGGGCGTCCAGCAGAAGAAGTTCGAGGAAGCATAGGGCGGCAAAGATTGTGTGGGGACGGACGCATTCGTCCGCCGAGCGACCCTGAGCAACACGAAGGGGAGCGGGGTTTGGCTGGCTGTCGATGTGGTTAGATTTCGCGGGCAAGAGTGCCCGCGCCACATAAAACGATTTTGGTCATCGGCAAGTCGGGGGTTGCGCGGTCCGTTCCAAACGTTGTCTGGCGCGAGGAACTCAAGACCCGGTCGCACTGGAAACCTGGCCTGCGGGTGACGAAAGCAAGAGACTAAATACTGGAGAATCAACATGGCTGATCTGCAACAGATTGAAGACTCGATCGTAGGGCTGTCGCTTCTGGAAGCGGCAGATCTGGTCAAGAAGCTGGAAGCGCGTTTGGGCGTATCGGCGGCGGCAGCGGCTCCCGTGATGGTCGCGGGTGGCGGTGCGGGCGCCGCGGCAGCGGCTCCGGCAGAAGAGAAGACCGAATTCACCGTCGTCCTCAAGGAAGTCGGTGCCAACAAGATCAACGTGATCAAGGCCGTTCGCGAAGTCACCAGCCTGGGCCTGAAAGAAGCCAAGGAACTGGTCGACGGAGCGCCCAAGAACGTGAAAGAAGGCGTCTCCAAGGAAGAGGCCGAGACCATCAAGAAGAAGTTCACCGAAGCCGGTGCTACGGTCGAAGTAAAGTAACTGGTTCCGATGTGCTTGTGTGGGGACGGCCGCCTTCGGGCGTCCGCCGAGCGAAGCTCGGCAGGTTTTTGCTGATCCAGAGCATGGCGACCGCATGCTTTCGTCGCTCCGCGACTGGACAGCTGAGGCCGTTGTCCCCCCATAGCACCAAGCTCGCAGTCCCGGGCTGCATCGAAAGTAGTGCAAAATCGTTTTTCTGGTCCGTTCCTACTTGTGAACCTTAGGCGACGATGTTAGCATCTATATAACATCGCTTCCTAGGTACATCGTGCGCGAGCGAGTCTCGCGCGGGGAAGTTTCAGGCATGCTGCTCTGCGGGCAGGCAGAGCGGAAACAGGCCGAGATACTGGCGCGAAAGAGTTCAAATCAGAAATGGCGAAACGCCTTGAATGGCGCTTGCGGGAACTACTGTCCCCGCCGGCGCCCCGTCGTCTTTTAGGTTCTAAGTTTTTCCGGCTCTGCACATAAGCAAGTCCCGCGGGGCGGTACACGCCCCACATTCCGCGGTTTGAGCGCGACCTTCGGTTGCGCGTGAGATTGGGAGTTTCTTAACGATGAAAAATGCCTTCCGCAAACGCTTTGATTTTTCCAAAATACCGGCCACTATCCAGATCCCGAACCTGATCGAGGTTCAAAAACGTTCGTACGATCGCTTCCTGCAGATGGACAAGCTCCCTAGCGAGCGCGAAGATGGCGGCTTGCAGGCGGTGTTTCAGTCCGTCTTCCCGATCACCGACTTTCGCAACGTATCACAACTTGAGTTTGTGGATTACGCCATTGGTAACTGGGAGTGCAAGTGCGGACATCTCAAAGGTCTGCATCACCTTCGTACCACTTGTAAGAATTGCGGATCCACGGTCATCACCGACCCGTTCCACCCCGGCGAAGTGCTGTGCGGCAAGTGCGGCACCTACAACGCCAACACGCCCGACTTCTGCAACAAGTGCGGCGACCCGGTTGGCCTGCAGTTGAAATACGACGTGGCTGAGTGCGAAGAGCGCGGCATGACTTACTCCGCGCCGCTCAAGGTCACGATGCGTCTGACCATTTTCGACAAGGACGCTGAGACCGGCAACCGTTCTATCCGTGACATTAAAGAACAGGAAGTCTTCTTTGGCGACGTTCCCTTGATGACGCAAAACGGTACGTTCATCATCAACGGCACCGAGCGCGTGATCGTCAGCCAGTTGCACCGTTCGCCTGGCGTGTTCTTCGAGACCGCCAACAACCGCACGTACTTCCTGGGAAAGATCATTCCCTATCGCGGTTCGTGGGTCGAGTTCGAATACGACCAGAAGAACGTGCTCTACGTGCGCATCGACCGCAAGCGCAAGTTCCTGGGCACGATCTTCCTGCGCGCCCTTGGCCTGCGCTCGGGCGAAGACATCCTGAAGACCTTCTACACCACGGACCGCATCGCGGTCCGCGACAAGAAGCTCTACTGGACGCTCGATCCGACGGCCGAGAAGCCGACGAACCTGCTCGGTATGAAGCTCGCCCACAGCATCAAGAGCAAGTCAGGTGAGGAGATTGCTCACTCCGGCCGCAAGATCAATGGTCAGGTTCTGAAGGAAATTCAGAAGGCGAAGATCACCGAAATCGAAGTCGACATCACCGATCTCGAAGGCGCATGGACTGCCGGCGATGTCGTCGACACCACCACTGGCGAAGTCATGCTCGAAGCCAACTCCGAGCTGACCGCCGACAAAGTCTCGAAGATTCTCGACTCCGGTGTCGTGGAAATGGCGCTCTTCTTCCCCGAACGCGACGACGTGGGAACGGTCATTAGCCAGACTCTGAAGCGCGATTCGATCAAGACTCCGCAGGAGGCCCTGATCGAGATCTACCGCAAGCTGCGTCCCGGCGATCCGCCGACGCTCGACACGGCCACGGCGTTGTTCCACGGAATGTTCTTCGACCCGCGCAAATATGATTTCTCGCGGGTGGGCCGCTTGAAGTTCAACATCAAGCTGTTCGAGAACCAGGAAGCGACGTCGCTCGAAAAGCGCACGCTGGATCCGGAAGATTTCTACGCGACCATCGCGTACCTGCTCAAGCTGCGCAAGAACATTGGCGCGGTTGACGACATCGATCACCTCGGCAACCGTCGCGTCCGCGCGGTCGGCGAGTTGATGGAGAACCAGTTCCGCATCGGCCTGGTCCGCATGGAACGCGCCATCAAGGAAAAGATGAGCGTGTACCAGGAAATGTCGACGGCTATGCCGCACGACCTGGTCAATGCCAAGCCGGTGATGGCTGCCATCCGCGAATTTTTCGGATCGTCGCAGCTTTCGCAATTCATGGATCAGACCAACCCGCTCTCCGAGATCACGCACAAGCGGCGTCTCTCGGCGCTGGGGCCGGGCGGTTTGTCGCGTGAACGCGCAGGATTCGAAGTCCGCGACGTTCACCCCACACACTACGGACGTATCTGCCCCATTGAGACGCCAGAAGGTCCGAACATCGGCCTGATCTCGTCCCTGAGCTGCTACGCCCGCATCAACGACTACGGTTTCATCGAGTCGCCCTACCGCAAGGTGAAGAACGGGCGCATCGTGGATTACGTCAGCATCGTCAACGTCGGCGACAGCGACTACAAAGTCGGCGATCACCTTGAGAAGCACGAAATCGAGAAGATCAACGGCGAGCTGAAAGAGAAGCGCAAAAAGCCGGCGCAGATTGATCCGTTCTCGTTCTACCTCTCAGCCTGGGAAGAAGACCGTCACACGATCGCGCAGGCCAACGTGGAGCTCGACGACAAGGGCCGCATCGTGCCCGAACTCGTCAACGCCCGCAAAGCCGGCAACTTCGTGCTGGTGAGCCGTGAAGAAGTCGACTACGTCGACGTCAGCCCGAAACAGCTCGTATCCGTCGCAGCCTCGCTGGTTCCGTTCCTTGAGCACGACGACGCGAACCGCGCGCTGATGGGCGCCAACATGCAACGCCAGTCCGTGCCGCTGCTCCGCGCGCAGGCGCCGATCGTCGGTACCGGAATGGAAGGCGTCACCGCTCGCGACTCGGGCGCAGTCGTTCTCGCGCGCCGCAACGGCATCATCGATTCGGTCGACTCCGAACGCATCATCGTGCGTGTCGAAGGCGAACACCATCCCACGCAGTTGTCGCGTGAGGTCGGTAGCGACATCTACCAGCTCACCAAGTTCAAGCGCTCGAACCAGAACACCTGCATCAATCAGAAGCCGGTCGTGAAGAAAGGTCAGCGCGTACTGAAGGGCGAGATTATCGCTGACGGTCCTTGCACCGATCATGGCGAGCTGGCGCTGGGACGAAACGTCCTGGTGGCCTTCATGCCATGGCGCGGCTACAACTTCGAAGACGCGATCCTGGTCTCCGAACGGATGGTTAAAGACGATTACTACACCTCGCTTCACATCGAGGAGTACGAGATCGAAGCGCGCGACACCAAGCTTGGTCCGGAAGAGGTCACTCGCGATATTCCAAACGTCAGCGAGTCGATGCTCCGCAACCTGGACGAAGCGGGCGTGATTCGCATCGGGGCCAGCATCAAGCAGGGCGACATCCTGGTGGGCAAGGTTACGCCGAAGGGCGAAACCCAGCTCACGCCGGAAGAGAAACTGTTGCGCGCGATCTTCGGCGAAAAAGCCGGCGATGTGCGCGATGCTTCGCTCTACTGCCCACCGGGCATCGAGGGCGTCATCGTCGATGTAAAGATCTTCTCGCGCAAGGGCCAGGAAAAGGACGAGCGCGCGAAGGCCATCGAAGCCACGCAGATCGCGAAGTTGGAAAAGAACCTGTCGGACGAAATCCGAATTCTGACCGACGAGCGGTTGAAGCGTCTGGACAACATCCTGGGCGGCAAGGAAGTGCAGGCGGACCTGCACGACGAGCGCACCAACAAGCGCCTGCTGACCAAGGGCACGATGCTAACGCGCGAGGAGATCGAGCGCATCTCGACCCGCAATCTGAAGCGGATCAAGTACGCCGATAAAGATCCGCGGGTGAACGAGCAGATCGACGAGATCGAAGAGATGACGTCTCGCCAGATCGACGTGCTCAAGAAGATCGTCAACGAGAAGAAAGACAAGCTGACCAAGGGCGACGAACTGCCGCCGGGCGTGATCAAGCTGGTCAAGGTCTACATCGCCATGAAGCGCAAGCTGAGTGTCGGTGACAAAATGGCCGGTCGTCACGGCAACAAGGGCGTCATCGCACGCATTCTGCCCGAAGAGGATATGCCTTACCTCGAGGACGGAACACCGGTAGAAATCGTCCTCAACCCGCTCGGCGTGCCTTCCCGTATGAACGTGGGGCAGATTCTTGAGACCCACCTCGGATGGGCTGGCTTCGTTCTTGGCGAGAAGATCACGAAGTTGCTTCAGGAGAACACGCGCACGGAGGCGATCCGTCGCGAGTTGAAAGCGTTGTTCAAAGACTCTCAACTCGCCGACATCATCTCCGAGATGAGTGACGAGGAGCTCGAATCCGTGGCTCCGACGCTCACCAAGGGCGTGTTCATGGGATCACCGGTATTCGACGGCTCCAAGGAGGGCGAGATCAAGGCGTTGCTCGAACACGCCGGATTGCCGACCTCGGGCAAGACGAATCTGCGCGACGGCATGACTGGCGAGAAGTTCGAACAGCCGGTCACTGTCGGGTACATCTACATGCTGAAGCTGTCGCATTTGGTGGACGACAAGATTCACGCTCGTTCCATCGGGCCGTACTCGCTCATCACCCAGCAGCCGCTGGGCGGTAAAGCGCAGTTCGGCGGACAGCGCTTCGGAGAAATGGAAGTCTGGGCGCTGGAAGCTTACGGTGCGGCGTTTATCCTGCAGGAGCTGCTGACGGCGAAGTCCGACGACGTATACGGCCGAACCAAGATCTACGAGGCCATCGTCAAGGGCGAAGCCGCCATGGAGCCCGGCGTGCCGGAATCGTTCAACGTGCTGATCCGCGAATTGCAGTCGCTCTGTCTCGACGTCGAGTTGATCAAGGCGTCAGAGAAGAAGCCGACGGCAAGCGCGGCAGCGGATTAATCATTAGTCGCTGGTCGTTAGTCGTTAACGGCCAGCGACACAGAGTTTCGATTTTTGAAGACAAGACCCGGGGCTTTTGCTCTTGGATTCTCGGGTCATGAGATTTCGCTAGCGGCTAACGACCAACGACCAACGACTAGCGACGCTTTCAAGAGCCGCAATCGGCAGCGCAACAGCCGAGAAAAGCGGAGGAACACCTTGTTTCGTTCGAGCCCATTCGAAATGGCAAATGTGATCGCGGACTTTGATGCCATTCGCATCTCCCTGGCCTCTCCGGAGAAAATCCGGAGCTGGTCGCACGGCGAAGTCACCAAGCCCGAGACCATCAATTACCGAACCTTTAAACCCGAGCGTGATGGACTGTTCTGCGCCCGCATCTTCGGCCCGGTCACCGATTGGGAGTGCCTCTGCGGCAAGTACAAGCGCATGAAGCACCGCGGCGTGATCTGCGACAAGTGCGGCGTGGAAGTCACTCTGTCGAAAGTTCGGCGCGAACGCCTTGGCCACATCGAGCTGGCGTCGCCCTGTTCCCACGTGTGGTTCTTCAAAGGATTGCCCAGCCGCATCGGGCACCTGCTCGACATTTCGCTGCGCGACCTTGAGTCCGTGCTCTATTTCGAAGCCTACGTCGTGGTCGAACCTGGCGATGCTCCGGTGAAAGAGCGCGAGGTCATCAAGGACGAAGCCAAGTTCCGTGAGCTCGATCAGCAGTACCGTCCGGCCGGATTCAAGGCCATGATGGGCGCCGAAGCGATCAAGGAACTGCTCAAGCGCGTCGACACCGACGGCCTGTCCACCGAACTCCGCGAGAAAATGAAGAACGAGAGCTCGCTGCAGAAGCGGCTCAAGTATGCCAAGCGTCTGAAAGTCGTTGAGGCCTTCCGCAAGAGCGGCAACAAGCCGCACTGGATGATCCTTGACGTCATCCCGGTCATTCCTCCGGAGCTCCGTCCGCTGGTTCCACTCGATGGCGGCCGCTTCGCCACGTCTGACCTGAACGATCTGTATCGCCGCGTCATCAACCGCAACAACCGGTTGAAGAAGCTGATGGACCTGCACGCTCCCGAAGTCATTGTGCGCAACGAAAAGCGCATGCTGCAGGAGGCCGTCGACGCCCTGTTCGACAACGGGCGCCGTGGCCGCGTGCTGCGTGGCGCCAACAACCGTCCGCTGAAGTCTCTCTCTGACACGCTGAAGGGCAAGCAAGGCCGTTTCCGCCAGAACCTGCTCGGCAAGCGCGTCGACTACTCGGGACGCTCCGTCATCGTGGTCGGCCCTGAACTCAAGCTGCACCAGTGCGGCCTGCCCAAGAAGATGGCGCTCGAATTGTTCAAGCCGTTTATCTATCACCGGCTCGAGCAGACGGGGAACGTCACGACCATCAAGCAAGCGAAAGAAATGGTCGAGCAGCAGGAACCGATCGTTTGGGACATCCTGGAAGAAGTCATTAAGGATCACCCGGTCCTGCTGAACCGCGCTCCTACGCTTCACCGTCTCGGCATTCAGGCGTTCGAGCCGGTCCTGGTAGAAGGCAAGGCCATCAAGATTCACCCGCTGGTCTGCACTGCGTTCAACGCCGACTTTGACGGCGACCAGATGGCGGTTCACATTCCGCTGTCTCCGGAAGCCCAGGTTGAAGCCAGCGTGCTGATGCTGGCCTCGCACAACATCCTGTCGCCCGCTTCAGGCCAGCCGATCACCGTGCCTACGCAGGATATGGTTCTCGGTCTCTATTACCTGACCAAAGCGAAGCCGGGTGCGAAGGGCGAAGGCCGCGCTTTCGCCAACATCGAAGAAGTGCTGATGGCGCTCGATGCCGGTGAAGTCGAAACGCTGAGCCCAATCCGCCTCCGCTACACGGGCGAATTGATCGACCTGACGACCGCGTACGACGATCAGGACATCATTCACACCGAACCGGTGCAGATTGAACGGGCGTTCATCAACACCACGGTGGGCCGCGCCATCCTGAATGACAATCTTCCCAAGAACGCGACCGACATCACGGGCCGCGTCCGCAGCATGCCCTACATCAACGGCTTGCTGAAGAAGAAGGGCATCGGCGCGCTGGTGAACTTCGGCTACCTGCAATTTGGTCTCGAGACCACGGTCAAGATGCTCGACGAGGTCAAGTCGCTGGGCTTCCGCTTCGCGACTCGCGCCGGATTGTCGATTGGCATCGACGACATGGTCATCCCGGACAACAAGAAAGTCCTGGTGAAAGACGCCGAGAAGCAGGTCGTCAACGTCCAGCAGCAATATCTGGACGGCGCGATCACCAACGGCGAGCGCTACAACAAGGTCATCGAAATCTGGTCTTCCATCACGGAAAAAGTCGCCGACGAAATGTTCGGCGAAATGCAACGCCGCGACAAGGAAGGCGAACTCAACCCGATTTACGTCATGGCCGACTCCGGCGCTCGTGGATCGAAACAGCAGATCCGCCAGCTCTCCGGCATGCGCGGACTCATGGCGAAGCCGTCGGGCGAAATCATCGAGTCTCCCATCACCGCCAACTTCCGCGAAGGATTGACGGTGTTGGAGTACTTCGTTTCGACCCACGGCGCCCGCAAGGGATTGGCCGACACGGCGCTCAAGACGGCCGATTCGGGCTACCTGACTCGCCGTCTGGTCGACGTCGCGCAAGACGTCATCATCAGCGAGTACGATTGCGGAACCGTCGACGGCATCTACGTGCAGGGCATCGTCGAAGCCGGCGAGATCATCGAGCCCCTGCGTGACCGAATTGTCGGCCGCGTGTCGCTCGAGAAGATCAAAGACTACGACGGCAACACGATCGTCGACATCAACCAGGAAATCACCGAAGACCTCGCGGGAGCGATTCAGGCTGCCGGTATCGAGCGCGTGAAAATCCGCTCGGTGCTGACCTGCGAATCCAAGCGCGGCGTCTGCGTCATGTGCTACGGCCGCAACCTGGCCTCGGGACGCCTCGTCGAACTCGGCGAAGCCACCGGCGTCATCGCGGCACAGTCCATCGGCGAGCCTGGAACGCAGCTCACGATGCGTACCTTCCATATCGGCGGTACGGCGTCGCGAGTCTCCGAGCAGTCGCGCCTCGATGCCAAGAACAACGGCACGGTTCGCTTTGTCGGACTGCAGACCGTCAAGGCGAAATCGGGAGATCTGGTGGTCATGAACCGCCAGGGATCGATCGCGGTCGTCGACGATAAGAACCGTGAGCGCGAGCGCTACTCGGTCGTGTACGGCGCCAAGTTGAAGGTCAACGAGGGCGATGCGGTCACGCTGGGCCAGGTGATGGTCGAGTGGGATCCTTACACCTTCGCGATCCTGACTGAAATTGGCGGCACCGTGCAGTTCAAGGACCTCCAGGAAGGCGTCACGCTCCACGAAGAGGTGGACGAGGTCACCGGCCTGTCGCGTCACGTGGTCGGCGATTCTCCTGACGAGAAGCGCCAGCCCGCGATCGTGATCAAGGGCAAGGCGAGCAAGCGCTACCTGATGCCCTCGCGGGCCCACCTGATGATTCAAGACGGCGACACCGTTACTCCGGGCGACGTGCTGGCAAAGATCCCGCGCGAAACCACCAAGACCAAAGACATCACCGGTGGTCTGCCGCGTGTGGTCGAACTGTTCGAAGCCCGCAAGCCGCACGAGACCGCCGTCATCAGCGAAATCGATGGCACGGTCAAGTTCGGCGAGGTCTCCAAAGGACAGCGCAAAATCTACGTGGTCGCCGACAACGGCACCGAGAAGGAATACTCGGTTCCGCGCGGCGTTCACATCAACGTGCAGGAAGGCGAGCGCGTCAAGGCTGGTGAACCCTTGATGGACGGCCCGCTGAACCCGCACGACATCCTGGCCGTGCTCGGCGAAAAAGAGCTGCAGGCTTACCTGGTGAACGAAATCCAGGAAGTCTACCGGCTGCAGGGCGTCAACATTTCGGACAAGCACATCGAAGTGATTGTTCGCCAGATGATGCGCTGGGTGAAGGTCGAAGACGTGGGCGACACGCGGTTCCTGCTCGAAGAGCAGACCGACAAGTTCGCCTTCCGCGAAGAGAACGAGCGCGTGATTGCGCAGGGCGGCAAGCCGGCCACTGGACGGCCGCTGCTCCTCGGCATCACGAAGGCTTCGCTCTCAACCGACTCCTTCATCTCCGCTGCGTCGTTCCAGGAAACCACGCGCGTGCTCACCGAAGCCAGCATCAACGGCAAGGTCGATCACCTGCGCGGCCTGAAAGAGAACGTCATTGTCGGACGCCTCATCCCTGCCGGAACCGGCATGGAATACTACCGCAACGTACGCCTGTCGCCAGAGATGGAAGAGGCTGCCGCCAAGGTACAGGCCGAAGTCTCGGCTGCGTACGAAGAAGCTGAGCGCGCTCTCGAGATGATGCGTCATGAGGGCGAGAACGAAGAACTGGGCGCGGAATTGCCCGCGGCCGAATAAGGTGAATGAACTAAGGGTCCGGAGTCCTAGGTCTAAGGTCTCCGGGCCCGCTTTCACATTCATCTAATCATGTAGCGACAGCCGCCTCGGCTGTCCCGGCGAAGCCGAAGGCGAGCCGGAACCGAGGCTCTAGTCCAAACAACTACAAATGCACGCTACCCCCCAGCGAGTGCGCATTGAGGAACTTGCCCGAATTCCTTCTTTGCGGGTGATGCCCTCAGGCCCTAAGCTAAGTCAGCGTATGTGGCGCTTACTTCGGCTTCTCGGAATATCGTTTGGCAACGCCTTCGTCCATGATGCCTTTGCCATTGCCAAGGCGTCCGCATACTCCTCCATCCTCACCTTCTTTCCCGCCTTGGTCATTCTAGGTTCGGTGCTGGCAAATTGGCGCAAAGGCGCACCCTACCTGCGCGAGATTTCTTACGCCTTAGGCAGCATTCTTCCCGTGGGTGATAAATCCGGAGTGGTCCTGGACTATCTCAGAGGAGCGCCCAAGCATCCATTCGGATTTCTCTTCACGACTTCGGCGATTACCTTGTGGACGGCCTCCGGCGTGATGATCTCCTGGATGGAAGGTTTCCGCCGCTGCTACGAACTGCCCAAGAGTTGGGGACTCGTCAAGGAACGCCTGATCGCTTTTATGTTGGTGATCTTCGCGCTCATCCCCATGACATTCTCCACGCTGCTCGTCGCCGTGGGCAGCAAATTCGAAACCCGGCTCCTTCCTTACATTGATCCCGACTTTAGCGCCTATGTGCTCCTGCTCTGGGGAATCATTCGCTGGATCATCGCCACTCTGACCGCCATCTCCGTGATCGCGCTCATCTATCACAACGCGGTTCCCCGGACGCAGCCGTGGCACAGTGTCATTCCCGGCGCGTTCTTTGCTACCTTCGTCTGGTTCACAGTGACGGTTGGCTTCCGCTATTACCTGCAGCATTTCGGAGACTTCACCACCATCTACGGATCGCTCGGCGTCGGCATGGCCCTGCTCGTCTGGATGTACCTGATTTCCCTTGTGGTGCTGGTCGGCGCCGAGTTCAATGCGCTACTATTTCCTCGCGCCATGCTGGGGAAGGAACTAACGGCGATCAATTCTTCGAAGGCATAGAGAGTTCTGCCAGAATCCAGCCGCGTAGCGGCGTCATGGGAAAGCCCGGCACGGAAGTGCCGGGTGCGGTGCGGAAAAATGCGCGAGTCCCGTAGGGACGGCACCCAGTTCTTCAGCTAAAAGAATCTGTCGAGGAATATTTGAAACCGAGCCATCCAAATTCTGAGGAGACGCTTACCCATCACGCTTCCGTCTCCCGCCGCGCCAAAATCATCTGCACCATCGGTCCGGCGTGCGGTACCGAAGCGGCCATGCGCGACCTGCTCCGCCTCGGCATGGACATCGCCCGCCTCAATTTTTCTCACGGCACGCACGAAGATCACGCCCACAACATCCAGCGTCTGCGCCGTGCAGCTCATCGCGAGGGACGCACCGTCTGCATCCTCCAGGACTTGCAGGGCCCCAAGATCCGCACTGGCCTGCTGGAACAGCGCAAGCCCGTCTTTCTGAAGACCGGCTCGATCGTCACCATCACGCCCGACGAAGTCGCTGGAAATGCGACCCGGATCTCCACAACCTTCCCCGACCTCGCCCGGGAACTTACTCCCGGCGCTCGCATCTTGCTCAGCGACGGCCTGATCGAACTCCTGGTCCGGGCCATCCGCGGCAAAGATGCCCTCTGCGATGTCATGAATGGCGGCCTGCTCGGCGAACAAAAAGGCATCAATCTCCCCGGCGTCGCACTCTCGATTCCGGCTATGACCTCCAAAGATCGCAAGGACCTGGAATTCGGCTTAAAGCACGGCGTCGACGCCGTCGCTCTCTCTTTCGTCCGGACCGCCGCCGACGTCACCGAAGTCAAGCGGATCATCACGTCGCACAAGAGCGATGTCCCGGTCATCGCGAAGCTTGAAAAGCCGCAAGCCATCGATCATCTGGAAGAAATCCTCGAAGCTGCCGACGGAGTCATGGTCGCTCGCGGCGACCTGGGCGTCGAGATGGCGCCTGAAAAAGTCCCGGTGATCCAGAAGCACGTGATCCGCCGCGCCGCCGTCTGGCGCAAGCCGGTCATCACCGCCACGCAGATGCTCGAATCGATGATCGAAAACCCGCGTCCCACGCGCGCCGAAGCCAGCGACGTCGCCAACGCCGTCTTTGATGGCACCGACGCTGTCATGCTCTCCGCTGAGACCGCCAGCGGAAACTATCCGCGCGAGTCGGTTGAGATCATGTCGCGCATCGTGGTTGAAGCTGAATGCAATGTCTCCGACCTCGGTCCTGGTCGCCGGCGCCGCGAGCGCCGAGGACTCTCGGTCGCCGAAACCATCTGCGAGTCCATCGCGCACGCCGCCGAAGATCTTCCCATGGGTGCGATCGCCATCTTCACCGAAACTGGCAACACCGCCCGCATGATCTCGAAGTATCGCCCTCCCGCCCCCATCTACGCCTTCACCCACGTCGAGACGGTCGTCCACCGCATGAATCTCTACTGGGGCGTCCACCCCGTGCGCTGCCGCCAGGCCCGCTCCGCCGAGCAGATGGTCATCATGGCCGAGCAAGACTTGGTCCGCCGCGGTGTCCTACAACCGAAAGATGTGCTGGGCGTAGTCGCCGGCACCCGCCAGGCCTCCGGCTCCACGAATCTCATGCGCCTCCACATCGTCACCGAGCAGGAAGCCGAGAATATAGTCCACCCGAAAAAACGCCGCCGCTAGCCGCTGCGCCGATATTCCAGGGCCGTGCTCTGCGTCCTCGGCGGCAGTCTCTGCGAACTTTGCGGTTTAAGATTCCCAGCATCGAAGTATAATTCCCGCTTATGGCACAAGAGATTCTCTCGGTGGCCATCTGGGAACCCCTCCCCGAGCACGAAGCCGCCGCGTTAGAAACCTTCCACGAACTCACATCCATCGTTGCCAGAAAAGGTTACGGCCGAGACCTTCTCTACCGCGACCGCGAACATCACTATGTTTTCTTCCGCTACTGGAAGTCAGAAGACGCCCGCCGCACCGCGCAAGAAGACCCCGAAATGCTCCGCTGCTGGGCCAAGCTGGGCAACGAAATCAAGATCGTGAAAGTCTACGAAACGCTTTCGGAAGTCTCGATCTAATCGAAAATGTCGCCTTCAGCTGCAAATCGCGCGATCGAACTGCATGACTCGTTTCTGGCAGTCCTTGAAGCGACAGGGGACAGGGTTCGAGTTGTGTTCGAACCCGGGTACGTTCACGAGACGCAGGGAGTTCCTGGACTGGACCCAGGTACCGGATTGCTGCAGACCATAGAGCTCTTTGTAGAATCGGGCTCGATCGAGGGTGCTCTGACTGCACTGCCGTTCGACGTCAGCGATGGAACGCTCACCATCGACGGCCAGATTTATTCGAACCTGCTACCGCTTCCTATGAATCGTAGAGGCAACATTGAGTTGAAACTTCTTCTGAAATCCAGTGACTGTGTGGTGATTCGCGGAGCCGGGATAACAACAGGATTCGAGGGCTTGCCAGAGGATGCGGAGGATTTTCCTGGTGTGAGATCGTAGCGGTATGGAACGCGTCGAGGCGTACACAAATAGTTCCGTTGATCCGCAGCTCGTTGGATTCCTCCACATTCCTGAAGCGCCTAACCAGAGTGGTCTGGTCCTGACCCACGGCGCCGGAGGCAACGCCCAAGCCCCGCTGCTCCGCGCGCTAGCTGACACATTCGCCAACGCTGGCTATACCGTGCTGCGCTGCAACCTACCCTACCGCCAAGCGAGATCTTTCGGCCCGCCCGGCCCCGGCGACGCCGCCCGCGATCGTGCCGGCCTGAAAAACGCCACAGCAGCGATGAAAACGATTCTGGGTGCCCCACTTCTCCCTGATGTTGGGAGAAGTGGGGATTTTAGTGGCGGCACCCACGACAAGGCGCGCACTTTTCTCGGCGGCCATTCCTACGGCGGACGCCAGTCCAGCATGCTCTGCTCCGAAGAACCAGATCTCGTTGCTGGTCTACTGCTGCTTTCTTATCCGCTACATCCGCCGCGCAAGCCAGGGCAGCAGCGCACGCAACACCTCCCCGACTTGCGCACGCCGACACTATTCGTCCAAGGCACGCGCGATCCCTTCGGCTCGATTGAAGAAATCCAGCGCGCGATCAAGATGATCCCGGCCAAAACAAAGCTACTGACGGTCGAAGGCGCCGGTCACGATCTGGGATTCAAGGGAAAAGCAAAAGAGGGAAACCTAGCGGCGATGATACTCGCAGAATTTCAGGGGCTGGTGGCTGAGAGGTAATTGCAGATCTCAGATTGCATATTGAAAACCTAAATGCCTCTCAATCTGCAATCTGAAATCTGAAATCTGCAATCCTAATTCACCCACCCCGACTTCCCCCCGCCGTTCCCTTTGCGCGCGTCGTCCGGTGGAACATAGTTCCCATGCTCGTCAAAGTGCACTTCCTGATCGTGCTCCCGCATGTAGACTTCAAACTTCCTCGCTGCCCGCCGCCGTTTCCAGCGATAGTACGAATTGCGCAAGCCGAAGTAGCGCTCGGAGAGCCCAACATTCACCAGTGCGGGTTTGGGCCCTCGCCTAACGTAGAGCCAGCCAAAGAACAGGCCACCCATGTGCGCCACATACGCGACGCCTCCCCCGCTGCCCATTGCCAGAGCAAGGGTCACTACAACCAGAATTCCGATAAAGTATTTCGCTTTGATCAGGAACGGAAACGGAAACATCATAATTTCGTTTTCGGCAAACAGAATCCCGAATGCAATCAGCACGGCGAAAATGCCGCCGGAAGCGCCCAAAGTTCGTGTTAGCGGATCGCCCAAAATATGTGCATAAGAGAACGCAATCGTCGTCACTGCCGCGCCGATCACGCCAATAAAATAAAGTTCCAGAAAACGACGCGTCCCCCAGGCATTCTCAACCGCTGCCCCGAACATCCAAAGCGCGATCATGTTGAAGAGCCAGTGGGTGAAACCGGCATGCAGGAAGCTATAGGTGAGGATTTGCCAAACCCAGCCGTGTTGAACCACGTCAAAGGGCCTTAGCATGCAGTACAAACCGACATACCCGCCTATGGGAAGCCGCGCCAGTTCAAACAACTCCATGAGCAGAAAAATCGCGGTATTGATTCCAATCAGCCACGTCACCGCCCGAGTGAACGGCGGCAGGCTCAACGTCATGGGTTCCCCAGTTCGACGCACAAACAGATCCTCGTTCCCAATTCTACTCGCTTGACGACCGGAACACCTTGCTAGCGTTCCGGCGTCGGCAGAACCACCAAACTCCAATGTCCCGCCGCGTCGATCGCCCGCACGGCGAAAATCACATTATCTTTGGAAAGCTTCAACCTGGCTCGCGTCGCGTTTCCAAAACTCTGTGCATGCTCCCACTCAGGGCTCGCCGTCGCTCTCCACAGCACCTCATACCCAGCGGCCCCGGGCGAAGCATCCCACGTCAGTGTCGAATCATTCTCCAGATCTTTGGTCAGGATGTGCACATTCCCCGGAGGAGCCGGGGCCGCTGCCATTGAAGCCAGCGTCGCCGCGTTGAGCCGCGCCACATGCGCGACGTATTCGTAATCCACAAACTTCGGCAGATCGCCGTATTCGATCCCATTCTCATTCCGCACATTCTGGTGCTGATGATGAAAGTCCTCGCGGTACTCCGTCACCCGTACCGCCGAAAACCCCTGCTGGTTGAACGCTGAATGATCCCCACCGCGCAGATATCGGTCCAGGCGGAACACCAGCATCGGCTTTACCCCGGCGTCATACGTCCGCCCAACTTCGGCGATATACCGCGCCACTTGTCGCGATCCCGAATCACTCTCGCCGCCCAGAGCACGAATACGCCGCACATCCTGCTCTGTTGCGGTAATCGGCAGACCCTCGGAAAACACGCGTATCACGGAATGATCCTGCTCCGCGCTCTTGTCTCCGCCAACGATGTCGTTATTGAGCACGGCCTCCAAGTCCCACCCCTGCTCCTTCGCCATCTTCGCGAAATGGCGGCTGCCGTTGAGCCCCTGCTCCTCGCCCGCGACCGTAAGAAACACAATCGTCGCCGGGAACTTCATCCGGCTCAACACGCGCGCGCACTCCAGGCTCACCGCGGTTCCGCTGGCGTCGTCGTTCGCTCCCGGAGCGTCGCCTTTTACGTCCAGGGTGTCGCTATTCCGCGAATCGTAATGCCCCGTCACCAGCATGATGCGTTTGGCCTGCGCCGGATCGGTCCCCTTCAACACCGCATAAACATTGGAGATTTCGGTGGCCGCGGGAATGCGGTCCGCCGGCGGTTCGGTGAAGCTGTCGGTCTTCACCTCCAGGCATCCGCCACAATCTTTCGAATATCGCTCGAACTCCGACTTGATCCACTCTCGCGCTGCTCCGATGCCGTGCCCTGCCGCAATCGACGAAGGGTCTTGCGCCGAAAGAGTCAATCGCGTCCCAAAGCTCACCAGCTTCTCAATGTCTGCTTGAATGCGTTGCGCCGAAATCTGCTGCAAAGCGGCGGCAATGTGCGCATCTTGCACCAATTTCGGAGCATCCTGAGCCGCGCTAATTTGTGTCATCAAGCTCGCCAAAGCAATCAAAACAAGCCTGCTCATCGTCGTTTTGCGGTTTCGTGGTTTCATCGCAATCAGAAATTCATCCGGAACAAACAGTAGACACGCGCCAGGCCGCGTCGGAAAATTCTCGCCCCCACAGCCCCCACCACTTGACCAACCGCCGGGGAGAATCTAAATATTAACAGGAGGCTCTAATAGGCAAGGGAGGCCTTATGGTGCTCTGTCCGGAATGCGAAAACAATCTTGACTTCGAAGAGGAAGAGGTCGACGAGGGCGAAGTCATTTCCTGCCCTGAATGCGGCACCGACTTCGAAGTCGTTACTGTAAGTCCGCTCGAGTTGAAAGCCGTCGAAGAAGGCTACGAAGAGGATGACGACGAAGAGGAGGAGACCGAAGACGGTGACTACTCCTAACCTTCGGTGTGTGCAGCTCTATCGGAAGCTGTTCGTAATTGGAATCGCCGTGTTGTTTCTCTTGCCAGCCCTCGGTTCTCAGAGTGGCCTGCTCACTGCCCAAAAATCCCGAGGGAAACCCTACGCGCTGATCGCCGGAACCGTCTGGGGACCCGATGACCACCCCGTCTACGGCGTTACCGTGAAAATCCGCAAGGGCACCGATAAAGCGAAGAAAGTCCGATGGCAGCTTTACTCCGATCACATGGGAGAGTTCGCCCAGCGCGTGCCCGCCGGCGAGGCTGACTATATTCTCTCGGCCGATCTGAAAAGCCTTAAATCCATAGAGGGCAAGCCTCTCCACCTGGTTCAGGAAATTACGGTACACGTCTACAATGACGAACGCCAGGATGTAGGCCTCCATCTGGCGTACTAGCCCTTCCTTATCAACACCGCGCCAGTAAGCGTGTTTAGAACTCGATCTGAGTTGCTTGCGCTCAAGTGGCTTTGATAGGGCGAACCTCGGGCCGCGTCGCTGGAACCAATGAAAAACGGGGCTTTAGTCCCTTAGAGTCGTCCGTGAGACAATAATTACAGCTATGAATCACAACCGCTCCGTGATGAAAGCTGCTGCTGCCTGCTGTCTGGTTCTCATCTCTTTTTGCGCCACGCTTTGTGCCTCCCCCGACAAGAAGGGGGATAAGCCTGTCGGCAAATTACTGTTCGGCAAGGTCCTCGACGGTGACGACAATCCTCTACCCGACGCCGTTGTCTATGTGACCAATACGCGCACCCGCGCTGTTAAGACCTACATCGTCGGCAAGGATGGAGCCTTCCGTTTCCCCGCACTCGCCAGCGCAGTCGATTACGAGGTCTACGCCCAGTTCAATGGCCACAAGAGCGACACCAAATCCGTCAGCCAGTTCGACGACCGCTCCCAGGTCTCCCTCGTCCTCAAAATCAACACCCACTGAACCAATAGATGTGGGGACGGACGCCTTCGTCCGTCCCGCGGGCAAAGCCCGCGTGCAGTCCGCATGGCGTCGAATCGATTCTCAACGGCCACCATCGCCGTGTAACGCCGTGGAAGCGCGGTGCTTTAGCGCCGCATCAAATCCAATGGACATTGTGGGTTGAACCCCGGTTGGGAAGCTCGGCGCATCTTTTCGTGCAACTTTTCCACCGCCACCTGGGTTCTACATAATACGGATATCTGTCTGGAGGGCACTGTGAACGGATCGCGCACTTCTTATAAGGCAATTCTGGCCTGTGTTGTTCTTCTCGGTGGAGCATTGGCCTTCGCGCAAGGCGGCTCCATGAGCCCCTATCAAAATGAAAAAGACGGCGTGAGCGCCGGCGGCAAATGGATGATGTTTCAAGGCGAAGACAAAATGACTGGTGCCAAGCGCGTCCGCTTCGAACTCCTCGCCGAGAATTACTTCCGCGAAGACCCCGACTACAAGCCGAGGGTCGAGCTGGTCTGTGAAAACGGGAAATACAAGCTGGCGAGCTTCAACCCCGCCGTCAAAGTCCCACCCAATCGTCCGGGATTCTGGGGACAGCCGCAATTGGAAGCGGAAGTCCGTGTCGATGACGTCCACTACTTCAAGGGCTGGAACTGGGAGGGACGCGGCCGCTTCCTCTCTGTGGACAAAGGCACCGCTCGCGGCGTGATGCAGGCACACGTCTTCAACATCGCCATCCCCACCCGAAGCGGCCGCCAGATCGCTGAATTCCAGCCGGAGGGCCTGGACGTTGACCAGGTCCGCAAAGCCTGCGACCTCACGCCAAAGAAGCCCAGCAAAGACTAATCGCCGTGGACCGATGGGGATCTACGTAGGGACAGCCGCCTCGGCTGTCCCGCAAAGGCGAAGCCAAGCACAAGTGTAGGGACGGACGCCTTCGTCCGTCCCGCGGGCGAAGCCCGCGTTCGAGCACCGAGACCGCGAGTGGCGGGGTAAGTTTGCAAGATCCTATCGCTATCTAAAAACTGGAATTTCGCGCGGTACGTCACTTCCACCCCGACAAATCCCGACTCAACATCTCTTCGAGTCGCTCCACCTCCGGCCGGAACAACTCTCGCAGCATAGCTCGCTGCACGACTGGCACTTCCGGAAACGCCGGACCGCCCCCGACAAAGAGCCGCAATCCCCCTATTCTCTTGGCGGCGGCCACAATTCCATCCATGCGCCGCGCCTTCGACCACTCCGCCAGCCGCAGTGCTCCCCGTGTCCAGTAGTAGCTGCGCGGCTGAGTCATCGCTTCCGAAGTGAGCACGCGCTGAAGATGCTGGTGCTGCAGCGTCACGGGAGCCGCTCCCACGAACTCGACAATCCTATCCAGATAACCTTGTGGATCTGTCTTCATATCTTCGTGCACTGTGGCCATCACTTGCGCCTCGCCAAACATCCGAATCCATTCCCTTAAGTGTGCAGCGTAACGGCTCGAATCCATCAACTCCGGATCGCGCCAGAGCGCATCTTCGAGGGTCCAAGAGATCCATCCGTAAGCCCGCTTCAAACGGTAAAGCGACAGAACCCGCTCCACGGGATCGCGAAACGTACACACGATCTTCGCCAGCGGAATCACTTGCGCGATCCGCTCTCGTGCTTTCGCCGATGCAAAATACGTCGGCGCAACTTCTCCCACCGCTCGGCCATGGTTTGCTCGCTTGTAATGCGACCGATACCACGGCAGCCCGCGATCGAAGTACTTATCGAAGAACCGCGTCTCTTTGGTTGGATGCGACAGCCATGCGCATTGGCTTAGGACCCCATGCAGCCAGGTTGTCCCTGTCCGCGGAGGTCCTACGATGAAAAACGATGGAAGTATGTCGTGCTTACCGTTGCCGTTTGCAGAAGATGTTGTGACGACGCCATTGTGGTGCATCAGAGATCCCTCTGGATCTTGCCGGCGGGAACTCTACTGCGTCGATGCTACTTGCCTCGCCGAGCGGGAGAGTTGCGACGAAATGGCGAGAAGTGGATGCTCATGGGGAGCGAGAGGTTGTTAGGGAAATGGAGATTCAATCACTGATCAGGAAACCAAACTCGCGAAGGCCAAGCCGAGCGCAAGTGTAGGGACGGACGCCTTCGTCCGTCCCGCGGGCGAAGCCCGCGTTCCACCGCATGGTTCGAGTCGACTCTCGACGGGCCATGATGGCAGTGGAAGAAGCGGCGGTTCAGCGCCGCGTTGGGCGCTCCACGCTAAGCCAACACCCTCGCCGCGTCCTTCGCGAAATAAGTCAGAATGATGCTCGCCCCCGCCCGCCGAATGCTGAGCAGCGACTCCATCATTACGCGCTCGCGCTCGATCCATCCATTGCGCGCGGCCGCTTCGATCATCGCGTATTCGCCCGAAACCTGGTACGCCGCCAGCGGCAGATCGAACCGCTCACGTGCCGCCGCGATCACATCGAGATACGGCATCGCCGGCTTCACCATGATCATGTCCGCGCCTTCTTCGATATCCGCTTCAATCTCCCGCATCGCCTCGCGCACATTCGCCCCGTCCATCTGATAGGTCCGCCGGTCTCCAAACTGCGGCGCCGAATCCGCCGCCTCGCGGAATGGCCCATAAAATCCCGAAGCAAATTTGGCGGCATAGGAAAGAATCGGCGTATTGATGAACCCGGCTTCATCGAGCGCGCTCCGGATCGCCGCCACTCGCCCATCCATCATGTCCGAGGGAGCGATGATGTCGATGCCAGCCTTCGCCAGCGAAACCGAGGTCCGTGCCAGAAGCTCCAGCGACCCGTCGTTCACGATTTCATATTCGCCCAGCACCCGGGCGGCGACAATGGATGCGAACTCTTCCATCGCCTCCTCTTTTTCCTCGCGGCTTCGCACCGCAACGGCGCGAACCTTGTTCATCGCATCTCGCGCCGCTGCCCCCAGCGACTGTGGCGCCGCCTTCACAATCCCGCAATGTCCGTGCGACATGTACTCGCACAAGCAGACATCTCCCATCAAAACCAGGTCCGGCACTTCCCGCTTGATCGCCCGCGTCGCCTGCTGCACGATCCCATTGTCCGCCCATGCACCTGTCGCCACTTCATCTTTCTTATCTGGCAGCCCAAACAAAATGACGGAAGGTACGCCCAAAGAACGCACCTCCCGCGCCTCTTTCACTGCCTCATCCACCGACAGATTGAACACTCCCGGCATCGACCGTACTTCCTTGCGCACCCCTTCCCCGGGGCATACGAACATGGGATAAACGAACGCATCCGGAGTCAGTCGGGTCTCAACGACCATGTTTCGCAGTTCTGCGGTGCGACGTAGGCGACGAAGACGTGTAACGGGAAAGGCCATGGCAGATCACCCTGAGGGAGGATTGACCCTCCCTTCTTCGATTCTAGTCCATTCCCCCCGCCTTCTTGTCTTTGAAAGGGCGCGGCTTTTAGCCGCGCCGTCAAAGCCTGAAATGACGTGGGCTTCAGCCCCTGAGGAGCGCCCGGCCAGGTGGCAACTGCCAACTCACCTATGACCAAAGTAACCACCTTCATTCCCATCGGTCCTCGGCTTCGGTAATCAACTCCCATAAAATGAGCGGAATGGGTCTTGTTCGTCAGCACCGCTGGTTCATCGCAGCGGCCGGAATCACTCTGGCCTTTGCTGCGGTGTGTTTCACGGCTCGCGGACCTAGTCCCGCCCTCACCGCGCTCGCCGATCTTACCGGCTTGGCCGTCATGCTCGTCGCGTTCGCAGTTTGTGCCGGCAATGCCCTCGCACGCCCGCGCCCGGAGCGCAGCTTCTGGGCGCTCATGGTCCTCGCATTCCTCTTGTGGACCGCCAATCAGTTCGCCTGGTCCCTTTGGGAGATCGTTCTTCACCGCCCTATTCCCGATCCTTTTCTTTTTGACATCGTCCTCTTCTTCCACACCGTGCCGATGATCGCCGCCGTTGCCTGGCGGCCAGACCTCCTCGCCAGGCGCGGAAAGATCGTGCTCAGCCTGCTGAATTTCCTCATGTTGTGCGGATGGTGGATTTTTCTCTATGCATTCATCGTTTTCCCTCACCAGTATGTCGCGCTCAATGTCGCCAAATATAACGTCTACTATGACGGGCTCTACGCAGTTGAAAACGCACTGCTGGTCGGGGTTCTGATTCTCGGCGCCGTGACCAGTTCCGGAGGATGGCGGCGTCTTTATCTTCACATTTTGGCCGCTTCTGTGCTGTACGGTGTCAACTCGCAGCTTCTCGACCGCGCTTCAGCGGATAGCACTTACTACTCGGGCAGTCTCTATGATGTCCCTCTCGTCGGAACCGTAGCCTGGATCGCCGCTGCCGCTATCTCGTCCCGCGGTTGGCAACTAAAATCTATCGAGTTCCATCGGGACAGCCGCTGGAAGAACCTCATGCCGCAGCTCGCCATGCTGGCTATCCTGTCCTTGCCTGTTCTCGGGCTCTGGACAGTCCTCATGGATCCCTCGCCCGCGGCCTCGAGGAACTTCCGCATTTTCGCCGTCCTTGGCGCCATGTTGCTGCTGGGATCTTTCGTATTCCTGGGTCAGTATCTGCAGGACCAGACGCTGATGTCCCTCCTCCGCGAGTCGCGCCGTGCCTACGAAAGCCAGATGCAGCTCCAGAGCCAGCTCGTGCAGAAAGAAAAGCTCGCGTCTCTGGGTAACCTTATTGCCGGCGCTGCCCATGAAATCGACCATCCTCTAACGGCTGTCATGAGCTACTCGGAACAGCTCTGGTCCAAAGAGAGGCTCACCGACGATCAGAACGCCCTGCTACGCAAGATCGTGAATCAGGCGCGGCGCACGCGTGACCTCGTAGCCAATCTCCTTAGCTTTGCGCGGCAGGCGCCGGGCGAAAAAATTGTCGTCGATCTGGCCCTTCTCCTCAATCGTGCAGCTCAGTTGATGGAGCCCAGGCGCCAGTCGAGCAAGGTCAAGTTGCAGGTATCCGTCGGGCAGCATTTTCCTCCCGTACGCGGCAACCCCAACCAACTCTTCCAGGCTTGCGTCGAGATCATCGAAAACGCAATGGACGCGATGAGTGAAGCTGGCGGTGGGATGCTCGAGATCTCCGCGCAACGCCAGGAGAGCGACGTGGTCCTCCAATTCTCTGACACTGGCCCGGGCATTCGCGATCCACAGCGCGTCTTCGACCCGTTCTACACGACGAAACCGGTTGGCAAAGGTACCGGGCTTGGCCTGAGCGCCGTCTACGGCGTCGTTCAGGACCATGGCGGACAGATCACCTGCCGCAACAAGCCCGAAGGCGGCGCACTGTTTGTTCTAAAGCTGCCCGCAGTCACCGAAGCCGCCGCCCAAACCGCCGTCGCCGCCGGCTAAGAAGACCCACGTAGCGACAGCCGCCTCGGGCTGTCCGGCGACGCAAAGCGAGCGGTCCTCTTCCAATTGCCGAAAGTCCCTCCCACGCCGCCCCTGCGGTAACATTAAAACTGTCGTGCCGAACGAACTCCTCCACAACTCCGCCCGCGTGCTCGAGTTCGACGCCCTTCGCGAACTCCTGCGGGGATACTGTTCGTCCCCGCTCGGCCAGGCCCGGGTGGCAGCGCTTGCTCCTTCGACCGATGCGGCGTGGATCCAGACGCAACAAGCTCTAGCGACCGAAATCCGCGAGTTCCGCCGCGTCGGTGGACGCTTTGATTTTTCCTCCCTCACCGACATCGCTTCGCTGGTTGAGAAGGCGCGCATCGCTTGCGTGGCCCTGGAAACCCCCGAGATTCGAGACGTCATCCTGGTCGTCGATCGCGTCGCAGAGTGGCGCGAAATTTCGCTGCACCCGCCCGCGGCCATGCGATCGGATTGGAAGGAAGTCCGTTCCCTCTCAGCGCGCATCATCGACTTCGGTGAATTTCTTTGCTCCTTCCGCAACAAGATCCAGCCCGACGGAACACTCGAAGACAAGGCCTCGCCCGAACTCGCCCGCATCCGCCGCGAGATTGAAAAGCAACGCCGCGCCATCCAGCAGTCGTTGCAGGGATACCTCCGCCGCCTCTCCGAAGGCGGAACGGTGCAGGACGAACTCATCACCATCCGCGGCGAACGCTTCGTCATCCCAGTCAAAGTCGAGCAGAAGCGCCGCGTGCAGGGCGTAGTCCATGGGGCCAGCTCCAGCGGTCAAACAGTATTCGTCGAGCCTCTCGAGACGATCGAGCAGAACAACGAACTCGTGCGCCTGCTGGAAGAGGAACTCGCGGAGATTCACCGCATCCTCATCGAAATGACGCAGCAAATCGGCGCTCAAGCCGAGCCAATCCTCGCTGCAGTCGAAGTTTTATCCGAACTGGAACTGCAATTCGCCAAAGCCAGATTCGCCGAAGACTACAACTGCGTCGAAGTGAAGCTGAGCGGCAGCCAGCAAGAACTATGTGGGGACAGCCGCCTTCGGCTGTCCGGCGAAGCGAAGCGAGCCGCCTCTCCCGAGAGCCAAATAGCGGGAGCCGCCAGCCTCCTTCTCCACAACGCCCGTCACCCACTGCTCGAACGCAATCTGAAAGCAAAGGGCCACTCCGTAGTTCCAGTCAGCGTCGAACTCGAAGGCGCCCGCCGCCAACTAATCATCACCGGCCCAAATACCGGCGGCAAAACCGTCACTCTGAAAACGGCCGGCCTCCTAGCTCTGATGGCTCAATCCGGCCTCCCAGTTCCTGCCGATCGTGCCGAGCTTCCGGTCTTCGACGCGGTGCTGGCCGACATCGGCGACTACCAGTCCATCGAGCAGAATCTCTCCACATTCTCCGCGCATGTCACCAACATCGACTTCATCTCGCGCACCGCGACTGCGCATTCGCTGGTGCTGCTCGATGAACTGGGCTCCGCCACCGATCCCGAAGAAGGCGCTGCTCTCGCCGTCGCCATCGCCAGCCACTTCGGACACATTGGATCGATGACCATCATCTCGACGCACCACACATCGCTGAAGGTCTACGGGGCGAACACGTCTGGCGTGCTTAACGCCTCCGTCGGGTTTGATGAGCGAACGCTACAACCCACCTATGAACTGAAGGTTGGGGTGCCCGGTGCGTCGGCGGGTATCAACATCGCGCAGCGGCTCGGATTGAATCCGTCCATCATCGAGAGTGCGCGTGCCCGTCTCGGTACGCAAGCCCGCGACGTTGGCCAATTTCTCGACAAGCTTCACGCCGAACTGCGCAACGCCGAAGGCGAGCGACTGCGGCTGAAAACACGCGAAGAGGAATTGGAGCGGGAGAAGAAGCGCTTAGATGCGGAAGGAAAGAAAGACCAGCAGGCCAAGGTCCGTGAGATGGAGAAGAAACTCGACAGCGTGCTGCGCGATTTCGAGTATCACGCCCGCGAAGCAGTCAACGCCATCCAGGATCGCGCTGCCGCGCAAAAACTTTCCAAAGACGCCGAGCGCCGCATCGCCAAGCTGCGCCGCGAATTTCGAGAACAGTTCGACTCGACGGTCGTGGCGCATTCCACTGGTGCAGATCAAGGCGATCCCCACGCCCAGCCGCAGGTCGTCAAGCACGTTCTTGAGGGTGACACCGTCAAGCTGAAATCCACCGGACGCACCGCCCGAATCGCCCGCAAGATCGACGACACGCACTTCGAAGTCGAGATGGGTGCCATGAAAATGAAGATCGCCCGCGATGACATCGCCGAAGTGCTCTCGAGTACGCGCGCAGTCGAGACGCCAGTGAACGCGGCGCGATCCCGAGGCATCTCGGTGCAACTCGAGAGCGAAAGCACCAACATGCCGATGGAAATCAACGTCATCGGCCAGACCGTTGACGTCGCGAGCCGCGAGGTTGAAAAGTTCGTTGACCGTGCCTTTCTGGCCGGGCTGCCCCGCGTCCGCGTAGTCCATGGCAGCGGCATGGGCATCCTCCGCAAAGCCCTCCGCCAGATGCTGCAACAGCATCCCCACGTTGCATCGGTCACCGAGGCCCCACAGAACGAAGGCGGCGGCGGAGCGACGCTCGTCGAACTCAGTGTGTGACCCATTGGCTTCGTAGAGACCTGGCTTGCAAAGTCTCTGAACAGCGGCCCTTCAGGGGGGCCGCGTTAGTCGGATCGAAATGAAACCGGGCTACAGCCCCAGTCGGGGTGAAGCATCAGGAGATGCTGATGCTCTTTCCCAACCCGTTGACATCTGCAAATGAGAACTTTCGTCGCCCTACCGCGCGCGAATCAAGCGTACATCGAGCTGATTCGCTTTTCCCGGCACAATGCGAATGAGAGTCGAATCCTTCTCGTAGACTTTCAGGTCTTCCCATCTCGGCTTATCCACGGCCCCACAGCTCCACGGCTCGATGTAATGGGTAACCGGCGGGGCCTCCATCGCAAAGATTCTGTAATCGCCGGGCGGAATGTTGTAGAAGTAAACGTCCCCGTTTGGATAGCTGCACTCCGACTGGTAACGGTGCCACTGCATTTTCATTTCTTCAACCGGAACTACAAGCACGACCACCCGCGAGCGCGGCCTCCCAGTCTCATCTCGCACTTTCGCTTTGATTCCCTCCGGGCCAGTGGCGATCACGATCGACGCATCGGTGATTTCCTGCCCTGCTTTCACCTCAAAACCATCTCGCAACAGATCGTGACCCGCTATGTTCCCTCCAGCGAGATAGATCGCCGCTTCGCCCATGGGAGGTCTTTTTATCCACATTTGTCCCAACCAGCCGATCCGGTATTTCCCCGGCGGCAATTCGTGGAGGACGAAGTGTCCGTCGGGCTCAATTTCCAAGGCGTCCAGCGGCAGCTCCCGGCCATCTTCCACGGTGCGCGTCACAATGCGGCCGGCGTCATTCACCAACCTCAGGACCAGATTGCCGGCTTTGAATATTTCGCTGCTAGTATTGCGGAACTGCCCGCTCACCCTTCCGTTTGGTGCGAGAATCAAATTTTCCGTGACCACGTCGTTGTCTTCGATTTCAATCTGCGCGGTAGCACCCCATTCCTTCTTGAAGTCGGCTTCGCCAGGGTTCCTCCTGGGTTCACGCTCGCCCGTGTCGGCAACCACCGCGATTTTGTATTTGCCTCGCGGAATCCCGGCGAGATCGAAGTTTCCCGAGCTGTTGACCTGCGCGTGATAGCCGACGTATGTGGAACTCCCGGCGTTCACATGGCTTAACACCACAAAAGGCTGCAGCAGGGTTCTGTTTGACGGCAAGACAACGTGTCCCCGGACGTGATGGGTTGGCGCATCGCGCAATACGAGGTCCAGCTTCTGCACTCCACCGGCTGTAATGTGCACCGGTTGAGAAGCTTCCACCTCGAGCACATTCGGATAAAACGTCTGGACGTAATCCTTGGACAGGGGTTCGGTACTTGCCTTGTCGCCGAACGTCCGCATGGTTCCCTGGGCATTAACGAAATACGTACCCTGCGGCACGTTGCAGAACCCATATTGGCCGTTGTCATTGGTTTGAATCGAGCCCACGTCGAGCCACCTGTAGGTCTTCTCTCCTACTCGAACGCGCTGAGTGAGTGTGATATCCCCTTTTGCCACGCCTCTGCCGCTTTGGCTTTGCAGTACACCCTGAAGAACGCCCCCGCCTTCCACTTCAAATACTGCGCCAGCCTTCTGCTCCCCGCGTGCAAACGAAAGGGTTCGTCCCCGCTGGAAGTAAGGCGGGAGCATGCGTCCCTGGCACAACAGAATCCCCAGAGAGATCCCGTAAATGTAGTCGCCAGCCCAGGGAACATTTGCTTGAAACGTGCCGTCCGGCGCAGTCGTCACAGAAATGTGAGAACCCTTTGGATTGCTGAGTTGGCCCACAGGGACAAGCTCGACGCGCGCTGCGGCGAGTGGGGTGCCGTTCTTGGTCTGCACCTTCGCACTGATGGATATTTCTGGCTTGCTTGAACGGATCAAAGCAGAGCGGCTTGAGGACTCATTTCCTTGTGGAGCTTGCGCCGGCGTGGGGGTTGCAGCCACAGCAACCACCGCGATCCAAACAGAAGCCTGAGGCCGCATGTCATCCCTTCTTTCATGCCAGGATTCTACTCAACACCCGGTTCAAGTCATCATTTCATTTGACACCGAACGGTGGGATCAAGTGCCTGTCGGACCGGCACTCTGGTCAGGAGGATTCGGCTCGAGTGAAGTCCACTCTCATGCCAAGAGGCTTCACGGAATCGATGCCGTCCGCGGCTGCACCGGCAGATCTTGTCCGAGAAACTTGGACAGGCTCCAGAAGATCTTCTTCATCTTTCCTCATTGCTTGATGAAGTGCCAGGTTTCAGAGGCGTTTTGGGATGCTTCGACTCCGACGAATCGCCGGTTTCCGTTGTACACTGATGCCACTCAACGTAATCTGAGCACATCTGATCTCGATCAGTATCCAGACTCCTGAGCCTCCACTGTGCCCGATATCGACGACAGCTATTCTCGACAAGCGCGGATGAATTGGCCGGCAGTATATGCAGGCGAGAATGTCGTCTGGCGGGGTAGGCCACTTCGGACCAAATACACAACGAAGGATGCGAAGCTGACATTTGGCGGCATCCCTGTCGCGGTCTTCATAACTTTCTGGATGTCTTTAGCCCTGCGAATTCCGAAGAAGGCAGGGTTAGTGGCATGGTTGTTCCCAGCGTTCGGACTGATCTTTGTGTTTCAAGCGCTTTATCTGTTGGTCGGCCACTACGTGCGGAATTGGCTGGAGTGGAGAAACATCGAATACGCGGTCACTAGTCGGAGGACAATCATCCGCCGAGGCATCTGGCGAGTCTCTGAGATGAGTCGGCCGCACTCTGACGCTCCGATCGAAGTTCGGGCCAGCGCCGACGGCGCTATCGGAGATGTCATTTTTCAAACTCAGGGCAAACTCAGCGTCAACGGAATCACCAAGCAACTGAACACTATGTTCAACCCTGAACTCAGGACGGGGGAGTTCGGGCTTTACGGAGTGGAGAATCCGGCCGAAGTTTATCGGACGATTCTCGCTCAATCTGCTGCGTTCGTAGACCGCGCCAAAGAAACCGTTTGAGCCCCAGGTTCTTTCGAAATTACTGGGTTTTCCTCCACCGTCCACGAGTTAGCAGGCGTATCCACAGCTTCTTCACAGTTAATTAACTTCCGCTATATTCAACTCAGCGGCTTTCTAGCTGACAATTCCAACGGAGAGTTCTGTCTGTAAATGGCGAACCCGGGTGATTTCGCGTACACGGTCAAGCAGCAGGCGGATATCGTCCGCATCATCGGCGACTACGTCAAGCTGAAGAAGGCCGGCGCGCAGAATTTCTCCGGACTCTGCCCGTTCCACGGCGAGAAAACGCCATCGTTCTCCGTTCACGCCACGCGCCAGTTCTATCACTGCTTCGGCTGCGGCGTCTCCGGCGACGTCTTCAGCTTCGTCCAGAAGATCGAGAACATCACGTTCCCGGAATCCGTCCGCCTGGTCGCGCAAAAGTTGGGAATTCCGCTGCCCAAGGCCAGCTACTCCACTCCAGGCGAAGCCAAGGAAGCCCGCCTGCGCGGACAGTTGCTCGACGTTCACGAGCGTGCTCTCGCGTTCTTCCAGGAATGCCTGCGCCGTCCCGAAGGCGCCCGTGCCCGCGAGTATCTGCTCGGCCGCGGCCTGAACGACGAAATGATCGCGAAGTTCCGCATCGGCTACGCCCCCGACTCCGGTTTCCTCCTGCGCGACCGCCTGAAGAGCGAGTTCAGCGAAGAAGTCCTGCGCGAAAGCGGCCTATTTTCGTGGAAGCAGGATGACAGCGGGCGTCAGACCTCAGACCCCAGACCTCAGCCAGACACGGGTGCCCCGTCCTTGTCCGTCCGGTCTTTGGACGGACAGGGCGGGGATTTTGACTCAGGCTCAGCGACGGAGCCTTTGCCGAGGTCCGAAGTCCGAGGTCCGACGTCCGCCTCTATGTACTCCAAATTCCGCAACCGCGTCATGTTCCCTATCTCGAGCGAAGCG
>DATMOO010000129.1:0-9687 GCA_035568275.1 Candidatus Sulfotelmatobacter sp.
TGACTCGGCGCTGCTTTGTTCAAGGAGTTGCCGCAGCGGGTCTGGTTGCCGTAACTGAACGAGGCTTCAATCGAGTCCACGCCGAGACAATTCCCCAGTCACCTTCTGTTCTGACCGGCACTCACTTTGATTTGGCGATCGAACCTCACCAAGTCAATTTCACAGGCCGCGGAGTGAAGGCGATCAAAATAAATGGGGTGTTACCCGGCCCGACACTGAAATGGCGTGAGGGCGAAACAGTGACGGTTGCGGTGACAAATCACCTTTCGGAGGTGGCATCGATTCACTGGCACGGCATTCGTGTTCCTGCGGAGATGGATGGCGTACCCGGTTTGAGTTTTGCGGGAATCGCACCGGACCAAACATTTGTGTACCGGTTTCCCGTGGTGCAGAACGGGACCTATTGGTATCACAGTCACAGCGGCTTTCAGGAGCAGATCGGTCTGATCGGCGCCCTGATCATTGAGCCCCAGGACGAAGATCCCATCGCATATGATCGCGACTATATCGTAATGCTGAGCGACTGGACCGATACGGACCCCTACACCCTGTACAGCAACCTCAAAAAACAAAGCGACTATTACAACTTCCACAAGCGTAATGCTGGCACGTTTGTTGACGACGTAAGCAGTAAGGGTTTACGCGCCACGCTCGCGGACCGCATGAGGTGGGGGCGTAACGACATGAGTCCGGCCGACATCGCCGATGTCACCAGCGCTACCTACATTTACCTGATGAACGGTAATCCCCCGGGTGCGAACTGGACCGCGCTATTCAATCCGGGAGAGCGCGTTCGACTTCGTTTCATCAACGGGTCGGCGATGACACTCTTTGACGTGCGAATACCCGGTCTGCCCATGACGGTTGTGCAGGCCGATGGAAATTGCGTACAGCCAGTGACCGTTGATGAGTTCCGAATGGGCGTTGCGGAGACCTACGACGTGATCGTTCAACCCCGCGAGGAAAAGGCATACACGATTTTTGCGCAGCCGGAAGCTCGAGGTCGTTATGCACGTGGCACGTTGGCGCCGCGAATGGGCATGGCCGCGGAGATTCCTCCCATGGATCCATACCCCCTTCGAACGATGGCAGATATGGGCATGGCCGGAATGGCTCACATGAAGAGCATGAAGATGAGCGGCATGCCTTCGGATCAAATGCCTGGAGCGAAGGACATGCAAATGAAGGGGGTGAACAACCAGAGCAGACCCGAAATGAAGAGCATGGACATGAGCGAGGTCAAGAATAATGCCATGTCCGTTATGAGCCACACGCACATCGATAAACCCGCGGCGCCACTGAACGATCAACGAGTGGGGATGACTCCGTTTCCGCAGCCTGGAGCACGAACGACGCGGCTCGTGCCGCCGCCGTCCTACGTGATGACTCGCCCAACCGAAACGATGGAAGGAGAGGGGCCTTTGCACGTCGGGCCAGAAGTGACGATGGTTGCAATGAATACTTCCCCCAGGCTGCACGATCCGGGAGACGGGCTGCAGGGAAACGGTCGCCGTGTGCTGACATATGCCGACCTCCACGCGCTCTACAAAGGTGTGGACGGTCGACCGCCGACGCGCGAAATCGTCCTTCACCTCACCGGCAACATGCAGCGGTTCATCTGGGGCCTCGACGGGCGTAAGTTTTCGCAGGCTGAGCCAATCCATCTAAAGCTCGGCGAGCGTGTCCGCTTCGTGCTGATCAACGACACGATGATGGAGCACCCCATGCATCTGCACGGACTTTGGAGTGAGCTGGAAAATGGTAGCGGTGAGTTCGCTCCATACAAGCACACTCTGATCGTCAAGCCGGCCGAACGGGTGACTTACTTGGTCAGCGCAGACACACCCGGACGCTGGGCTTTTCACTGTCACCTGCTATACCACATGGAAGCAGGAATGTTTTGTATGGTAATCGTGGCATGAAGTCGCTCCTCGCTCTTCGATTTGTCATGACGGGAGTTCTGGCTAGCTTCGGAGTAATGTCGGTCTTTGCCCAGGATCCACCAGTTCTGGGCAGCGCACCGGCTCCCTCGACCCCAGTCGATGCCCCAACTCCGGCGTCGAATTGGCCTCAGCCAGTGGAAGATAACCACATTCTCACGTATGTTACGTTCGATGAACTGGAAGGCCGAACGAATGGGTCGAACCCTAGCTTCCGATGGGAGGGCGAAGGCTGGATGGGAACTGACTTCAACAAATTGTGGATCAAGTCTGAAGGAGGGGTGACAAACGACATCGTCACCGATGGAGACCACGAGTTTCTGTACGACAGGCCGATTCCGCGCATGCGTTACTTCGATTGGCAGGCGGGTGCGCGTGTTGATATCGATTCCGGTCCGACTCGGGCGTGGCTCGCACTCGGCGTGGAAGGACTCGCCCCGTACTTCTTCAATTTCGCACCAACACTCTATATTCGCGACGGAGGGCGCGTCGCGGGAAAGATCGAAGGCTACTATGATGCGTACTTCAAGCAACGCCTGATATTGCAGCCTCAAGCCGAATTGAATTTCTACAGTCAGGCAGATCGCGCACGCGGAATTGGAACCGGGCTATCCGACATTGATGGCGGGATGCGTCTCGGGTATCAGTTCTCGCGCAAGTTCGCTCCTTATATCGGCTATGTGTATAGCGGCACACTTGGCCAGGCCGCGACATTCAGCCGCCAGGCCCGGCAGCCAACCGGTGTAAATCAGTTGGTCTTCGGAATTTGGTTGTGGCATTGATTGCTCCGACTTCAACTACGATTCTGCAGCAAAGGATATTCCGATCGGGGGCAGAGGCTGCAGAGGATCCGAATTTGACGGACAAATGGAGTCACGATCCCTACTCCGACTGTAGGTGATAAGTAGTAACTCTTCGAGCCTGCCTATTCGATTCGGTCACTTTAGAGTGCACGACTGATTGCGAAATGAGCGCGGCACCACGCTCAGCAATGTAAAGAGTGGGGCCACCGTGTGGCCGCGAATAGTGCCAGGCATGGCGGAAGCATCAAGAACACGGAGTCCGTTTATCCCACGGACGCGCAGTTCGGGATCGAGCACGGCCCGCGCATCGTCTCTCGCGCCCATTCGCGCCGTCCCAACAGGGTGATACATCGAGAACGGATGGCAGCGGATCAACGCTACAATCGCGTCGTCTGTGGCTCCCTGATCCAGTTTTCGTAACGATACCGGTGCGGACTTTTAGCGTACATGTACCTGCAAGGGAGAGCGCTCGCCGCACACCCGCGATAAGCACCATAGGTCGGCGGGGATTGGTCAGGTAGCTCGCATCTATCAGCGGCGGATCGTGGCGGTCAGCGGACGCGAGCCTCACGGTGCCACGGGGCTGAAGATGCGCGACATATGTGGTAAACCGACCGACGGTCTTGTCGCCGGCTAAACTATCCGGTGGGTTGACTCCAAATATCAGTTCGATATCGGGTAGTTCGACGTCATCACTTGAACGTATAAACGCAACGAGGCTCGGGGGCAGCTTCGCATTCCCCAACACCTCAGTCCGTGTCTACAGAATGGGTTACGGAGCAATGCAACTTGCTGGCCCCGGGGTTTGGGGGCCTCCGCTCGACGTTGGCACCGCAGTTGGCGTCCTTCGAGAAGCGATTGCGGCTGGCGTGAACCACATCGACACCAGTGACTTTTACGGTCCGCACGTGACGAATCAAATTATCAAGCAGGCGCTTCACCCTTACCCGGACAGACTGGTGATCGTTTCCAAGGTGGGATTTCGACGCGGAGCAGACAAGTCTTGGCTACACGCCGTTTCGCCCCAAGAACTGATCGACGCCGTTCATGACAATCTTCGAAATCTCGAACTCAGCACACTGGACCTCGTTAACCTCCGGGTCGGAGGAGCGACAGGGCCAAGCGGAAGGTTCGGTGCTCGCGTCTCAGAGATCTCTGGTCTTCGCCAGAGCCATATCACCTTCGGTGCCAAGAGCTACATTCAGTTGCATGGGAAGGGTCGCAAAGATCGCTCGATCCCCCTGTGGCCCAGGACCGCGAGGGGTTCTGAGGGACTGGTTTCGCGAGTTGGGACAACCAGAGCAGGCGTGCGCATTCCCGACCATTCGCGGAGAACCGCTGACGCGATTTGCTATCCATTTGTTGTTGCGGAAAGCGGTCGACCGGGCATCCTCCCGTTGCGCCATTCTGAAGAAACGAGTGTCGCCACACTTCGTAAGTCATAGTACGGCGATGGCGTTGCTTCAGTCTGGCGTCGACATCGCCGTGATCGCATTGTGGCTGGGACATGAAAGCATCGAGACCACGAATGTCTACCTACACGCGAATCTTGCCATGAAGAAAAGGCGCTCGCAAAGGTCGCTCCGATCGGCACCCGGTTCCGGCGATTCCGCGCGAAAGATCGCTTGCAGGCGTTCCTCGAATCGCTCTGATCGCCTTCACGCCGGGGCGAACGAGGAGAGCCCCGGCTTTAATCTCATGCCGTCTGTGGAGATGCGTTGCTTCTTCCATCAGCTCGGGAATGTTTTCGTTCCTTCAGGCGGGCGCGGATAGCCCGGCGACAACGGCGGACAACAAGCAACTCGCCACGGCACCGGAGTACCTCATTCCGGCGGCTCCTCATCTACCCCGAGCGTCCTTACTCAGGTAGTGAGCTACTTTGATCTGACTCGAAAAAACTCCCAAAAGAACCCGACCAAGAAAATACCTAGGGCCGCCACGAGCCACGTCAACGGTTTTGCAAGGGAAATCGGGTCCCATCCTACCGCCCCCGTTTGCGACGACCGAGATGCAATCGAAAGGCAGACCACTACAACTACGACGGTCAGGATAGCTGCGGCAAGCACAGCGAACAATCCTGCAAGGGTGCACTTAAGGCAAATCACGCCGCTCTTTCCGCCCTTCGGTTTTCGCAGGACTGACAGAGGGCTACAAGGTCATTCACGCGACATTGCCGAGCGCCGCACGTCGTCCGCCGTGGTGGGCTGGCATGGGGCACGCGGCGAAAACTAAACTCCGGTGAATGGAGTGTCTGCGCTGCTGCCGTAAATGCAGGGCACCCGGCTGCCCGCGGGACGGATGTACGTTGAGAGCTGGCCACGATGGTGGACGCTGTGATTGTAGGTGAGCAGCAAGTAAAGGAACGCGGCCTGTGAGTGGCCGAAGAAGACCAGAGGCGTGAGCAACTGGAGACCAGTCAGCGCCGTCACCTGTTGCATCGCGCCGGCCATGTTTTCGCCGTACCATGCGGCCATTGCGGCAAATGTGTCCGGGCGCTTGTCGGAGCGGTGCTGTTCGAGATCGAGATGGAGGTGGCCGATGCTTTCGAGGAACCAGACATCGCGAAAGCAGATGTGCCAGGCGAGGTCGCCTGCCGAACGGGCGCTGGCATCGGGCTTCCAATCGCGCTGGGAGTCGGGCAAGGCGGCGATTACCTTTTGTGTGGTGCGAACCTCGCGCTCGAAGCGCGTCACTGTGAGATCCCTCGTGGCGATGGCGAAGTCTTCGCTATAGGATGACGAACTTTTTGTGGGCAAGGGACTCCTTTCTGGAGCGGTGGATTTAGTTCACATCCCAGAGCCGATCCGCCACGCCAGCGGCCATAGCTGGAGACACGCGAAGTGTACGATGAATCTTGATGAAGTTGTAGGCGAAATAGTTGAGGGCAGTCGCATGATTCGCCAGCTTGCGAGAAAAACCATTCGACAACCCAGCATTACGGCGCACTTGAAAAATGAAAGTAGTCCACTACCCCTTACTCAAGATCCATTGAGCTGATTCCCTCCATCCGATGGGATCCCATTTTCCCCCCAACCGTAGGGTGGTTTCACAGGAGCTGGCAGCATTTCGCACTGTTTGCACTGCCACGACTATGTTCACTCTACAGACTGCGAAAAGGCATTTCTCTGTGCCATCTCCGCTGCAATTAACATAGCCTGGCCGGAATAACGAGTGGATCAGGCGCGGGAGACTCGTGCGAATCCGGAGTAATTAAATCATTTATCTTCAATCATTTGGGAACATTTGGAGCCAGAGCCACGAAATAGCATTGACGTACAATACATCGTACGATATATTGTTAAACATGATTAAACAAAACGATTACGAAAATCTCTTAACCTCAACACGTCTCGATAGAGCCTTCAGCCGCGAACACGGTCGCGAACGCGACCGAGAACACACCCGAGGACACGACCACAGCGGCGAAAACAGTCGCGAACATGGCCGAGGACACGCCCGAGGACTCGGACATCATCAAGGGCGCCGCGGATTCCGTCGTGGAGGCCCTGGATTTATGGGCGACTTCGCCGGCGGCGATTTTCCTGGCGGGCGCAAGCTCGACGCGATCGACATTCAACTGGTGATACTGGCGTTGCTCGCCGAACAACCAGCGCACGGCTATGAGTTGATCAAGAGCCTCGAAGAACGTTCGGGCGGATTCTATACGCCGAGCCCAGGCGTGATTTATCCCGCGCTGACTTACCTGCATGAGATCGGTCATACCAGCGTGGAGCAGCAGGGGACTCGGAAGCTCTACAGCATTACGCCTCAGGGCAAGGCCCATCTGGAAGCAAACCGCGCAAACGCCGAAGCGATTCTCGAAGCTCTGGCGCGAATTGGCGGACGAATGGATCAGGTGCGCGAAGCATTTGCCGGCGTGGGCGATTCTGACGGAGGCGCTTCCGATGAAGTACATCGTGCGCGCCACGCTCTGAAGCACGCGCTGCGCCATAAGCATGGGTGCGATCCAGAGGAAGCGAAGCGGATCGCCAAAATTCTTGATCGGGCTACGACGGAAATACTGGGAGAGTAGGCGCGACCGCAGGCGCAACCCCACAACTGAAAGACACACCAACAGAAAGAGAGATTCATGCCAAACACTTTGCTGAATGAAACCTTCAAGAGCGTAATTCCGGATGAACGAGTCCGCGCGGTAATCCGGCGACTTGAGGCGGAACGTCGCGGCGCGCAGGCCGGCAGTCCGAACGACGACGGCCAAAGCCGGGATCCGTATGACTATGCAGACAGGGGATTCTCGATTCGTCCTGACCAAGGCGACCTGATCTATCTTTTGTGCCGAGGAATGCGCGCGTCACGCGTCGTCGAGTTCGCGACATCGGTCGGAATGTCGACCCTTTACTTCGCGGCAGCTATGCGCGACAACGGCGGCGGCTGCGTGATCGGTTCGGAACTCGTCCCGGCGAAAGTCGCGACAGCGAAGCGCAATCTCAGCGAGGCTGGTCTCGCCGCCTATGCGGAAATTCGCGAGGGCGATGCGCGGCAGACGCTACGCGATTTGGGCGGTTCGTTGGATTTCGCCTTGATCGACGGCTGGCCGCGCGATGACGAGCCTTCGCTGGCGCGCGAGGTGATTGGGATCGTCGCCCCACAACTTCGCGTTGGCGGGTATGTCATGAATGACAATGCGGAGCCGGATTTTCTGGAGTTTATTCGCGATCCGGGCAATGGGTTTATTTCGGTGACGCTGCCGCTCAAGAGTGGAACAGAGCTTTCGGTCAAGGTGGCGTAATTCGGCGAAGCGCGCATGGCGCCGCTTGATAGCAGTGGTAAACCGATTCCTGAAACAACTGCGGCGTGGAGTTGCATCCGCAGAAGACGCGGATCGTACCTTGGGGAAGTGAAGGACGCGGTTGTCAATGAATAGTCGGCATAACCGGAAGTTATCCAGAAAGGGCTTTTAGGAAGTTGCAGGACACTCCAATTTTTCGGAGGACTCCGTCGGCTCCGAAAACAGATCCAGTTGTTCTGCGATTTCAATCCCGGATGTGGTTCGCACATGGTTACCGATGAAATCCTCGGCATACCGGGACGCTTCTTTACGGGTTTCGGTAAAGACCACGTGGCTCAAACGATACCAGGTAATCCGTCGGTCATTCAGCTGAATTTTGTCGATTTCTATTCCTGTGGTTACCGAAAACTCGTCCCATCTGAAAACACAGAGGTTCCGATCATTCGTGAGATCATGGCGGTTACCACGATGAGCTCTCTTTTCGTCGCTGTTTTCGCTTTGGTAGTCTCCACTTTTCGAACCCGTGACGCTCTGCAGACGGAGATCCTGGCGCTTCGTCACCAATTTGCGGTTTTTCAAAACAACGCGCCGCGTCGCTTGCGCCTCCACCGTGGCGACCGGCTGTTGTGGATTGTGTTGTGCCGATTCTGGTCCGATTGGCGGCGATGTCTTCACATGGTGCCGCCCGACACGGTCCTGCGCTGGCACCGCAGAGCTTTTGCCTAGCATTGGACGAGGAAATCGCGACGCCTTCTGGAAGGCCGGAAATAGCGGCAAACCTTCGTGATCTCATTCGGCGCATGCACCAAGCCACCCCCTGTGGGGTGCACCGCGGATTCACGGAGAACTGCTCAAGCTGGGAATTCTGGGAATTGAGGTGGCGCAATCCACGGTGGCCAAATATTTGCCGCGGCCGCGCAAACCGCCTTCCCAGACTTGGCGGACCTTTCTGATGAATCACCTTGCACAGACCGCGGCCATTGATTTTTTCACCGTGCCGACGGCGACCTTCCGGGTCCTGTTCGTCTTCGTCGTTCTTTCCCATGAGCGACGCCGGGTACTGCACTTCGGGGTGACGGAACACTATGCCTCTCGAAAACCTCGAACTATCTGAGCGGATGGGAATTATACTTTCTATCCTATTTCTCCTCCGATGCTCATTCTTCTTACGACACTCCTTGGCACTCTGTCTTCAATGTTCCGTTCTCGGGCGATGCTTGAGCTCGAGAACTTGGCTCTGCGCCACCAGGTGGGTGTGCTGCAGCGGTCCGCGAGAAAACGCCCGAGATTGGCCCCGGCGGACCGCCTTTTATGGGTCGGGCTGTCCCTGTGGCGCGACTGGCGTTCGGCTCTGGCCATCGTCAAGCCAGAAACGGTCGTGGCCTGGCATCGTGCTGGCTTTCGCCGGTTCTGGACCTGGAAGGTGCGGCGCGGCTACCCCGGACGGCCGGTCATTTCTCGCGAGGTTCGCGATCTGATCCGCAGGATGTGCCGGGAGAATCCGAGGTGGGGTGCACCCCGGGTTCACGGGGAGTTGCTCAAGCTGGGCATCGACATCGGCGAGACCAGCGTCAGCAAATACATGGTGCGCTGTCGCAAGCCGCCGTCGCAGACCTGGCGCACGTTCCTGCAGAATCACGCCCAGCAGCTGGTCTCTATCGACTTCTTCACTGTGCCGACCATACGTTTCCAGGTTCTCTATGTGTTTCTGGTTCTGGCCCATGACCGACGGCGCATTTTGCACTGCAACGTGACCGCGCACCCGACCGCGGAGTGGACGGGGCAGCAACTGCGAGAGGCCTTTCCCTTCGACCAACTGCCGCGCTACCTCCTGCGCGACCGCGATGCCATGTTCGGCCCGGACTTCCGAGAACAGGTGCGAGACATGGGCATCCGCGAAGTTCTGTCCACGCCGCGCTCCCCCTGGCAGCGAGCCTATGTGGAGCGGGTGATTGGATCCATTCGGCGGGAATGCCTGCACCATGTGATCGTGTTCCATGAGAGCTCGCTCCGTCGCATCCTCGCTTCCTACTTGGATTACTATCACCGATCGCGAACGCATCTCTCCTTGGGGAAAGACTCGCCCGAGCCGCGAGGGATTCAGCCGCCAGAAATGGGATCGGTCGTGGCGTTGCCCCAGGTCGGCGGGCTGCATTACCGCTACGAACGACGGGCCGCCTGAGACCCCGCCATC
>DATMOO010000130.1:0-4232 GCA_035568275.1 Candidatus Sulfotelmatobacter sp.
ACTGCTGGAGGATTCTGTGAACAAGTTTGTCAGATCGTTGCTCAACATCGGCTTGACCGCCCTTGAGCTGTCGGACCGTGCGACCAGTGAGATGCGCGATCAAGTCAAGGACCGGTTCGAGGATCTCACGGACCGAGTGGGCGACTTGGGCGATCGCACGCGCCGGGCGGTCGGCCTGGAGCGCAGCCATACGTTGCAGTACGCCCTGAGTTTTGCTGCCGGGATTGGGGTCGGCATCGGAGTGGGAGTGCTTCTGGCACCGGCGAGCGGGGAGGAAACCCGGAACACCATCGCGGAGAAAGTACAGGACACGGGAACGCGGGTCCGGGATCGCTTTTCTTCATCGATGGGAGCAACGGGCACCGAACCACGGTGAAGCATTCGAATCCCAATGGCGGCTCACGGGAACGGCACCCTGAGTGGTATGCCGCTGAAGGGGAGCGACGGGCGAGGACGCCCGCCTCTCCACAAGCCGCTTCGACGTTACAACAATTGACAGACTCAACGAAGGAGAAACCATGAGTATTTGGACCATTCTATTCATCATTCTGCTGATCGCGTGGATTGGCGGCTTCACGGTGTTTCACGTGGCCAGTGGATTGATTCACCTGCTGCTGGTGTTCGCAGTGATCTCGTTGATCCTGCATTTCGTGTTGGGAACACGCGCAGCGTAGACAAGGCTGCCGCGAACCGGCAGCCCGGAACCAATCAACTTCGAGCGAAGGCGAGCCAAGGGAGGAGAGGTGATGGCTGAGCAGAACACAAAACGTTGTAAACATCCCGGGTGCAATTGCATGGCAGCGGCCGATAGCGCGTACTGCAGCCCGCATTGCGAGACCGTGAAATCGGGTTCGGAAATTGTGTGTCAGTGTGGACATCCGCAGTGCTCGGGAACGATGAAGTAAAGGGTTGAAGAGCTTTCAGGTATATCGCGCGTCGGTTTCGTCGTTGGAGCGTGCCCATCGTCTTCGCCGCGGTTAGACGCAAGCAGGCGATATTTTGAGAACGATGGCCAGGAGGAAAACCAATGCGCATTTCCGCAGCGATTCGTTTGATCTTGTTCGCGCTCGTGATGGTGGTGCTGATCGGAGGAGCATCGTTTGCACAGATCGGCATTGCAGTGAGTTTCGGTCCTCCGGCGCTACCGGTGTACGAGCAACCGTTGTGTCCAGCCGAAGGATATATGTGGGTGCCCGGCTACTGGGCGTATGACTACGATTACGGCGACTATTACTGGGTTCCCGGCACCTGGGTGGAGGCGCCGGAAGTAGGCTACCTGTGGACTCCCGGCTACTGGGCCTGGAACGGGGACGGTTACATTTTCCACGATGGGTATTGGGGACCGCATGTGGGTTTCTACGGCGGAATCGTATACGGGTACGGCTATTTCGGGGAAGGCTATGAGGGCGGTCGCTGGGACAATGGGCGGTTTTATTACAACCAGTCCGTAAACAACGTAAACGTCACGAACGTTCGCTACGTTTACAACACCACGGTGGTTAACAATACGACCACCGTCAACCGGGTCAGCTATAACGGCGGAAACGGCGGCACAACCGCACATCCACGATCGCAAGATGAAATAGCCGCTCGCGATAGGCATATTGCGCCGGTGGCTGCGCAGGCGCAACAGGTGCAAGCGGCACGTTCGCACACAGACCTGCGAGCGTCGGTCAATCGTGGGCGCCCTCCGGTGGCGGCGACACCGAGGCCAGCAGCTTTCCAGGCGGCGGTCCCGGCACGAGAAGCTGGCGCGCCGTACAATCCCCCCCCGAATCGTGGAGCCCCGCATGGCAATCCCAACCCGACCGCAGCGCAGCCGGGAAACGCTGGTCATCCCAATCCCAACGCGGGGGCCCGGCCGGAGAACAATCCTCCTCGCGCCGAAGACAATGCTCCGCGTCCCGAGAACAATGTGCCGCGGCCTCCGGCGCCAGTCCACCCGAATGATGTTCCGCCGCACCAGCGCCCGACTCCGCCCAATACCGGCAATCCACAACAGGACCAGAGACTGCAACAGCAGCAAGAAAAGATCTACAACCAGCAACAGCAGGAACACCAGCGGCTTCAGCAACAGCAGGAGCAGGAGCACCAGCGACTGCAACAGCAGAACGCTGATCGAGCAAGACAACAGCAAATGGAGCAGCAGCACCAACAGCAGACGCAGCAGATGGAGCAAAGGCACGCGCAGCAGCAGCAGACGCAACCACCGCCACCTAGCCACGGTGGCCCGCCTCAGGGCCGTGAGGAGCCGCCAAGCCATGAGGCCTCTCCTCCGAACCACAATGCTCCTCCGCGGCAACCGCCAGAACAGTAGGAGGCATGGATTTAGTTACGCATGACGGCTGAACTGACCGCCTCCGCACAGATACTCAGACCCTCGCGGAAGTGCCCGTCGCCATAGGGAAACATCCCTAAGACCTGCTTCCGCGAGAGCTCAGTAGTCTTCTGGATAGACGTTTCTGTCGGGACTGCTACATTGGCTAGCAACCCCTTCGCAAAACGGTGCTATGCGTGACCTGGCCAGATCCCAACCCAGAATTGACCGCAACTCATCAATCTACAGCCAGCCATTTTGGAAAAAGAGTTCTTTGGGGTGGTCACCGATGCGGAACGCCGTAGGTATTGGCGCCGGCATGATCGCATCCGCAAGCTATGCAGTCAGTTAAACGAGATGCCAGGATTGGAAAGTGCCTCGGAGCGTTTTAATGTCAAACCGATGCCCAGACGAAGGAATAAGACCAGAGCCGCCTAATTCAACCAGGCGCAGTGAGGCGAAGAGCTCAGGCCATAATGCGGAGACCGTACATGCTTCATTGTATTCATCCCCTCGTCAGTACCGGCGCAGGGTAGTTTCTGTGGAAGTCCACTCGCTCGATGAACGCATCCGACAGTTGTGTGCGAAGGCCGCCTCGGCCGACGACTCCGAAGTGGAGGAAATCCTTGCGGAGCTCCAAAAGGTTCTGCGCGAACACAATGAATTCGTCAGAAAAATGATTTCTCATACACTTAATCGAGTGGCCTAAGAAAATAACGTCCACCTGGTTATTCCAGCCGTGTGCAAGCTTTGTGACGACGGTCTAGGGTCGCAAGCTCTCTTAGCAACTCCTTTAGTCGAAGGTGACGTTCCTTGTACTGAGTCGATTCGTCCGCAGTCATGCCATTGATAGCAGCGGTGTTCTGCGCAACAACCTGTTGTCCGCGAAGTTCGGCGATTTCCTCACTCAGCCGTCGAACCGCAGCAAAATTGTCGGACTGTTCCATGTTGGACATCTGGTCACGCTAGGCGCCAGGGTAAGAAGCGCGTCGCGGAGCGGTGGATGTAGGGCAGATTCCGGATGCGGTCAGTTTCCGCGAAACGAGAAGCTGTCTCGAATGCGGTAAGGTTCCATTTCGTGGACGATTTCGTTCTCAGCCCTGAGCCAGTCGTCCAGGGCGTAACCCTCGCGCTTGCCGCGGCGGACAAAAAGGTAGTAGGCACGAAGACGAATCTCATGTTCCAACATCGGCTCGGGAAGCCAGTCGTGAACAATGATTGGACAGTTCATTGTGATCACCTCGACCGCGTCATATTCTCGCGAAGTTCGCACCCGTACCATCCGGCGATCACCGCAATTTGGGGTACGGTCGCACCTCAGGTTTAGGGCAGTTAAAACGTAGAGCTCGCCCGAGCACGGCCATCCGACCGATAAGTGTTCTCTCAGTTGTTTGTGCTATTCGGCTGCGGTCGAGTCGTGTGCAACGACCTTAGCCAGAAGACAGGAGACGCGCCGCAAGCAAAACGGAGAGGGCGATGGCAGCGAGGCTATTGGCGCGCACGGTGCGATAGCTCGCGGTCCAGGGGAACATCAGCACATCGAAAAGCACGATGAATTTGTCGGGCCAGAACAGGCCGGCAACTCCGAACGCAAGAGAAAGCTGGGCAACCACACCCACGATGACACTATTCATCCTTTTGACTCCGACGACGGGGCGACGTCTTCCTTGAAAAACAAAAAACGGGCGCGCGATCACCTTACGAAGGCAATCGCAGAACCTGTTTGGGGAGGGTTGAAATAGTGTACGCGAAATTGGCGCCACATTCGAGGTGAACTATTCCGAATGGCGCGCGAGCAACCAGGCAAACAAGCTGCCGATGGCGATCAGCGATGTTCGGAGTACAACTTCGAAGAACCGATCAAATTCAATCTGCCGGCATTCCGCACATCGCAGATTGCTGAGCAGGCCTTCGG
>DATMOO010000131.1:0-18540 GCA_035568275.1 Candidatus Sulfotelmatobacter sp.
CGGGTCGTGCAAGATTGCCCGCGCCAGCGACATCCTCTGCCGCATCCCTTGCGAATACTGGCCCACTCCCCGACTCAGCTCCGGATCAAGCCCCACCGAACGGATTACTTCTTCGCACCTGGCATCACTGACCACACCGTACAGTCCCGCGAAGTAGCGGAGATTCTCCATCCCGCTCATCTCGTCGTAGAGCAGCGACGGATGCGCCATGTACCCAATCTCGCGGCAAGCGTCGCGCGGGCTCTTCCCGAAAATCGAAATCGTTCCCTGCGTCGGCTGGGCAAGCCCGGCAAGGCCGCGCAGCAGAGTGGTTTTCCCTGCCCCGTTGTCGCCGAGGATGGCGTGAAAACGTCCCGGATCAAATTCGGCCGAGACGCCGCGCAAGGCGGCAAATCGCCCGAACTGCTTGATCACATTCCTGACGGTGATGGTTGAGGCGCCTGCTGCAACGTTCGCGGAAGCACTCACAGCCAAGAATCTATGGATTTCATGGAATTTTTGCAAAGGAGAGAATCGGGCGAGACAACCATTCGGACTCGGGCAGAGATTACAGAAGGCGATCGAGGCCTTGCACTTGATCCGAATCCAGAGCTTAGTTCGCTCGCACCGGTGAACCGGTCTGTACCTGTGTCATGTTCTTGGCCGGCGCCGACGCCGGAGTTGCTCCCGGCTGCTGCGGAGCATACTTCGAAGCGCACTTGGCCTGCAGTTGCTTGGCATGGAACACGCCGTCACGGCCGAAGTTGCCATCGGCCAGCGCCTGCGACTCATCCTTAAAAGTATCGGGCGGCGCCTCGGTTCCAGTGTAATCGACCGCGATCTTCTGATCTTCCTCGACCAGCACAAACTGCACGTGCGTTCCCGTACGCTTGATCGATCCCGTCTGCACGTTGCCGGCGACCCGCAAACGCTTGGTATACGCGCTATCACCCATCTTGTGCAATTCCTTGATGGTCACATAATAGCTCTTGCTGTCCTGCACTCCCGTGTAAGCCAGATACGCCAGCAAAAAGAGAATTGCGACAGTTGCGCCACCGAACTTCATGTAGGTTTTCAGTTGACTGGACATATCACACCCCATAGGGATCTCTACTATTTAACTGTACCCGTCTTTTGGCATCCAGATCAAGATTCTGAAGGGCTCCCGCCGGCACTGACCTTTTGCCTGCAAAGGTTTACACTCTCTTCGCCCCTCAATCATGCAGGTTACGAAAGGGTTAAGAAAGCGCCGAGTCGCTCCCGGAGGAGAAAAGATCCAATGTCTGATTCGCTGCGGAAATATCGGTTCTCAATCATTTCATCGCTGATAGCTTTCGAGCTGTTCCAGATTTCGAGCCCCAACCTCGCGGCGCAAGCCCGCCCTGACGCCAAGAATCTGCTGAAGCAGATGACGATCGAAGAGAAAGTCGCCCAACTCTCGCAACTTCCGGGCTTTCCGATTCCCGAATTCATTCAGCAGGTCGGAAATCCCGAGGCAGTCATCCGCAAGTACGGCGCCGGCTCCGTGTTGTGGGTTTCCGACCCGAAGCAGATCAACCGCATACAGCACATCGCCGTGGATGAATCCCGCCTACACATTCCCATCCTATTCGGACTCGACGTGATCCACGGCTACCACACCATCTTCCCGGCACCGATCGCCATGGCGTCTTCCTGGGATCCCAAATTGGTCGAGTCCGCGCAAACCGTTGCTGCCCGTGAGGCCCGCGCCGGCGGAATCTCCTGGACCTTCGCCCCCATGCTCGACATCGCCCGCGACGCCCGCTGGGGACGCATGGTCGAAGGTGCGGGCGAGGATCCCTACCTCGGCGCAGCCATCGCTCGTGCGCAAGTAGTCGGCTTCCAGGGCACCCAGCCCGGCGCTCTCGACCGCGTTCTAGCCTGCGCGAAACATTTCGCCGGATATGGCGCTGCCGACGGCGGACGTGACTACGACTCTTCCTACATTCCGGAAGAACAGCTGTGGAACACCTATCTCGTCCCCTTCAAAGCGGCGGCCGACGCCGGTGTCGGCAGTTTCATGAGCGCCTATATGGACCTCAACGACGTCCCTGCCAGCGGCAACCGTTGGCTGCTGCACGACGTCTTGCGCGAGACGTGGAAGTACAACGGGTTCGTCGTCAGCGACGCCAACGCCGTCCACAGCCTGATCACCCATGGCTATGCTCGCGACGGACAAGACGCGGCGATGAAAGCCTTCACCGCCGGACTGAATATGGACATGGCCAGCGGCACTTATCTGAAGTACCTCATCGCAGAAGCGAAACAGGGACACATTGCGATGAAGCAAATCGATGACATGGTTCTCCCCATCCTCGAAGCCAAGATCAAACTGGGCCTCTTCGAGCATCCGTACATCGATGAAGCTCGCATCCCCCAAGTCCTCAATGCTCCCGAGCATCAGGAACTTGCACGCACGGCGGTCCAGCGCTCGGTCGTGTTGCTCCGCAATGAGCAGAACGCGCTGCCGCTCAGCAAATCTCAAGTCAAGTCCATCGCTGTAATTGGCCCGTTAGCCGACGCCGAAGCGGACGTCCTCGATATGTGGGGGGCGATGACAAAGCCGGGGCCCACCGTCAGCATCCTGCAGGGCATCAAGAACAAAGTCGGCGATTCCGTGCAAGTGGAATTCGCTCACGGCCCCAACATCCGGCGCGACATTCCCTCATTCTTCGAAAATGTTCCGATCATTACGGTTCACGAGCAGCCGAAGCAGACTCCAGATGAAGCTCGCAAAGCAATGGACGACGCGGTCGATTTGGCGAAGCGAAGTGATATCGCCATCGTCGTGCTTGGCGAGATCGCGCTCATGAGCGGTGAAGCCGCTTCGCGATCTTCTCTCAAACTCTCTGGTGGACAGGAAGAACTGCTCGAAGCAGTCTCAGCCACAGGCAAGCCTGTCGTGCTGGTGCTGGTCAACGGACGTCCACTCGATATCTCATGGGCGGCCGAGCACATTCCCGCGATTCTGGAAACCTGGTATTCCGGAAGCCAGGCTGGCAATGGAATCGCTGACATCCTCTTCGGCGACGCCAACCCTGCCGGACATCTTCCCATCAGCTGGCCCCATAACTCCGCCGAACTCCCGCTTTACTACAACCACACTCTCACCCAGGCTCCTGAAGATGCACCCGGCTTTACCTCGCGCTACTGGGACGCTCTGAGCACACCGCTCTATCCGTTTGGTTATGGGCTCAGCTATACGACTTTCTCTTATGACAACCTGAAGGTCAGCCAGTCGGAAGCAAAGGTTGGCGGAACACTTGATGTCGCGGTAGATGTAGCAAACACTGGCAATCGCGCCGGAGATGCGGTCGTTCAGATCTACATCCACCAGCGAGCCGGAAGCGCCTCCCGCCCGGTTAGACAGCTGAAAGGATTTCAACGGCTAACCCTTCAGCCCGGCTCGAAACAGACCATCCACTTCAAACTAGGCCCCGACGAACTCCAGTTCTGGAGTCCAGCCCTAAAGAAGTGGGTTGTAGAGCCGGAAGCCTTCGACATCTGGGCCGGCGACAATTCCCAAGCCAAGCTCCACACCGAATTCCGCCTGACCCAATAGCTCTAGGGTGCCCCACTCTTCTTTCGCGCTTTTTGCGAAAGAGGGTGGGGATTTTGACGTCCTCTGTCTTCCTCCGTGCCCTCTGTGGTAAAAGGTCTTCGTTTCTGCGCTCACCACAGAGGCCACTGAGGCCTGCGGGCCGAAAGGCCTCTCCGCTACAATGAACATTCTCGGAGCAGACTACTTCCCCATGATCCATCCCTGGCACGACGTAACTCCTGGCGACAAACTCCCGCAGGAATTCGACTCCGTCATCGAGATCCCCTACGGCGCAAGCGTGAAGTATGAGCTCGACAAAACCAGCGGCCTGATCCGCCTCGACCGCGTTCTTTACTCCGCGGTCTACTATCCCGCGAACTACGGATTCATCCCGCAGACGCTTGCCGAAGATGACGACCCGCTCGACGTGCTCGTCCTCTGCCAGGAAACAGTCGTCCCGCTGACCATCATTCACGCTCGAACCATCGGCCTGATGACCATGCTCGACGCCGGGAAACAGGACCACAAAATCATCGCCGTCGCGACCGAAGATCCCGAGTTCAACTCGTACCGAAGCGCCTCAGAGATGCCTCCGCACCGCCTCGTCATGCTTCGCAGATTTTTTCAGGATTACAAACAACTGGAGGGCAAGGCAGTCGAGGTTGACGAGATCCGCCCCCCTGCAGAAGCGTACCCCATCATCCTCGACGCCTTACATCGCTACAGCGAACAGCGCCGTAAAGGCTTCAAACCCAAATCGTAGCGCCGGCAGGTCATAGCGCCGGCATCCTGCCGGCTGTGGCGGGGGCGTCTCGCCCCCGCAACTGTTCACCGTCCGATCAGCTCAAGACCGCGTCTACATCCCCTTAAACACGAAGCTGATTTCCTTCGTCTCGTTCGCCCCGATCGTCACCGTCTGGGTCGATGTCCCCAGCTTCTCGTGCCACGCTTTGATCGTGTAGGTTCCCGGCGGCAGATTGCTCAGATCAAAGCTGCCATCCTTCCCCGTCACCGCGAAGAACGGATGCTTGAACACGGCGATGTATCCTCGCATCCAGGGATGCACATTGCACTTCACCGGAATTGCAATTTCCTCGCGCGCAAACGAGTCTTCCATCTTCGTCCCGGGAGGCTCCGCCTTGTTCCACTCGCGATTGTTGGCCGGCACCGGATGAATGTTGTGCGAAGTTGGATCGTCATTCACCAATTCCAGTTTTTGATTCGCCCGCACAGCCATCACGTGCGGCTGATACATGCAGCCCTTCTGCTCCACCACCGCCGGCTCGCTTGGCGGATCGAACTTCTGATCTCCCAGCCCCTCCGACACGAAGACAACCACGTTCTGCAGATTGCCTTTGGAGTCAGCCATGATGTCCTGCGCCATCAACGGGGCGGAATGCTGCTTGGCGCAGACCGGATCGGCGGCCATACTGATTGGCTTCCCCGCGGGAACCTTTCCTTCAAAATGAACGATGCCCCGAACGCTCGACGTGGTCGTTGGCGCAGCGCCCCCCGCCTTCACTCGGTGCGGAACGGAGATACAAATCGCAACTGCAATCGCCGCGAACGACAAAACCTTCTTAGCTTTCATAAGACTTCACCTCAAATTGAGAATCTGCCGCAGGGGGGAACTACATTTTGAGAATGTTGACTCTGCTTGTTTCCGGATTCACCGGGTTCCGGAACAGTTTTCGTTGCATTATTGCCGTGAGGACTCCTCACCGAATCCCTGTTTGTAGCCGGCGGTGAACGAGGCTCGGTCTTTTTCTGTGGACCACCTTCCAATCGGCGGATGCGCCTGACGCTTTGCTTCGTGCGCCAGTTTGCCCAGATACAGTCCATCTCGATAGGCGGCATCGTTGGTCAGTTGCACATCCGCAGTCTGTTTCTGCCGTACCGTCACATCTCGCTGCACCAGCATCGCGCTTGTTCCAACACACCCCATCGCCAGCACGTATGTCAAAAGCCTTTGCATTTGTTCCTCCTGCGAAGCAAATCCTGCAGACGGGCTTCTTCTCCGCCCACGAACGGACGAATCCCGCGGCGCACGCGCGCGTGATTTTGCGTGCACACCTTTCCCCTGGGCCCGGAAATGCGTACTAATCCGGGCGCATCAAAATTTTTCTGTCTGTACCTGGGCCTGGATGCCGTCGCGGGCATCCCGTTCATCGCGTGGGGCTCTGCACAAATTCGCGATCGTCGGGTCACAACTTAGCACTCGCTGAGATTCAGACCTTGTCCTGCGACAAAAAAGTCGGGCGGAGCCGAATCTTTTTACATTCTCTTTACAGCTTCCTTGCTTCGTCGAATCGATCGGAGAATTCACTACTTACTCGCTTCGCATCCGGCGATTGCAATGGTCCGAGAGTACTCAATCTCAGAACTGACATCGTCACCGCCGAGTCAAATGAAAGTCATTTCGCCGTTAGCAAATTCACGCATCCGTCGCAGATGTTTAGAGGAACCGCAAGTTACATTTCTAACCCTTTGATTTGGCGGCGAAAACAGCACTTGACATATTGTACTAGTTATATAGTACATTAGTGCGCGTGGGAAAGAATCTTCAAAACGGACGCTTCGCCTTCGCTCTTGATCTTCATACTGGCGTCCCGGTTTATCGCCAGCTCATCGATCAAGTGCGCACCGGTATCGCCTCTGGCTCCTTGACGGCCGGGGATCAACTTCCCACTGTCCGCCAACTCGCCGTCGATCTCGCCATCAATCCCAACACCGTGATGCGCGCCTACCGCGAACTGGAACTCGGGGGCCTGCTCGAAACCCATCAGGGCACCGGGACTTTTATCAGCGATAAGAAGCCGGAGAGGAAGACTGTCGAGCGCGAACGTCAGCTCGGCCAAATGGCAGGAGAATTCGCGGCGCGTGCCGGAGCCGCCGGATTTACCCTGGAAGAATTGATCGACCGCCTGCGCGAGTTTTTGCCGCGTTCCGCACAAAGGAGATAGTCATGTCTAAAATTCGAATGAGCGAAATCAATGGAGTTGCCCTTTTGCTGTTCATCGTCTGCCTATTGGCTGGAATCGCCATCGCGCAAGCGACTCATCAGCAGGCCTACGCTATTACGGGAGCCTTGGTCGGACTCTATTTCCTATTCGCGATCAAGATTGTGCGGCAGTGGGAGAGAGTCGCCGTCCTGCGCCTCGGCCGCTACGTCGGCCTCCGCGGCCCCGGCTTCTGCCACATCGTCCCCATCGTGGAGACACTCAGTCCTTACGTCGATCAGCGCGTCCGCGTGGCTAGCGTCTCCGCCGAATCCGCGCTGACCCGTGACACGGTTCCCGTGAACGTGGACGCCATCGTCTTCTGGATGGTCTGGAATGCTGAAAAATCCATCCTCGAAGTTGAGGATTTCGTCCAAGCCATCACCCTCAGCGCGCAAACCGCGCTGCGGGAGTCGATTGGCCGACACGAGCTCGCGCAAATGATCACCGAACGCGAAATCCTGGGCCGCGAACTGCAGCGCATTCTCGATGAAAAAACGAATCCATGGGGCATCACCGTGCAATCGGTCGAAATCCGCGACGTGAAGATTCCGCAAGCGCTTGAAGATGCCATGTCGCGCCAGGCGCAGGCCGAACGTGAACGCCAGGCTCGCAACATCCTCGGCCAGGCCGAAACCGAAATTGCCGACAAGTTCGCACAAGCCGCTGCAATCTACCGGAACGATCCGACCGCCCTGCATCTGCGCGCCATGAACATGCTGTACGAGGCCATCAAAGAACGTGGCTCGATGGTGATCGTCCCGTCCTCCGTCGTAGAAACCATGGGCCTAGGCGGCATGCTAGGCACTGCTTCGCTGGGCGGCGCTAAACCGTAGCACACGAAGAGGTAGCACCGGCATCCTGCCGGCTGTGGCGGGGGGGCGTCTCGCCCCCGCGGGCCGCCGACACCACTCAAAAAACGGAAAGGACCTGGCTTTAGCCAGGCCAATCACAACGTACGAACATGCGGCTTCGGCCGCTGAGGGCCCTGCCCTCGAAGGAGATCCTAATGTCTTCAATCAGAAAGAATACATCCAATTCGCGGAGATACCTGAACCTGAGTTTTGCGCTAGCCCTCGTAATTCCGCTGTCTTTGAACACCAGCCACGCCCAGCAACTCCGCCAAGGGGTAAGTGTGCAGATGGCCCACACGACGAGTGCGGTCCCTTACCCCGCCGCCGACAACAACGACGCCTGGATTGTAGCGGTCACCGCAGATGGCAACCTTTACTTTGGAGTGAAGCCCGTCACGCCCGACCAATTATTGGAAGAAATGAAAGCTACTCCTCGCCAACGCGACGCCAAACTCTATATCAAAGCCGACGCCCGCGCGCCCTTTTCCATTGTGGAGAGAGTGCTCGAGGCGGGACGGGTGGTAGCGTTCGAAGCGCCAGTACTGCTCACGGCACAATCGCTACCTCCCGCACCCGGAATCGTGGTGCCTCCGAATGGACTGGAAGTGCTTAACGGACCGCTGTTGCCTGCGGGTAGGGTCGCAACCGTGGTTGAGTTGCTCAGGTCGGGGCAGCAACGGCCCTCTCTAAAGGTCAACGGTGATGAAATTTCCTGGTCTGCTTTGGAACGTACGCTCACGCTGCATTTCCAGAAAGGGGATGAAAAAGTAGTTTTATTGAAAGCCGACGAGCAACTGCCATTTGGGCAGGTCGTGCAGGTAATCGATATCTGCCGGGCAACGGGAGCCAAGGTCGTTGTGAGCACATCCGAAATCTAGAATCGCGCCCGCAGAGCTGGTGCAAAGTAGCCCTTTGCACCAGCCAAGGGGTTGCTGATGTCAGCTCAGTCGGTGTTCGAAGTGAATCTCGCCCTGCTCAAGACTGTGGACGCAACGCAAAAAAGCTTGCTCAATCCAAAAGGTTGAGGTTCACCAAACGTGGCAAGCGTTCTCTGCCACCATCGGCTGCCCCGCCTTGCATCCCCACGCCTTCTGGAACTCCGGCATGTTCTGCACCACGCCGTCCACGCGATACTTCCCCGGCGAATGCGGATCGGTCAGCACCCGCATGCGCGCCACCTCCGGACGCCGCTTCTCGCACCACACCCGGCCAAATCCAAGGAAGAATCGTTGCTCCGGCGTGTAGCCATCGATCTTCTGCCCTTCCTTGCCGGTCTTGTCATCCGCGATCATGTGCTCCAGCGCCGCGAGCGCAATGCGGGCTCCGCCGTTATCCGCCGTGTTTTCGCCCAGAGTGAGCCGTCCATTCAGCTTGATGTCATCCACTGCCACAAAGCTGGAATACTCGTCCGCCACACAACTCGCTCGTTTCTCGAACTCCTTCCCATCCTGCTCCGTCCACCAATCATGCAAGTTCCCCCGCGGATCATATTTCCGTCCTTGATCGTCGAAACCATGTGTTAATTCATGCCCGATCACCAGCCCGATCCCGCCGAAGTTCACTGCATCATCCAGCTTCGGATCAAAGAACGGCGGCTGCAAAATCCCCGCCGGAAATACGATCTCGTTGAACGGCGGGCTGTAGTAAGCGTTCACCGTCGGCGGAGTCATGCCCCACTCCTTGCGGTCGAGCGGCTTTTCGATCTTCGCGATCTGCCGCTTCACCTCAAATTCGTTGGCGCGCTGCACATTCCCCAGCAGATCGCCCGCCTTGATCTCGACCGAACTGTAGTCACGCCACTTTTCCGGATACCCGATCTTATTCCGGATCGCGTCCAGCTTGACCTTTGCCTCCTTCTTGGTCTCGTCGCTCATCCATGCCAAATTCTGGATATCCTGATCGAGCGATTTTTCCAGTGCATCCACCAACTTGAGCATCCGCGCCTTACTCTCCGGCGGAAACGCAACCTCCACATATTTCTGGCCTAGCGCCTCGCCGAGTTCGCGATCGGTAAGATTCACGCACCGCTTCCAACGAGCCTGAATTTCCTTCTGCCCAGTGAGCGCCTGCTGCATCTTGAAGTTCGCTTCAACGTATGGCTGCGAGAGCCAGGGCGCCGAAGAATTGAGCAGGTGCCACTTCACATAGACTTTCAGCGAATCCAACGATTCTGACTCCAGCGCCGCGTTGATCTGCTTGAAGAATTCCGGATTCCCCACGTTCAACTGAGCGAATGTCGGCGCGTTCACATCGTGAAAGTAGCGATCCAGGTAAAAATTTGAGGCCAGCGAAACGGCTTCCTCGCGCGACATCTTGTGATCGCGATTCTTCGGGTCTCGCCGCGATGTTCGATCCATCTCCGCCTTCGCCAGCGCGGTCTCGATGCGCAGCACCGTGTCGGCCTTGTGCCCTGCGTCGGTCTCAGATTTCCCTTCGTCCTTCGAAGCCTGGTTGAACACTTCCGTCATGTACTCGACAAAATGCTGCCGCACCGCTTTCGTCTTCTCATCATCCTTCAGGTAATAATCCCGGTCGGGCGCCGTCAGCCCTCCCTGATCGATGTACGCAATTACCTGGTCGGCATTGTGCAGGTCCGGCGACGAATAGAAGGCAAACAGGGGACTCGCCCCGGTCATGTGGATATGCGCGATCTCGTCGATCAGCGCCTGTTTGTCCTTTACCGCATCGATCCGATTGAGTTCCGGCTTGAGGTCCGCGATCCCCCGGCTGTTCACCGCCTTCTCGTCCATACAAGAGCCATAAAAATCGCCGATCCTCTGCTCGATGGCGCTCCGGCCGGCTCCGCCCGCAGCCGCCTTCTCAAGAATCCCGCGAGCGATGTCCATATTCCGTTCATGCAATTCTACAAAACTCACCCACTGCGCCTGATCCGGAGGAATCTCCGCAGTCTTCAGCCAATTTCCGCATGCGTACTCATAGAAATCCGTGCACGGATCGACGCTCTTATCAATCGTGTTAATGCTGAAACCGGGCGCAGGCTTGGCGGCGGGCGAGGATTGCGAGAAACTGACGGCACAAAACAGCATCAAGACGAGGACAAGACGGGAAAAGCGCATGACAGAATTCTCCTGGAGGAAGATGAACGGGATGAATTCTAAGCTTGCTCGTAGGGAATCGGCAAACGATTGACTCGGTCACTGCCTCGGAGTCGTAGGAGCGCTGGGTGCCGAACCTGCTCGTCGCCGAATGGATGATCCATCGAAGAGAGCAACACCTCGCTCTTATTCTTTCGTGATCCTTCGTGTCCTTTGTGGTTATTCTTTTTTTCATTTCCAGGAAAAACAAACCATCCCCGCGTTCCCTGTTCGACGCGTCTATAATCGAGGCTAATATCGATTCTTCAGAGGCTGGGTTTCCATGACTTCCACGAATGGCTCCAATGGCAACGGCTACACCGTCCCCCAACCGCGCGCAGAGTGGCTCGCACAGCGCCAGCAGCAAAACAGCGACGGCAACTTCTCCCAGATGCACTACGCCCGCCAGGGCGTCATCACGGAAGAAATGTCCTTCATCGCCCACAAGGAGAAGCTCACGCCCGAACTCGTCCGCGACGAAGTAGCCCGCGGACGCATGATCATCCCCGCCAACATCAACCATCCCGAACTCGAGCCGATGGCGATCGGCGTAGCCAGCCTTTGCAAAATCAACGCCAACATCGGCAACTCCGCAGTCACCTCCGAGATCAACGAAGAACTCAAGAAGCTCCATACCGCCGTCCACTATGGCGCCGACACCGTGATGGACCTCTCCACCGGCGGCAACATCCATGAAATCCGCGAAGCCATCCTCCGGCACTCTCCGGTCCCGATCGGCACTGTTCCCATCTACGAAGCCATCGCGAGAGTAAAGCGGGTCGAGGACCTTAATGCAGAAGTGATGTTAGAAGTGATCGAAGAGCAGGCTGCCCAAGGCGTCGACTACATGACCATCCACGCCGGCGTGCTCATCCAATATCTTCCTCTGATTTCCAAGCGCATCACCGGCATCGTCAGCCGCGGCGGCGCCATCCTCGCTCAATGGATGGCTTACAACCATAAACAGAATTTTCTCTACGACCGCTTCGACGACATCGTCAAGATTTTCAAGAAGTACGATGTCAGCTTCTCGCTAGGCGACGGACTCCGGCCCGGTTGTGTCGCCGACGCCAGTGACGAAGCCCAGTTCGCCGAACTCAAGACTCTAGGCGAACTTACGAAGAAGGCATGGCAGGAGGACGTCCAGGTCATGATCGAAGGCCCCGGTCACGTCTCCATGGACAAGATCAAAGAGCAGGTCGACAAGGAAGTCGAACTCTGCTACGAAGCCCCGTTTTATACGCTCGGGCCTCTGGTCACCGACATCGCTCCCGGCTACGACCACATCACCTCAGCGATCGGCGCAGCCATGATCGGATGGTATGGCGCCGCCATGCTCTGCTACGTGACGCCGAAGGAGCACCTTGGCCTGCCTAATGAAAAAGACGTAAAAGACGGAATTATTGCGTACAAGATTTCCGCTCACGCCGCCGACATCGCCCGCCAGCGCCCCGGTGCCCGCGACCGCGACGACGCCCTAAGCTATGCGCGATATAAATTCGACTGGGAAAAGCAGTTCGCCCTCTCCCTCGATCCGGAGACAGCCCGTGCCATGCACGATGAAACCCTTCCCGACGACTACTACAAAGAAGCCGCCTTCTGCTCGATGTGCGGACCCAAGTTCTGCTCCATGAACTATTCGTCTAAGGTGGACGAATACAACAAACAAGTCCACGGCATCGAAAAGAAGGACTACTCCGACCTGGTGGAGAAACTCGTCACCCTGAAGTAGAGCGATCTATGCGGGACAGCCGTCATCAGCTGTTTGGTTGTCCTCCATGCTTGACACCCGGACTCCCCGCGGCCATACTTTCTCGGCTTAGTCCGCGACATCCGGTTCGGCCTCGCTAGTCGTACTTCCCCCAAAGCCCGCTCCCGGTGGATCCGCGGCCCTTGATTTGAACCCATCACTGTACGTCGAACGAACCCGAGGAGCGAATCACCATGGCAGATGAACGCGACGACCGTAAGACCCAGGCCTACATCGACGACGCTTTAGGACGCTTCCTGCGCATTCAAGACAAAGTCGAGCGCAGCCAGTATGCCTGGGCATATCTCCGCGGAATGCGCCGCATGGGAGACGACGACTTATGCCGACAGCTCAAGATCCACGTTCAACCGGTCGCTACCGCTCCCACCGATCTCAATCTGGCTGACGCCGAACACTACATGTACGCCCGCTTTCTCGCCGGTTCCACGGGCGATCCTGCCACCAAGTCCCTGGTCTATGGCTACGAACTGGTCAAAGTAGTCCGGTATGTGAGCGGACGCGAGAAAGATCTCCGGACGGATCCCCGCTTTCCTGTGCTTCCTCCGTCGGCCGACGCGGTCGCGTGGGGCGCATCGGGAGCAGAAGACGGCCTCCAGGACTACCGCGCCACGCACGGCGGCAAAACCGGCAAAGTCGGCTCCGCTCTTGAGTCCAACCGGAGTTTCGCCAACGGCCAATACAAGAATTCCTACCTGCCCTACTGATGATCAGAAGGGCCGGGTACCTCATCCTAGCCGCGTCTTCTGCGGCTAGGATGGGGATTTCGACTTTCAAGAAAACCCGAATCTGACCCGAACCTGGAAAACTGCGACGGCCAAGCCGCTTCATCAGTTTCTTGAATAACTGGTGAGAGAAATCACAGCCCGAGGTGACATCCGCCCTTGCCGACAAAGCCAAAGAAACAGATGATTGCCAAGACAGGCAGTGTAATCGGCGATGGGACCTAAGTCCCTGCGGCTCAATACTTTGCCCCTAAGCTCCTGAGCCCAAATATTTTGCGTGAGATCTTCCGCTAACTCCCTGATTCCAATAGACCCGGAGGGGAGGGGCCCTCAACACTACTTCATTTTCCCCGTCTGTTTGGGTTTCCCAACCAGCACGAATGGAAATACAAAACTGACAAAAGGCGGTGACCCCTATCACGCTACTGTGTGCAGGCATGCCCGTACGGCTGCCGTTTCATCAACCCCAAGACCAACGCGGCGGAGAATTGCTCGCTCTGTTATCACCGCATCACCAAAGGATTGACGACGGCCTGCTGCGAAGTCTGTCCGACCGGCGCGCGCCAGCTCGCAGATCTCAAGAATCCCAAGGATCCCTGCCCAGTCGGGAACTCGTCCGCATTGGAAGCTCTTTCATCAGAAACCCTTCTGCAGCGTCCGCGCCCACCTGCCACTTGGCGGGGATTCCCTCCCCTCGAAACCCCATCCGGAGTGGTGCCGATCCTCGGCAAAGCGGTTCTCGGAATCGCAGGTGCGTACCTGTTGCGAGCGATTGCGGAATCGAGTTCGGTTCCGAAATTGCCGGTGCTCTTCGTCGCGATCGCGTATGCCTGCTTCTGGATGGTTTGGGCGGTACGCATCCACGCTGCGGGCCGTTTTGCCAGCATCACCTACGGCATTACATCCGCACTGATTCTGTCGCCTTTGTTGTGGGAATCCACGGTTCGCTTCCAGGTTCTTTCCCCGGCACTCGCGGCCGCTGTGACAGTCGCGTTCGTTGTGCTCACCATCGCGCTCGCGTGGCGAAGAGACCTGCAACTGATTCCATGGATAGCGACGCTAGCATCCGTCATCACTGCGCACAGCCGTCAGATTTTGCGGAACTAGGCGAAGAGAATTGAAGCCTGGCGCAGGAAACTTAAGCAGGTCTTCGTGTATTTCGATAACGACCAGGCAGGCTTCGCCCCGAAGAACGCTTTGGAGCTGAACAAGGTGATCGCAGCGTAGCGTTGGCGCCGAGCCGCCGCTTTGTCACGCGGCTTTGCGTTTCTGCTTGGCTACCTTCGCTCCCTGTTTCCCTAAAGCAGTCCGCACGGACTTGGGAAGATGGGCAATCGTTCGTTTCTTCCGGGCAGCGGCAGCCGCTTTCTTGATGTTCCTGCGCGCCGCGTTTCTTTGCTTTGTGCTGGCCATAGAGTATCCACCTGATCACTAGATGCCCCAGCGCCGGATGAGGGTTGACTCGTTTATCCGCCGACCGTGGCCAGGTCATCCGATGGCTCGGCGAGCGGGACGGACCTGGGTTTCAAAAGTTGCAGTGTATCGTCGATTGCCTTCCGAATTCCGTCGGCCGCGTAGCAACCAATGTATTCGCCCAATGCCCGATAACTCTCGAACTGCCACTCATCAAACCATTGATCCGCGGTACTCTCATGGGGAAACGTTGGATGCTGGTCGCAGTATCGCCAAACGTCATCCGGCAGCTTTCGATCGCAAGGTCCCGACGGCGCAGCTCCTCTCACCGGCATTCCCGCCTTAATCAGGATCAAGGTTCCGGTGTCTGTCGGATCATGTGGGTCGTAATAGATCGTCCCTGATACACAGTTATGCTGGCTTTCTCGGCCGCCGTCGGAAGGTCGGGTTGATGAATAATCAATTTCGATGCGCGCTCCGAAATCGGTGCGCGCCTTCTCGATCAAACTCACCAGATTGTCGAACTGATAACTCCCGTCCGCATCCGCGTCGCAAGCCACGATCACCCGACAGCGCCGCCGGATCAACTCATATACGGCCAGGTTCTCGAAATGCCCGCCGTCCGAGAGATAGACGTATCCCTTTTGCTGATCGCTGTTCGCAAGTACTTCAGAGAATAGATAGCCGAGTCCCAGCGCCGGTCCCGTGCTCTTCCATTTCTTCGGGTCGCGCGAATTTCCCATCCACCAGCCCAATCGCACATCGAACAGAGCCATGAAGAACGCTGTTGCGGGAGTTGTGTGATAGCCCATGTTAGGACTAGCCGCCGCCCCTGAGATGGCCATGGCAGTTCCCAGAGAAATGCCGCCTTCCGCGCCGAACTTGCCAAGTCCAGCCGCCGACCGGCCGCACTCTGTCTTCGAGTAGCTGGGCAGAAAGCCATCCGTGCAACTGAAGCGCAGCATGCCCTCACCGGAAGCACCAAGTTCGTATCCGCAGAATAGTGGCGTAAACGCAAAGGATTTCGCCCGCCGGGTTGCATATCCAAGTTCCTCGCCACCGGTGATGTTCAGGGCGGCATTGAGAATTGGATAAGGCCCCGGATAATTATCCGCGAGTTCGCTCAGTGCCAAGTCGTCGCCAGGATCGAATCCCGTGAAGGGCTCTGGCATCCGCTCAGGATTCGAAGCGCCTAGATAACACCGCACCAGCCGGTTCCGGTAGAAGTGATGGAGGGAAAAGTCATTCACATCCACACGCCATGACAACCCGATCGCAGACAGGATGAAGATCCCGCCGATGCATGGCAGCCAGACTCGTGGAGCGCCTTCCAGGATTGCCCAGTATTGCTCCGATAATGCAGGCAATTTCAGACCGCTGTTGAGACTCCAAAGCTTCGCCGTGTCCTCGAACTGGAACGCGAGGCCGGTAGCGATGTGCACCCCGGTGCTCAGCAGCAGCACCAGTCCCACGATGAACACATAAGGCGCCGCCTTCGCCACCGCATTCAGAACCCGCGGTGACTCGAGCACGTTCGAAATCCACGAACCGCTTTCGGCCTTCGAATCGGACGGTGCAGCGCTGTCCTTCTTGGCGTTCGAATCGTAGGTATTTTTCCCGCTGGTCTTCACGCTGCTGGCGGCCTTCACTCCTGCAAAATTGTGCAGAACCCAGAGCGCGATGGCGGTAAAGGACGAAAGCTTGAAAGTGAATAGCCAGCGCACTCCCAAGGGCGCAAACGCACTGACTCCGGCCAGTAGAAGCCAGCCCAGAGTGATCAGCATCAGATATCCGCCCAGCCGCGCCCACCATTCCCGCACGACGTCCATGGAGCCACGCCCCACAAGTCCCAGGTGCAATATCCCCGCCAGCAACGTAATCACCATCAGCACGCCGCTGCCAAAGACCACGACCACCCAGTCTGTGCTGGTGTCAATCCAGGATGGTAGGTGCCTCAGCAGCAAAGCGTAAGCAAACAACAGGCAGCCCCCGGCTGCTCCAGCCAACGGCGAGAAGACCAGCAACGCCGTGACCGAAATCATCAGCTTAATCGGTTTCCCGTGAAGCTGGCGCAACTTGCGCCGGCCCAAAGCCATCAGCGCGACCATTCCCCACACCACAAAGTAAAAAACTGCTCCAGCTGCGGCCCATAAGCCGATGGATTTATCGGCGAAGTACAAGTTCTGCCACAGAGCGCAATTCAACAGCACGCACGCCACCACAAATGGCAGCATCACAGTCAAGGTGACCTGAATCCTTCGCAACCATGCCTTGATTCTTTGAAACCAGGTCTTGGGGATCTCATTGGGCGGAGCTTCGACTACCACATTGACGGCCATCGACACGCACGCCAGAAAAAGCACGATGCCGCCGGCGATCAGGAAATTCATGCCGTCGTCGCTGTCCTCCATCTTCACCAGAGGCAACAGCGCACTCTGGCACAGCATGAAGGCACTTACAAAGATCATTCCCAGGATTGCCTGGTTCAGGATGACGTTGCGCAGCCAGGTTCCGATCATGGCCCATGTATCCCCGGAAACGACTCCCGTGTGCGGCGTCAGGTAGTTGCTGTACAACCGCAACCAATGCACGACCGGAGTTTCGCTGCGCCGGAGGGGTTCATACTTGCATGGGCTTAGCGCCTTTTCGACCTCGCCAAACGAGGGCACAGCCATAGGAGCGGTAAGCCGTCGGGTCAGCGCCGCCAGCCACGATCCGATGTATCCGCCTCCGGAAACTGTCGACAGGTAGTCGAATTTGCGCAGCAGTCCTTTTTGCGCCAACGCCTGCAGAATTCCGAGGTTGAACGTCGCGCTGCGGATGCCTCCCCCGGAAAATGCCAGTCCGATCAGGTTATCCGGACGCGCTTCAACAGGCACATCGCGCTTCGTGCGGGAATCGTTGACCCGCTGCAGTTCGCGATCAAGCACTTGATCGAAGGTGGTCGGATCATTGTCGCAGTGATGAGCTTTAGATTGCGCAGAAGTACGATCAACTACTTTGGAAGGCGCCATAGTGACCTCGAGACGGGGGAAGCCTACTTGGCGGGACACACTCTAGCAGAGTCCAGACTATTGTCAACAGCCGGGAAGGTCTAGTTCGGAAAATGTAACAAAGATCGGCACGCAACGAGTCTTCTTCGTGCCCAGAGCGTTTGCTACTGTCCTTCCAGTTTGATATCTCCGACGCCAACGTGCGCGCGCAGTTCATACTTTCCGTCGCCGTGATATTTGAGCGTCTTGCCCAGCCAGCCGCTAGTCTCGCCGTAGCCATCGCTGTTGACGTCGCCGATGCCCGTGCTCGCATTGACCAGACGATAGCCGGATCGTCCGGTGGAAACGCGGATGTCGCCAACTCCCAGGTTCAGGTCTTTGTCGCCCTCGATACTATCGACGGTCAAATCCCCGACCTTCTGGTGAACGTCGAGACGAGTACTTACAGGAACTTCCAACTCAACATCAAACTGGGTGTTGCCGCCTGTGGGAGCGTGGAATTCGACGGTGGCGTCGCTCCCCCGAATATTGAAATCGACGCGGGCCTGTTTCACATTGCTCTCCCGGCGCGATTTCACGGTGTATTCCAGCCTGATCTTTGCGGAATCGCCGCGCTTGATGTGCACGTCGCCAACACTGACGCGCACATGCAGGTAGCCACCGGATACAAACTCGCGGGAGTCGGTGTGCGTCTCTTCATAACTCCAGTCGCTCGCCGCGCAAAGTGGCACCAGGAAGAAACAAAACAGAAGAGCCGTGTGGAGCTGCAAAGCCTGAACTACGGATCTTTGAGACATGGAGCACCTCTTGGGCGCACCAGCGCCACCTCTTGATACGCAATCAGAAGAACAATAGTTCCGGCTCGATTTAGGAGCCGGTTGATTCGGGCGAAGGTGGGACTTGCAATTAACTCCTGAAATCGGCGATGCCGTCCGAAACTAACTGAACAGCGATCGCCAGGATCAGAAAGCCGAAAACTTTGTTGATGGCGCCCACCGCGCTCGGTCCCAGACGGCGCACCAGTGGACCGCCCAGCCAGAAGAACAGCACCACGCTCAACGCGATGGCAGAGATGCCGATCACCATCCCCACATATGCTTCCCAGTTGTCGACATTCGCTGCGAGAGCCATGACCACGCCAATTGCGCCGGG
>DATMOO010000132.1:0-14319 GCA_035568275.1 Candidatus Sulfotelmatobacter sp.
AGTTTCGCGATATTTGCGGCGTGGTTCTTTGGCAGCCTCGTTGTCGGCCTGGCTAAAAAAGATCCAACTGTAGGCAAAGGAATAATCGCTGGCGTTTTTCTAGCGATTGGTGCTTGGAATATTCTCCGCTCGTACTCCACATACAAGGCGTTACTGGAGACCTCCGACCCCACCGTGAATCATTATGTCCGCGAGACGCTCGAACGGATGCGCACGGCCTCCACCTCTGAGCATGCTCAGATTATCGAATTCAAGAAGCGCGGCATCGGAGAAAAGGGAACGTGGCGTTTGCAACCTGACGGTGATCTTCTCTTAATTTGCCAATTCGCGGACAAGACCTTCGGGTTCGGCGGTAGACCTCAGCAGGCGGTTTACATACTACGGCGGGATGTTCAGATCCACCATGAGGGTGATCGCTGGCTGGGTAAGAACATAAACGCAACTCTCTCCGTTGGTGGCGCTGAAAACAAAGTTCAACTAAAACCGGAAATGCTGGCACGTTTAGAATCCCTGCTGACTGGCACTTCCTCCGCTCCCACGGATGCGAATTGGGTGAATGCCATCCCGGCAAAGTAATGAAAAATCTCCATTGCACTCATTTTCCGAACCTTTTCGAATGGTTCAGATGTGAAGTGAATCGAAAGAAGTCGGAATTTGAGCGAAATGCCTGGTTTCGCCAATCATCCCGTATCCTAGGCGGGTGGCCCACCTTTCAGGATTTTGCGCCCGGAGCCCTCCCCGTCTTAGGGGTGGCCCATCCTTGCGTTCTTTGCAAGGGTGGGAGGCCAAGCTGTCGACTGCGCCTCCCGGAAGGGTATAAGGCGAAGGGAGCCTCCACGCCCGCGATACCTATTCCGGATGACTCTTGCCAATTGCAAAGTAGAAGAAAAGCAAAATCCCATTTAGGGCTGTGGAATCCCACCTTCGCACAAACCGCAAAGGTGGGCCACCCGCGCGGTTTGGATTTACGAGCGGAAGCGGTTGTCAGCCTGTGCCAGCATTCCCCGACCGGGAATTGCGCTCTGGAAGCGGGTTTCGAAGGCATTTTCTCTTGACAACAGTCTGACGCGCTGATAATTTTTTGCCGCGTTTTTTTCAGTTGACTCTGTCGTCGTTCGCAATCGGCCCTGTGATCCTTCCCAGGCGGCCCTGTATTAGTCCCAGTTTTCAGGCTGTCGCGCGAACCGCAAGCGGGTGGTCTTTCGTCACAAGCTGCCGTTGTTTGGTAGCCCATTGAACCTAACAAGATAGCCGACCTCAGCATTCTCGAATCTCTTGGAAAAACTACAAGGAGGCGCACCATGCGTGTAGCGCTAGTTACAGTTCTTTTTGCAGTTCTGTCCGCATTGGCCTTCGCTCAGGTGCAAACCGATCAGGTCGACGCGAGCTTCCTCGCCAAGGCTAAGCCTGGCACACTTCACATCTCCAATGCAGCCGGTGGCGGTATCCTTGGCACCCGCTCCTCGGGAAGTCTTCTAGGCATTGACTCCCTTGTGAACTGGAGCAGTTACTTTTATTTGCCGGGATTTTTGTCCGACCAGTTTTTTGGCCTTCCGGTGGCTCCTCAGTTCACCTGGCAATACACCATGGTTGGCCACGCGCCATTCGGAAAGGGAAATGACAGCGATTGGCAGGGAGAGACCACCTGGATCAACGCTCCCATCGTGCCTGTCAACCTCGACCTGCGCAACTTCGACGGTTCGCCGCGCTTCGTTAACGGGCACCGTCTCTACTCAGACGCTACACAGTATGTGACGCCAGTGTTGAAGTCGCCGGTGTTTGGGAAGACCTTTTATGGTTCCAGCGCACCCGCGACTCAGTATGCGGATGCGATTCAAAGAGCAGAGTTCTTCAACCGCTCGGACAGCGGCTGGCACACGCTCTTGCGACCGTTGGTTAAAACGCCACGTACAATGACACTCATCCGGGGCACCTACCGCTTTGCTCTCAACAGTGACGGCTCGTGTTGCCTTTTCGTGCTGATCGACGTCAACACGTTCTCTAGTTTATTGTTCCCGTTGGTGCCCACAGACACTAGCACGGTGATTGGCGCGGCAGAGAACGCAGGAGACATCCGCACCCGCGACCTGTCCACCTTCCTCTTCCCAAATGCCTACCTTTACTTTAATGGCGATCCAACGCAGTGCTGCGTGCTGGGGTTTCACAGCTACGATCTCGAGCCAGGTGGTCCGACCAATGGTTTCCGCGAAAGGCGCTACGTAGTTAACTACTCAAGTTGGATCAGCCCCGGGCTGTTTGGTAGCGCCTTTACCGACATAACTGCTCTCAGCCATGAAATCGCTGAGGCCTTTAATGATCCATTCGTTACCAATGCGACTCCCTGGTGGCTCGCGCCCAACGGCGTTTGCCAAGACAACCTCGAAACGGGCGACGTTATCGAGGGATTGCCCGATGCTACGTTTCCGATAACGATGAACGGCTTCACATACCACCCTCAGAACGAGGCTCTGGTACAGTGGTTTGCTTCGGAGACACCGTCTTCAGCTATCAGCGGTGCCTACAGCTATCCGGACACGACTGTACTGCCGTCAGCGTCTGTCTCTGAGTTACCTGGATGTACCGGTCCCTTTTCCTTTCCCCCAGGCAAGTAGTTTCGACAGAACTGCGGCCAGACTGATCGCGGTCGGACGAAGGGAGCCCGGCCCGGCGCGGGCCGGGCAAGCCCGGCTGTTGAAAAACTCACTCCCTGAAAAGTGCTCAGAAAAACTTTGCGTAGGAAGCCCTACAACAGTCCGCATTGGTTTTGGACTTTTGCTAGAGCCCAGAGCCTAAAGCCTAAAGCCTAGAGCCAAGAGGAGAGAGAAAGATAAAAACTATCACCGCGTCCCGCCCGCCTTCATGCCCAGCGAATCCGCTATTGACGAAGGACGTTCCGAACGTCCGCGATGAAGTTCTTCCAGCAAGAGCATATCGTTGTACACATCGCTGGCGGCAATTTTCGGAGCGCTCTTGCGCAGTTCTTCGCGCAAGCGAACAACCAGCAGATGCTGCGCGATCTCGGGCGCTTCCGATGCGCTCACGATATTGTCGCGCGTCAGCCCGACCGCGACCGGACCCTCGCCCAATGTCAGGCGCAACACCGGTCTGCCCGCCTCATCCAGTTGTGGCTGCGCGGTCGCCTCCAGCCGAGGCCATTTCACCTCTTCGAGTATCGTGCCCTCAGTGATGCCACGCGCCAGACGTTCCAGCCGCGTTTGATATTCGCGGCGCTCCTGCGCGGTCATCGGCGCCTCCAGGTCGCGACGAGGATCGAACACCAACGCATGCTGTCCCGGATCAAACCCGCGTGAGCCGGTGAAGTACGCGGCTGCAAAACAGGCGACAATCGCCGGATGCCAGACCAGCAGCGGTGCCATATACTTCTTCGCTTTGAACGCCGACTCCACCACGCCACGCACCGGTTTGCTGCGCTTCATCGTGCCCGGCACCTGCGGAATTACAAAGCTGATCGATTCCAGCTCCGGATGATGCTTGCTGTAACGCGCCAGGCACTTGGCAATTTGTTTTGGGGTACTAATGCCCAGATCGCCGATAATTCCGCGATGCAACGCGCCGGGATAATAGAAATTAATAATTCCCTTCACGAAATCGGCGCAGTTGCTCGACAACAGCTTGTACCTCCCGACGTTTCGCCGCGCATTCAGAATCTGGATCAGCTCGTCATCCTTCTCGGCGCTGGTTTCGATCTCGAAGGCATAACTCGTGCGGTCGTACGAGGACCCGACCAGCTGGTACCACGGCCCTTCCGACACTCCGCCATCGGGCGCGTCAGGAATGAATTCTTCGAAATGCTTTCTCCGGTACTGGTCGCGCAGGAAAGACACCAGCTTCGCGTCCGCGTAGAGAGGTACTTGTTCGGGCAGCTCGACCGCGTACAAGTAAGGAACCAGCGGAACCGCAAACCAGTCGTATCCGGCGACACCGTGATAACGGCTCAGAACGACGCCCAGTTCCCCGTCCTTGCACCGGCGTAGCTTAAGTGGAGTGTCCGCGCAAACCCGGTTTAAATAGACAGCGACGTGGCCCGTTCCGGCGAACGTGCCGTCCACGCTATAAGGTTCTTCGAGAAGAAGGGTCGCGCCGGCGTGCGCTCGCAGACTGCTCCCGAGCAGAAACAGAAACACCACTGCACTGATAAATCGACGGCCCATGTAAATCTAAAACCACTCCTCAACAGAAAGTTGCGCGGCCCTGGAAGGCTGCCGGGGTAACGTCACAAACCCCTGTGATTTCTGAGAGTTTGCGGTCTATCCCAGCTTTAAACAAGGTGACGGAAGGGTTACAAACGCCCCCTGTCCCTTGGGTTCGCCCTTCTCAGCCATTGACGCTTGGTGCAATTTGGAGGCCAGGAGCAGGGAAACAGGCCCCTACTCTTTCCACCTCAGTAGCTTGACAATCTTCGGCAAGCGCCGCTGGTTCGATTCAAACCGCGGCTTCAGGGAAGGAAATACCTGGTGGCTGTTCGCGTGAGCCTTTATCGTGAGTGTCAGTGCTTCGTCAGCGAACCAGCCACTCAGTCAAATCGTGGACGCGACTCAATGCTCCACCGTAGATCACCACCATAGTAAGGATACAGGCTGCGAAGGTGGGAACCAAATACCACGGGAAGAGGCTGCGAGAGGAGGCGACGGGCCTCTCTTCCCAACTCACCAAGCGCGCAATGCGCGCATTCAATGCTGAACCGGGGTCCTCGACCAGCCCGGTGGTCAGCGTCGCGGCGTGAACTGGAGCAAAGCGCGATAACTTGATCAATGCGGACGCAAGATCAAGAGCCTCGCCACCATTCGAAACAGCGGCATCGTCAGCGGCCATCTCGGCGGCCTCCGACCAGCCTGCTTCGAGCCCGGCCATGCCCGGAAATCCGCAAAGCCGGAACATAAGCTTTTTCAGATTGTCGCGGCGTCGTACGTGAGCAATTTCGTGGCGCAATGCGCTTTCTAGTTCCTGCTGGTTCAGTAATGTGGCAGCTGCATTCGAGAGCAACACTCGCGGCTGACGCCAGCCCGATACAGTCAATGCCGGCGATGACGGCCGAATCCGAAATAGTGGGACGGGATCACAGCCCGACGCAACGCTGGCTCCCTGCAGCCACCCAGCTACGGTGCGCGAAGTTCTCATTTGTGCTGCGATCGCATTCCACGCTCCCGCCGCGAACAGCGCCACACAGCACGCACCAAGTGTCAGAGGAATCTCGCCAATCGGCTCGGCAACCACTCGCGGCTCAAGCAGCAGGAATGAAGGGACCACAAATCCCAACGTAATCAGGACGGCCGCAGCCCAAGGCAGGCTTCGAAGAATGAACAGCAACGTCGCCAAACGCCGCGCCGAAAGTCGGGTTCCGACCCGCCGCACCTGGCGCCAGCCGCTCACCACAGCTGCGGAAAATACGACGTACACCAGAAGGAAGAAGGCCAGCGACACTCCTAAACACCGTATTGCAAACATCACCGCTTCTCCCGCTTCTGCAATTCGCGACGCTTCGTCTCGACCAGCTTCTGCAATTCGTCGAGCAACTCGATATCGAGCTCGGTGACCGCCTCCACCAGGTAGGACAGCGGCAACGACGACGTCGCGCCCGAGCTCAGGAGTTCTTGAATCGCCTGTCCCGCGGCTGCACGCTGCAGTTCTTCTCGCGTTACCCGAGGCGCATAGCGAAACGCTCTACCCTCGGCGACCCGGCTCAGCACCTGTTTCTTGTAGAGCCGATCGAGCGTGGTCATCACGGTCGTATAGGCGATGTTCAAATCTGTATTCGCCAGCAGTTCGCGCACGGTCGCACTTCCCCGCGCCCACACCTCCTCGAGCAACCGCTGCTCGAGCGGTCCCAGCTGCGCAAAAGAAGGTCGCCCAGAACGAAAAAAGCGATTCACACTGCCTCCTGACAACCGCAAGATTCTAACCTAGCCAACCGGCAAAAGCACGGCAATGCTGCGCCAGAAGCGGCAATCGCGTTTGTCACGCCTACCAACTCTTACCTCTGTCTTCCTGAGCAAAGTGAGGCGCCAGCCGAACGCAGTCGAAGGATCCCGTGCGGATCTCCCAAGACGCGGACATGCATTTCCACCACGAGCCGGTAACGCCCGGCATATTGCCGTGACTCCCATCCAAGCCCAAACGCAGTGGGCTCGTAGCAGTCCCTCTGCTCTCGCAGCTTGTCATCCTGATCGAAGCGAAGGACCCTTCAACACCCGCCGCAGACCGTGCGCGCAATCCTTCGCCAGTTGCAATCTGGCCCTGCGCCAGAGACAATCGCAGCATGGAAAATGCCGCCGATGCCGCCAACCCCTTCCGCCCCGGCACTATGGTGGTGACGACGCTGGCGAATCCGCGGGAGAAATTCTGGGGCGCCATTCTCTCGCTGAGCGCCGAAGGCTTGAGCTTGCGGGGGATTGAGCTGGCTTCGTTCGAGGACCTGGTGGCCCTCGTCAAAGATGGCGAACCCTTCTCCCTCGGCGTCGTCTTCTTTCCCATGCACCGCGTGGAGCGCATGGAGCTTGATCTGCCCGACGGCAATATCCCGTCGCTCTCGCAGCGCTTCACCGCGAAGACGGGGCTCGATCCGGTCACGCTGCTGCGCGCCTCATCCACTGTCGATGCCGCGAAGGAGCGTGGATGAAGCTCTCGCAGCTGCTGACCGCACCCAACCAACTCACCCTGCTGCGCATGCTGTTCCTGCCCTTCATCGTGAACAGCTTTCTCGATCAGCACTACACGACCGCGCTCGTGCTGTTCGTGCTTGCAGGACTGAGTGATGGCCTCGACGGACTGCTCGCGCGCCAACTGCATCAGCAAACCACGCTCGGACAATATCTCGACCCGATCGCCGATAAGTTGCTGCTCAGCACCTTATTTCTGGTGCTCTCCGTGCTGCACAAGATTCCCTGGAAATATACGGTGATGGTGTTCAGCCGCGACATGGCGATCCTCGCGACCAGCGCGGTGCTCTATACGATCGCGGGCTTGCGTAACTTCTCGCCCAGCATCTTCGGGAAAGCGAACACCTGCGCCCAGATTGGCGCGATTTTTTTCGTGATGCTGCTGCAGATTTATGCGGCCCGGTGGGTGTGGATGGCTCGCACCGTGCTCCTATGGGCGACCTTCGCCTTCACGGGGATTTCGTGGGTGCACTACGCCTTGCTGGTGCAAACCCGCCTGCGTCCCCACGCCGCCGAGGCCAGGAGCGGCTCGAGCAAGCAGGTAGCGTAGGCCTCTCTTGTAGCTACGAGCTTCGAGCGACGAGCTTGGAACTTCATGTTTTGTCTTCGAGCTCGTGGCTCGCAGCTCGTGGCTGGTGTGTGATCGAAGTACCACCACTGGAATTCCGGAACGTGGTTTTCGCAGGTTACGCGCAGTCGATGCAGGGGTCGGCACAATCCTGTGATTTTGAGTTGACTTCCGAAGTGCAAGCCTCGCGCAGCAACGCGATTCCCATGACCACCAGCAGCGCGGGCCAAAACATGGACGCCAGATCATATGCCAGGTGGTTCGGGCTCCACGATGCCGCCAACATGATCGATGACACGACCTCCAAGCCCGAGGAAGCGGTCTGATCCAGGGCCTGGCTCAATCGCCCAGCCGCGCCCACCACGTGCCCAAAGAGGAGGAAGAGTCCCGGGCCGATCAGAGCGAATCCAGCCACTGATCTGACGGTTTCACCGTAAGATTTCTGCCTTTTCATATCCGCCTCCGTGGGCCGTTTTACGTGCCTCTATGTGTAAGTCGAGTGGAGGACGGCGAAATCGACATACCGAGAAGATTTTTTTCGAAACACGCCGCCCGAACAGCCAGCCCCGTACCGAACAGGAGACGCCAGCAGGCCGAAAATCCCAGGAGTGAGAAAGCCGTGGAATCCCACGTTTCGAAAATCACGAAACGTGGGGCTCCCGGCCATTTACAATCGGCGCCCCAGGAGATCATCAATGTATCGATGCATTGCTGTCGCTGCTGCACTCTTCTTCGTCTCGCTCACCCACGCGCAGCAACCCGCCAATCTCTCGAAAGAAGTCCAGAAGCATGTCCGCGTGCAGGGCACAAAAGTAGTCCTCACCCACGTTCGCATCGTCGACGGAACCGGCCGCGGCCCCACGGACGATCAGAATGTCGTGCTCGAAGGAGGCAAGATCACCGCGATCCAGCCGGGAGCCGACGTCGCTCCAGCGAAGAACGCCGCTGCGCTCGATCTCAAGGGCTACACCGTGATCCCGGGGATCGTCGGCATGCACAATCACCTTTTCTACGTGGCGCGACCCAACCTCGACAGCCGCTGGCACAACGACGAACCGGTGCTCGTCCCACAAATGACCTTCTCCGCTCCGCGTCTTTATCTTGCCGGCGGCGTGACCACCATGCGCACGACCGGCAGCGTCGAGACCTACGCCGACCTGAACCTCAAACGTGAGATCGACGCCGGCCACCTCCCGGGCCCGCACATCGACGTGACCGGACCGTATCTCGAAGGCGCCGACAGCTACTTCATCCAGATGCACCAGCTCAAGGACGCCGAGGAGGCCCGCCAGTTCGTGGATTACTGGGCCGACCGCGGCGTCACATCATTCAAGGCGTACATGAACCTCACGCGCGCCGAACTGAAAGCCGCCATTGACGAAGCTCACAAGCGCAATCTCAAAGTTACCGGGCATCTTTGCGCAGTCACTTACAAGGAAGCGGCCGAGCTTGGCATCGACGACCTGGAGCACGGCTTCTTCGTCAACACGCAGCTCGACCCGGGCAAGAAGCCCGACGTGTGCACACCGGCCGGCGGCGTACCCACGCTGAAGGAGATGGCGCCCGACAGCCCCGCCGCCAAAGACCTGATCGACACGCTGGTGAAGCATCACGTCGCGGTGACCTCGACCCTGCCGGTGTTTGAAAGTGGAGGCATGCCCGGCCGTCCGCCGCTGCGGCAGGCCATGCTGGAAGCGCTCTCCCCGCAGGCGCGCGAAGCGTATCTCTACCGACGCGAGAAGCCGTGGAAAGAAGGCGCGAGTTCCGAGAGCCCGATGGATTCCTCAAAAGATGACTGGCCCATGCTGATCCGGCGCGACATGCAACTGGAGCACGCCTTCTCCCTCGCCGGAGGCTTGCTGCTGGCCGGACCGGACCCAACCGGAGACGGTGGAGTCGTCCCGGGCTTCGGCGATCAGCGGGAGATCGAACTGCTGGTCGAAGCGGGCTTCTCACCGGTAGAAGCGATCAAGATCGCAACCTTGAACGGCGCGACCTACATGGGCCGCCAGGATCAGATTGGCAGCATCGCCGTTGGCAAGAACGCCGACCTGGTCGTCGTCAAAGGCGATCCGGCAACTCACATCAGCGACATTGAAAACGTGGAGATCGTGTTCAAGGATGGTGTCGGCTACGATTCGCAGAAGTTGCTGGAGTCGGTGAAGGGGCGGTATGGGGAGTACTAAACCCAGCCTCCGCCAAAGAACGCGGGTGCCCCACGTTCGCTTCGCGCGCCTGCGGAGAGAGCGCTTCCAGCATGGCCTGCCGCAGCGGCGGTACCGGGGCGAGAAGCCGTGGAAAGAATGCGCGAGTTGGAATCGTGAATCGAGGAGATCGTATTCATCATGAAGGACGCCACCAAACGTTCGATTGTTCGCTGGATTCACCTTGTCTTTGCCATTCCGATCCTCGGCTACATCTACAGTCCGTTTGACAAAATTCCCGGTTACGCCCCGCCAACTCGGTTTTTCTTCGTTCCGGTAATGGTCCTTTCGGGATTGTGGATGTGGAAGGGCCATGTCGTTCGACGACTGATTTCGAAAAGATCGGCCCAACGAGATTCTCCAAATAATCTGTAACCGCCTCAAGGCTGGCCCGTGGCCCACTGGACGGGTGGCCCACTCAAGCCCGGTTTTGGCTTGAGTGGGGCTTTGTCGGGGCCGACGTCCCTTCGGCGCGCTCAGCGCCGGCTGCCCGCGCCGCTTGGACTGGTTTCCTCGAAGGAGATGCGGGCTCGTCTTCTTCCTGTTCTTCTTCGGAAGAGTCTTCTGCTTCGTCTTTCTCGTCCGTGTCTTCTTCGTCTTGTGCGCCTTCGTCTTCGCCCTCGTCTTCTTCGTCGCCCTCTTCTTCTTCTTCGCTATCGTCTTCCTCGTCTTCTTCTTCTTCCTCAAATTCTGCCTTGCACCAGGCGTCGTCGCCGAGATTGTTGTCGCCGACCGAACGGGGATCGATCACGACGCTCTCGCGATGATAGGGCTCAAGCTTCATCTGGCGGAGGTTGAGCGAGGCGGTCTGCAGGGCGTAGAGGAGGAGCCCGGCGATTTTCGGATCGAGCTGCCCGCTAAGGATGAGGCGCATGACCTGCATGAGCGCAACCTGGACGGAGTCGGCGTCCTCGAGCACGGGCATGGTGAAGCTGAGCGGGGAGGCGGGCTGCGCGTTCAGCTGGATCTGCTGGCCCTGCCAATTCTTGTGAAAGAAACAGAAGCGGCGTCCGCGGAGAGCCGGAGAGCCGCACTGGGTGCCATTGGTTTTGATATGAGTGCAGCGCGGGATAAAAACGTCGTACGACATGAAAGGTGCTCCACCCCCCTCCCCCGCGGTCTTTTGAAATGAAAGAGTTGCGCGGGGAAGGAGGCCAAAATCTTTGAGATGAAAGGGCTTACAGGGAAAATCCTGGAAACAAAGGACATACATCTATAAGATAATTTCATATGTAAGCCTTATAGCTAGAGTGCGCGAATATGGATGGGGAGGTCAAGTAAGAAGTTGGAAAAGCGGGCGAGGGTTTCCCGAAATGGGAATGGAAAGTTGGGGTGGATGGAGAAAGGACTTGACGGGCATTTGGTAGTGCGGGGACTAGGGACGGTAGTCGACAAACGTGTGGGCCTAGGTTAGCGTCCAAAGGGCGGACTTGCGGGAAGCCGGGAGACCGCAGGCCGCATCTGGACCAAACTCAATCAACAGAACGCGATTGAATGGGCTACCCCGCCTAAGAGATCACATTAGATGGCACAAGCGGCAAAAGCATTATCACCACGATCAGAGGTCAATTGGCAACTCGTCCACGGAGCAAAAACTTGGACGGGGGAGTTAAAGTGAATGGAAACGGACTGCACCCCCATCGAAGGGATCGCCTTAGTAAAGAGTGGAGTCCAGCAGTTCGACGCTGCTCGAGGAAAAAGCACGTCTTGGAATTCAGCCAGTTGCGAATCCAAACGCGCAATTTCTGCTATAACACCTTCGGCAAAAATCTGAAATTGTCGTCGATTCAGTCGCTGACGCGCCACATCTAAAGCGCCCGCCAGTTCGTCGCGATATTCCTTCGTGCCAGCGTAATCAGCAAAAATCATAGGTCTTTTAACTCCAGTATTATAACACCCCTCGGTTTTCTTCCCGGAGCTTTATCTTTGCGCCAGACGGTCATCATGATGCTGATTACCATTGGGTCGTCTGAGCAACAGAACATGTCCCAACGCTCCCGCGCCTTGATTAAGGCATACTCCACGAGCTCGTGGCACTCTCGTGACAATCGGTCATAATCAAGGTCCCGTTTGTGTACCCATAAGAGGTCGACGTCGCCAGGGTCTTCCTTCGCGCTAATAAACGATCCGAATAGATAAACTTTCAAAAAACCGCAACTCTTGGCCTGCTGGAGAAACCTTATCAGCCTATCGCAGAAGCTCTTTCGCCGCTCGTTACCTCCGAACCTTCTTACGATTTCGTCCCATGTTGCAACATGCTCACCATCTGGCAAGAAGTTGCCGTCGTAAAACTCAGGTATCATCTCTCTCTATTGTCCTTTAGTCGATAGGGACAATTGTTTCTTCTGCAGATATCTTAACCAACTTGTGAGTACGCTGTAGGGGAACTTGAAGGATAAGATCTTGATTTAGAAAATCCATGACTATAGGTGGTCTAGGTAAGCTAAGCACTGCATCCGTAAATGTGGGAAAGGCCGTGGTAGCTGCTGCAACAACCGGACCATCTTCCTTCACGACGATACAGGGGGCCGACTTTACTCCCATCATCGCAAGCAGAACAGCCCGGTGAATCCCGTTGCGGAGAATAAGGCGTCCCGAATAGTTCGCCGCAATCAGGGCACTGCCACTCGCACCAACTAGAAACGTAACGGCTGTACCGAGTGGGGTCTGCTGTACGCGGGCCGGACTCACGGTCATCGTTTTGTCGTTAGAGACAAACATTGCGTTGCGCATGGTCGGATCGAGCATCGCTTTAATCGGTATCCTAACCTCCTGCGGCAATGCGAACCGCGCAATGTGAATTTCATCGATCAGGGGCAGTTCTGGTTTTAGGCTATCCAGCAGCTCATAATCGATCAGAACAAGCGGGTTGACGAGTTGACTTAGCTGAACGAGATTGACAGAGACTTCTTTGCCGGGTGCAATATCTTTAAACGTCGGATGTTTTTCCTCAAGCTCGCGGAGATACTGCAAAACGTCAGGATTCTCAATCGGGGCTGGTGAGTACAGGTTTGGGGTGGGTGGAAGTGCAGTGCGCTTGGCTGTTGTCTGCTGCCACCCAGCTATTAGCTGTTCTATTTGTTTTGCGTCAAGACGCGTCAATGAACTGAGCAGTATCTGGACATCAGCCTGATCCATAAAAGACCAAAGCACGGAACCAGAAGGTCTAAGCAGTTGTTCGACCATGCTCTCGAAATCCTCCTGTGAATACTTTATGTATGATGCTACTGACCAATTCGCTTTAAGCCCGAGTGCATCTACATGGCCGAGGTCGTAATCCTCCCTCCGCGGAATATGACGGCAATCCCTAAGGATGTGGATAGCTGCGGCTACGGCACCCCGTGCGCCAAAAAGCTCGCGTGCCTGTTCAATGCCCTCTCGGTGATGCCTAAATCGTCGATGCGTCGGGCCATATTGCGCAAAATATTCATCCATCCATTTGTTTACGTTCTCAAAGGACTCGCCCAAGAACCTTCTACAATCATCATTATGTTGCAGCAGAGAGGCCATTTCGTTCGGCGGGGCGAGTGACTCGCTGTAGAAGAGGGGATTCTACACCACCCCACGTGAAAAGCGTTGCCTGGAAGATACCCTTTACGATTCGGGCTGCTAAAGTCCCACACCCTCAGAGCTGTACGTGGAAGAGGCCGGTGGCCCACTCAAGCCCGATTTTCGCTTGAGTGGGGAAGTTCACGCGTCACAGACATGCTCCGCTCGACAACTAAACTATCCTTCATGCCATAGGGACTGACACCGTTCCACCACAGCGGGCAGAGTCACTTTGTTACATTCTGTTGTTACCATCGCCATCGCCTGTTTATAACCGACGCGAGCAGCCGAATCTTCGAGTCAGTGTTGGTGGAATCCCACCCTAACGTCGCAAAGGGCGCGACGTTAGGATGGGGCACCCCGGCAGAGCGCATCTCTACCCCACTCAATCCACAGAACGTGACTGGACAACAGAACGCGATTGAATGGGCCACCCGCCTAGCGGACTGTGAAGTCCGCTGACCTGTAGCTTCTTCCTGCCGCTTCGCAACAACTTTCTTATGATGCCTGCTTGACCACAAGATGACGTTGCATCTCACTGGAATCGGCCGACCATTTGCCATCCCACGAGATTTCTATGCACAGTGGCAACGACTGTACGTTGTCGGCCATCGCGACGACCGTAGCCCGCATGGTCTGGCCGGCAATAATGAACCCGTGGAAATTATTAGGTCTGCTGTAGGTAGTCAGCCTGAAGCGGTCACCGTTTTCGGTAAGGCAGCCCAGATCACACGTTTGATTTGCCACGATGGTAGGAAGCATTTCGCCTGCAGCGGCAGAGTATGCCCAAGTTAGTTGAAGCGGTATGAGCGGGTCACGAACAAAACTACCATCCGCGATCTTTTTCTCGACTTCCGTCAGCATGACCCGAGCTTGGCGGGCAGGACTCCACTTGCGCCCGTTGGTTACTTCGATGTGGTAATACAGTTCTCGCTTCCCATCGTTGCGAGTGTTGAGCTCGCCGCGTGGATCACGCAAGGCCAACTCAAGTTTTGGGCCGACAAGTCGAGCCCTAACCCAGTCGCCCCATATCGCTAATATTGCGACAGCCACCGTGCCGATCGCAGTGAATATCGCCGCCAAAGTGTCGAGTGAGTGTTCCATTTGCCAGTATTCTACTTCTACTCTCGGGCAGGTGGCCCACTCAAGCCCGGTTTTGGCTTGAGTGGGGAAGTTCACACGTCACAGACATGCTCCGCTCGACAACTAAACTATCTTCATGCCATGGGGACTGACACGGTTCCACCATAGCGGGCAGAGTCATTTTGTTACATTCTGTTGTTACCATCGCCATCGCCTGTTTACCACCGACGCAAGCTGC
>DATMOO010000133.1:0-37410 GCA_035568275.1 Candidatus Sulfotelmatobacter sp.
GACATCGGAGCCCTTGCCGGCAAGCCCGTCATGGAGGGCAAGGCCGTGCTCTTCAAGCGATTTGCCGACGTGGACGTGTTTGATATCGAGGTGAACAGCCACGATCCCGAAGAGATCATCAAGCTGTGCCAGTTGCTTGAGCCGACGTTCGGCGGAATCAACCTGGAAGACATCAAGGCGCCCGATTGCTTTCAGATCGAGGAGACCCTGCGCAAGACGATGAAGATTCCTGTGTTCCACGATGACCAGCATGGAACGGCCATCATCTCGGGCGCAGCGCTGCTGAATGCTTTGGAAGTCGTCGGGAAAGACATCAGCAAGGTCCGCGTGGTCTTTAAAGGCGCCGGCGCTGCGGGCATTGCCTGCGCCGGACACTACGTCCGCCTGGGTGTGAGCAAGGAGAACATCATCCTCTGCGACACCAAGGGCGTGGTGTACACGGGCCGCAAGGACGGAATGAACAAATACAAAGAGCGCTTCGCGCAGGAAACCGAAATGCGCACGCTGGCCGAAGCAATGGTCGGCGCCGATGTCTTTGCCGGGCTTTCCGTGAAGGGCGCGATCGATGGCGACATGATCCGGTCCATGGCCCCGGATCCGATTGTCTTCGCCATGGCGAATCCTGATCCGGAAATCATCTACGAAGAAGCCAAGGCAAGCCGGCCGGACGTCATCATTGCAACGGGCCGTTCCGACTATCCCAACCAGGTCAACAATGTTCTTGGATTTCCCTTCATTTTCCGCGGAGCGCTTGATGTGCGTGCGACTGCTATCAACGAAGAGATGAAATTGGCCGCCACGCGCGCGCTGGCGAATCTGGCGAAAGAAGATGTCCCCGATTCCGTCTGCCGCGCCTATGGCGTACCCCGCCTGCAGTTTGGCCGCGAGTATCTGATTCCGAAGCCATTCGATCCGCGCGTGTTGATGTGGGAAGCCTCAGCGGTCGCGGAAGCCGCGATGCGCAGCGGAGTCGCCCAGGAACCCGTCGATCTGGAAACATACCGCGCACAACTGGAGCGGAGACTGGGCAAGGCCTACGAAGTTGCACGCACCATGATTCACAAGGCTCAGGCCAATCCGAAACAAGTCGTATTCCCCGAAGGAGACAACGAGAAGATCCTTCGCGCCTGCCACGCGCTGGTCGAAGAGGCGATCGGGAAGCCGATTCTGCTGGGCGATGCAGCGAAGATTCAGGCCCGCGCTCGCGAGCTGGGGGTGAATCTTGAGGGCATGCAGATCGTCGATCCGCTCACCTCCCGGCATCGCGAACCCTATTTGCTCGAATTGTTCCGGCTGCGCCAGCGCAAAGGTGTCACCCTGCAAGAGGCCGAGTTATTGATCAACAACCGGAATGTCTTCGGATCGATGATGGTACGCATGGGAGACGCTGACGCGCTCGTCTCGGGTGTGACACAGCACTACCCAGACACGATCCGTCCGGCGCTGCAGATCGTGCGCATGCGCGAAGGGCTCCACCGGGTTTCCGGCTGCTACGCCGCCATCGCCCGCAAGGGAGAAGTATTCTTCATGGCCGATACCAGCGTGAACATCGAGCCGACAGCGGAGGATCTGGTCGAAATCGCATTGTGCACCGCGCACATGGCGCGACGCTTTGACCTGACGCCGCGGGTGGCCATGCTGTCATTCTCCAGCTTCGGCGGCGTAGATCATCCGATCTGCGCGAAAGTCCGCAAGGGGGTTGAACTCATCAAATATGCGGATCCGACGCTGATTATCGACGGCGAAATCATGGCCGACGAGGCGGTGTCTCCCGAGCTGATCAAAGAGCTCTATCCTTTCAGTTCGCTGAAGGGCAGGGCGAATGTGTTGATCTTCCCCGACCTGGCCTCGGCCAACCTGGCGTGCAAACTGGCGGCGAAGGTCGGCGGCGGAGAGTTGATCGGGCCGATTCTGATGGGCATGAGCCGGCCAGTCCACGTACTGCAGCGCACTGCAACTGTGGAAGAAGTGGTCAACGTGGCTGCGATCGCGGTGGTGGATGCACAAGAGAACGGGACGCATACGCATCCACATGTGCACGTATCGGTCGAGCCTGAATTGGTCGGTGAGGACTAAGCTAGAGGTAGCGCCGGAGTCTCGCCGGCTGTGGCGGAGGCGTCTCGCCCCCTGCTGCAGTGGAGTGAGGAAATGCCCGCAGGTCTCAAAGGACCGCGGCGAGAGGATCAGGCATGTCGACGCTCTGGAAGTCGCGGTATGCGCAGCGCACCCTGGGAATCAAAAGTTCCGCCATTCGCGAGCTGCTGAAGGTCACGCAGAGGCCGGAAATCATCTCGTTCGGTGGCGGCCTGCCGGCTCCTGACGTCTTCCCGGTCCAGCGTTTCGAAGAGGCGTGCCATAAAGTTCTCTCCGAGCATGGCGCTCAAGCGTTGCAGTACGGGACGACCGAAGGCTATCAGCCGCTGCGCGAGATGATTGCCCACAACCTTGCGCGCTACGGGATTCTGTCCACAGCTGACAACGTCCTGATCACATCGGGCTCCCAGCAGGCGCTCGATCTCATCGGAAAACTACTGATCAATCGTGGAGACCGCATCCTGGTCGAAGCGCCCACGTATCTGGGTGCGCTGCAGGCATTCAGCGTTTACGGGGCTCAGTACGTTCCTGTCCCGGTCGACGAAGACGGACTCCAGACCGAGCAACTCGATGCAAGCTTGCGCGCGGGACCGAAATTCATGTACGTGCTGCCCAACTTTCAGAATCCTGCGGGCGTCACATTGTCGGAGGGGCGCCGGCATCAGCTCATCCTGCTAGCCGACAAGTACGGCATTCCGATCATCGAAGACGATCCCTATGGGCAGTTGCGTTACGAAGGCGAACACATCTCACCGCTGGTGGTGCTTGATCGGGTGAATGTGCGCCGCGACAATGGATTCACTCTCGGCAACGTCATCTATCTGAGCACATTCTCGAAGACGCTCGCGCCCGGAATCCGGCTGGCCTGGATTGTTGCGCCGGAAGACGTTATCAGCAAACTCGTGCAGCTCAAGCAGGCCGCGGACCTGCATACTTCCACTTTCAATCAATACGTGGCGTACGAAGTTGCGCGCGACGGCTTCCTCGATCAGCACGTGAAGCTGATCCGCCAGGTCTATCGCGAGCGGCGCGACACCATGCTGCAGGCACTGCACGACTACTTCCCGCACGAAGTCACATGGACACATCCCAAGGGCGGTCTCTTCCTGTGGGTAACGATGCCAGAAGGTACCGACGCACAGGCACTGCTGCGGGCGGCCCTTGCCGAAAACGTAGCGTTTGTGACGGGAGACTGCTTCTATCCGAACAACGATCAAGAGGGTGGGCGGCATATGCGACTGAATTTCTCGCACTCCCAGCCGGAGCAAATTCGTGAAGGCATCCGGCGGCTGTCGGTCGCCGTGAAGATGCAACTGCGCACCAACCACGTCATCCACTGACTTTGATTTCCTTCGTGCACCTTCGTGACCTTCGTGGTAAATGCTTTGTCTAACCACGAAGGTCACGAAGAAAGCTCATCCCCGTTCATTGCTAACAACAAAGAAAGTCAAAATCCCCACCCTGTTCCGCAAAGAGCGCGGGCCAAGGATGGGGCACCCCTAGGCGAGAAAATCGTACGAACGTCCGGAATGGAGCTATAATAGGGGCTGTATGCGTCGCCTGATGGCCATCGCGGCGTTGGGACTTCTGTTTGCCGTGCCCTTGTGGGCGCAGCGCGGGGGCGGGCATGGCGGAGGAGGCCACGCCGGCGGCGGAATGCATGCCGGTGGCTTTACCGGCCATGCTGGCGGCGGGCATATCGGTGGCGGACGCTCCTTCAGTGTCGTGCATTCTGGCAGCATGCCCTCCAGACCTGGGTTCTCTCGCGGGTTCAATCAATCGTTCAATCGAGGCTTCTCACACCGTTCCTTCCACGATCCTGGATTCCACGGTCATCATCACGATTTCAATCGATTCGGTTTCCGCAATGGCTGGAATTGGGGATGGGGTTCTCCGTGGGCATGGGGCTGGGGTTGGTACGATCCGTGGCTGTGGAGTTCGTGGGACGACGAAGATCGCCGCTTCGACCAGGACTACTATCGGCAGTACGAGATCGCGAACCAGTGGAACCAGCAGAATCTGGAAGAGCAGCGGATGATGCGTGAGGAAGACGCGGACGGCGATCAGGATGCCTATGCTCCGCGCTCTTCGGAACGACGCCCTGCGTATGACAATGCCAGCCAGTCGCAAGAACCTGTTCCCGCGACCGTCTTGGTCTTTCGCGATCAGCATCGGGAAGAGGTCAGCAACTACGCCATTGTCGGACAGACGCTCTGGAGCTATTCCGCTCAGCGTACGAAGAAGATTCCTTTAGCCGATCTGGACATGATCGCGACAGAAAAGGCGAATGACGATCGCGGCGTAACATTCCGCGTCCCGGTACCCAACCAGGGCCAATAACGCAGTTTCTGCTGTCCCCGCTGGGAGCGTTTTCTCGCCATTCGCTGCAAGAAAGGGCCGTTCGCACCCACAGGATTTGCTTTTCATCCCAAACCCGATACATTGAAATCAAGAACTTAGGCTCAATTTAGAAGAGAGTGGGGAACCTGCGGCAGTACGGGGTGCCCAGAGTGGGACCCTGTCTGGATGCTAAAATAGTGGTACATCGACAACCTATGCCTTTAAAAACGCTGTTCTTAAATCCTCCTTCGTTTGAAAACTTTGACGGGGGCGCTGGCTCCCGTTGGCCCGCCACCCGCGAAATCGAGAGTTACTGGTACCCGGTATGGCTTGCCTATCCGGCGGGAATGCTGGAAGAGGCGCGGTTGCTGGATGCGCCGCCACATCACGTGTCGGGCGAGGAGACCGTCCAAATCGCGAAGGATTACGATTTTCTGGTACTGTTCACGTCGACACCGGGATTTCCAGGGGACATCCTGCTGGCACGCGCGATCAAGGGCGCGAATCCAAAGATCAAGATTGCATTCGTAGGACCGCACGTGACCGTATTGCCCGAGAAGTCTTTGAGGGAATGTCCTGAAATCGATTTCGTTTGCCGCAAAGAGTTCGACTACTCGGTCGTGGACTACGCCAAGGGCAAGCCGTTGGAGGAGATTCCGGGCGTGTCGTTCCTGAAGGACGGGCAGATTGTGCACAATCCGGACGCGCCGCAGATTCAGGATCTGGACTCGCTCCCGCACGTGACCGAGATCTACAAGCGCGATCTCGACGTGACCAAGTACAACGTACCGTTCTTGCTGTATCCGTTCGTTTCGCTGTACACGACGCGCGGATGTCCGGCGCAGTGCACGTTCTGCTTGTGGCCGCAAACATTAAGCGGACATCCGTGGCGGAAGCGCTCGACGGATGATGTCGCGCGAGAGATGGCTCAGGTGAAGGAGAAGTGGCCCGAGGTGAAGGAGTTCTTTTTCGACGACGATACCTTCAATATCCAGAAGGCACGGACGATCGAACTCTGCGCCAAGCTGAAACCGCTGGGGCTGACGTGGTCTTGCACATCGCGTGTTACGACCGACTACGAAACGCTGAAGGCGATGAAGGAAGCGGGATGCCGGCTGCTGATTGTAGGCTACGAGTCGGGCGATCCCCAGATTTTGAAAAACATCAAGAAGGGCGCGACGGTCGAGCGGGCGCGACAGTTCACGAAAGATTGCCACAAGCTTGGGCTGGTGGTTCACGGCGACTTCATTTTGGGGCTGCCGGGCGAAACGCATCAGACGATCAACAACACAATCGCTTTCGCCAAAGAACTCGATGTGGAGACGATCCAGGTTTCTGTGGCGCACGCGTATCCGGGCACCGAGCTCTACGACCACGTAGTGAAAAACGGGTTCATGGTCGGCGACAACAAGATGGTGGACGAAGGCGGACACCAGTTGGCGCACATACAGTATCCGGGCCTGCCGGCCGATGACATCCTCGGCGCCGTGCACCGGTTTTACGACGAATATTATTTCCGTCCAAAAGCTGTTTTCCGCATCTTGAGGAAAGCGGTGTTTGACAGCGGCGAGCGCAAGCGGCTGTACAAGGAAGCCAAGACGTTCCTGAAGCTGCGTGCGGCCCGCAACAAACTGGTGAAGCAGCACGCTCAGGCCGCCGCGGCCAGACCGGCGAGCGTCGGGATGACGGATTAAGTGCAGTTCTCGGTTCTCAGTTCTCAGGATTTGAGATCGGAACGACGCTCGCTGAGAACTGACAACTGGGAACTGAGATCTGATTTACGTGACCTTCCGCAAGTATCTTGTCCTGGCTGGAGTAACCGTTTTTGCAGCGGCGGGCGACTCCATGCTCTCCCACGGGATGAAGCAAACCGGTACGATTTCCATCCATCATCTGCAGGGCGTCATCCTGGCCATTCTCAATCCTTGGGTGGCGGTGGGAATTGTTTTGTTGCTGGCCTTCTTTGCTTCCTACATGAATGCGCTCTCATGGGCCGATCTGACTTATGTCTTACCTGCGACTTCCCTGGGATATGTATTGCTCGCGTTGGTGGCCAAGTTCGCACTGCATGAACAGGTGAGCCCGCTGCGCTGGCTGGGGATCGCGCTCATCTCTGGAGGAGTGGGATTTGTGGCGGGAGGCCCGGCGTTGACGGCGCAACATCCTGATGCGAATTCAGAATCCCCGCTACTCGCAAAAGAGGCGAGAAGCGGGGTACCCGGGCACGCTTCCGCCGCGTCGACTGGAGCCGAGTCATGAGGCACCTCTACACGTGGAGCGGGATTCTGGTCGTCGTATTCTTCTCGGTCGTGGGCGACATTCTGATTGCGCGGGCGATGAAGCAGGTAGGCGACGTGCACGCGATTGTGAAGCGCTCTGGCGTGTGGACGGTGGTTGGGCGGGTGCTATCGAATTCAAATTTCTTCCTGGGTGTTACGGCGATGGCGGTGGCCTTCTTCAGCCTGCTGTTCGCCTTGTCGTGGGGTGATGTGAGCCTGGTGGCTCCGGCCGCAGCCTCGCTGACGTTTATCGGAAACGCGTTTGCTGCGAAGATCTTTCTGCATGAGAGAGTGGATCGGAGACGGTGGATTGCGGCGGTGTTGGTGGCCGGCGGAGTGGCGCTGCTTGCCGGGTAGGCGCTGCGGGCCAAAATCTTGTCAATACCCTTTTCGCGAGGTTTTTGAGCTAAGTTGCTCATTTCAAGGCGGAAATATTTTTCAAAAGCTTGCCGGTTGAATAGGGCCAATTTGATATTCTGAAGGTATAGAGCGAAATTAGTGGCGCAGGCCTTTGGGCTTTGCGCCATTTTTGTTTTGGGACGTCTAAGCGGGAAAGAAACCGAGCTTGCGCTCGGCGGACAGCCGAGGGCGGCTGTCCCCACATAAAACTATTGTCCATACCTGACAGGAGCTAGTTATGCAGGGTCTGCTTCAGGATATTCGCTATTCGCTGCGGCAATTCATCAAGAATCCGGGATTCACGCTCACGGCGCTCATTTCGCTGGCGCTTGGCATTGGCGCGACTACGGCGGTGTTCAGCGTGATCTATGCGGCGTTGATGAATCCGTATCCGTATCCGAATGCGGACCGGATCGTGCGGCTGACGATGGAGAGCAAGTCGGGGACGGACGATTGGGCAAACTTGAACGGTCCACAGATCCGGCAACTGCGGCAGTTGAGCGTGATCGAGAGCGTGTTAGCAATGGATTTCCACGCCATGACGCTGACCGGACCGGAAGTTCCGGAGAACGTGAACGTGGTGGGATTGATCTCAACTGGCTTCACGGATCTGGGCGTGCCTCCTGTGCTGGGACGCGGGCTGCTGCCGTCGGATGCAATCGATGGAGAGGATCCGCAGCCGGTGGTCGTGATTGGCTACAAGTTCTGGCAAAAACATTTTCTGGGAAATCCGGATGCGGTGGGAAAGACGCTGCAACTGGATCGGAAGGATTATCTGATCGTGGGAGTCGCGGCGCCGCGATTCACCTGGTACAGCGCCGATGTCTACCGGCCCCTCAAGTTGTCACAGGATCCGGCGCGGACGAACCTTGTCAATGTACGGCTGAAGCCAGGGGTGACGCACGAGCAGGCGAATGCGGTGCTCCAGCCCTTGCTGGAGCAGTTCGCGCGAGACATGCCGAAACATTTCCCCGAGCACTTCAAAGTGAAGGTGGAGGACTTGAATGCGTGGGTGAGACGCGGAATTAGTGGGACGCTGTATCTGCTGTTCGGGGCGGTGGCGCTGCTGCTGGCGATCGGATGCGGGAACGTTTCGATTCTGTTACTGGCGCGAGGAACGGCGCGACAGCATGAGCTGGCGGTAAGGACAGCGATCGGAGCCCAGCGGCGGCGCATCGTGCGGCAACTGCTGACTGAGTCGCTGCTGCTCGCGACCATGGGAGCGGGACTGGGAGTTGTGGCGGCGTATGGAATTCTGGCAGGCATGAGGGTCGTTTTGCCTCGAGACGCATTTGCGCCGGAGGTGGTGATCAATATCAACCTGCCGGTGCTGCTATTCTGCGTCGGTGTCGCTCTGGCAACGGGAGTTCTGTTCGGGTTGGGGCCATCATTGCGCCTTTCGCGCACGCAGGTCGGTCATATGATGCAGTCAAGTGCGCGCCGCGTGTTAGGTAGCGTCCATGGGCGCAGGACGTACGATGCATTAATTGCGGGACAGATCGCCCTGACGCTGTTGCTGCTGGCGGGTGCGGGGTCGGCGATGGAGGGATTTCTCCGCCTGCTGCACACACGGTTGGGATACGATCCGCACAATGTGATCTCCGTGGGAGTGCCGCTGCACGAGAACACGTTTATCACATGGGAGTCGCGGAACGCTTATTTCGAGCAATTGCGCGCGAAGGTAGCGGAGACGCCGGGAGTCACGATGACGGCGATCTCGACGAATGCTACGCCTCCACACAGCGGTGACAATCTGCGGTTCGAAATTCTCGGCAGACCTGCGGTGGAAGAACAGATGGGACTGGTCAACTCCGTGAGTGAAGGATACTTTGCGGCACTGCGGATTCCGTTGCTGGAAGGGCGCGTGTGGGATGAAGCGGAGAACCATCGTGCGGCGCTGGTGGCAGTGATCAATCGGACGCTGGCTCAGCGATATTTTCCTGATGGCAACGCGGTCGGACACTCGCTGAAGGTGCCGGGGTTTGAAGAGCGTCCGCCGCTGATCTTGTCGGTGCCGAAGCTGGCGGATTCATGGCTGCAGATTGTTGGTGTGGTCGACGACGCCAAGGACGATGGACTCCTCGAGCCAGTCAAACCGGCGATATACCTTCCTTACACGCTGAGCTTGCGGCAGTGGACGCAAATCCTGGTGAGGGCCGACGTGCCTCCGCTGATGCTGCTGCATACGATACGACAGCAAATGGCGGCGGTGAACCCGGAGCAGCAAACGTTCAGCGAGGTTGAGGATCTCGACACCTGGATTTCCGATGAGCAGGAGTGGCAGCAGGAACACCTGGCGGCGTGGATTTTTGGGGTCTTTGGGGTGCTGGCGTTAGCCCTAGCGGCCGTTGGGCTTTACAGTGTGGTGTCGTACAGCGTGGTGCAGCGCACGAATGAGTTCGGGATTCGCATGGCGCTGGGCGCGGGACGAGGGCACGTGCTGAGGATCGTGTTCGCATCAACGGTCGTGAGTGTGGGGAGCGGGATCACGGCTGGGCTGGTGCTGGCTATTGGGCTGAACTCGGTAGTGCAAAAGTGGGCGCAGGGGGATGCGCGGGACCCCTTGATTCTGCTGGCGGGGACGGCGTTGCTGGTTACAGTGTCGGCCGTTGCCTGTGCTTTGCCGGCGCGCTACGCGTCGCGCGTGGACCCGATGAAAGCGCTGCGGTATGAGTAAAGAGGTCTGGTGGATCTGGGTCTTTAGAACTCTTCGCTTTTTACTGTAATCCGTGACAATGTCATCCTGAGCCGCGTCCTTTGCGGCGAAGGACCTATGCAACTCGCTGGCAGCATCGGCGCAGTGAGGGAGTTCATAGGTCCTTCGCGGCAAACAACGCCGCTCAGGATGACACCGTAAGAAGACTACACAATTTCCTAACCGGCTGTAGCTTCCTTCTCAGAAGTTCTACCGTCCCGTCTCGACCACCGCCACCTTGTTTACTCCGCTGCAGGCTAGATAAAGCTGGCGATCCGGCGTAGCTACCATGTTGCGCACGGTGCCGCCGCCAGAAGGAATCTGCCTGACGGCGAAGGTCTCTGATTTTGGATCGAACTTGACCAGCGTATTCGGTGTGACACCGGACTCGCTGTACCAGACTGCGCCTTCGGTCGTAGCGATTCCGTAAGGCTCCGAACCTGCCCCTCCGGGCGACGGCCATTCCTTCAGCAATTTTTCGGACGTAAGATCGAAGTGGCCCAGATAACCACGCGCATAGTCCGTGTAGAAGATCGATCCATCGGGGGCCAGCGCGAGGCGCCGCGGACGCGCGCTCGCGTTGGGCAGCGTGTATTCGTGGATGGTCATGGTCTTCGGATCTACGGCGGCCAGCTTGTTGGTCCCAAACTCGCAGAAGAACGGAGTGTTGTTTTCGAGGATGACGATCCCGTAGGGCACGGCGTGCGCTGTCGGTACTTTCACGAGCGTCATCTTGCCAGTCTTGGGATCGATACGGCCGATGTAATTCGTCTCTTCGTTGGTGAACCAGAGAACGCCATCGTGATCAAAGGCGGGCGTGTGTGGATCGATTTTGGTTCCGTCGGATGGGCGATATTCTGTAATCTCTCCCGACCTCGGATCGAGCTTACCCACGTATCCTCCGGAGATCGCCGTGAACCAGATGTTGCCGTCCTTGTCGGCGACCAGACCGTGAGGACCGGAAGCGGGAGTCTTTAACGGGTATTCCTTGAATGCGCCTGTCTTGGGATCCAGGCGTCCGAGCTTGTTGGCTCCCTGGCCCGTGTACCACAGCGAGCCGTCGGGCGCGAGCGCGGGATCATGCGGCCGCGACTTCGGAGTGGGCACGTCGTATTCCCTGATCTGCACGTTCAGATTTGCAGACGCGGCCCACGCGAGGAAGGAGGTTGCGAGTACGAACCACGGAAACTTGCGGAGATGCATGGGAGGCCTCCTTAGGAAATTGTAGTCCGGGAGAGCCGTTTGGTTGCTCAACAATGGACTTAAATCCGGAGCGGAACACGAGCAACGTGCCTGTCATCCAGCTTTTCGGCTGCGAGGATGGAAGAGGTTTCTATCGGGCCGGCATCGTGATGCTAAAGTCAACCAGTGAGCAAAGCGATCTTTCTCTACGATGGTGTCTGCGGACTCTGCAATCGAGGCGTACAGTTTATTCTCCGACACGACGCCAAGGGCGATTTTCGTTTTGCGTCGCTGCAGAGCGGGTTCGCGCAGCGGATGCTCACGCGGCATCGGCTGAATGCGGCGGATCTCGATACTGTGTACGTCGTCGTTGATTGCGACGGAGACGAGGCGCTGCTGGCGCGGTCAGACGCGGTTTTGTTTGTGATGCGAGAAATCGGCGGGATTTGGCGGGCCGGGGCCGCGGTGCTGGTATGGCTGCCGCGACGGCTTCGGGACTGGGCCTACGACTTGGTCGCGCGGAACCGTTACCGTGTGTTTGGGAGGTACGATACGTGTCCAGCGCCTAGCGAGAATGTACGGGCGCGGTTTCTGGACGTTAATCCGACGGAAGACGTTTTCCTTCGTGAACCTTAGTGCCCTTTGTGGTTAATGCACTTGCGGTCGGGCCGGCGCCGGTGTCTCTGATCTCAATCTCAATAGGACTTCCTTGAGATGGACTTCGTACAACGTCCTAGGATGCGCCACGGTCGCCGATTGCGTTGGGTTCTCGTTCTCGTTCTCCTCTATATTGCGCTGTGCTCGGTGGGCGGCATTTATCTCGCGGATGGGACTCTGCATCCGGCACGTCGCGCATTGACTGGCGAAGAAACCACTGCTTTCGCGAGCACCGTTCGCGCGATGAAAGCGGAGTTGCAAGAAGTTTCGATCACTACGGCGGATCAAGTGGTCTTGCGGTGCTGGCTTCTCCGCCCCATCGCGTCCAACGGGAACGCCGCGCTGGCTCTTCACGGACTGGCGGACAACCGGCTAGGGATGACCGGGTACGCGGAGGTTTTGCTCGCGCACGGGTACACAGTACTGCTACCCGACGCGCGGGCGCACGGAGTGAGTGGGGGAGAACTCGCTACCTATGGGCGACTCGAACGACAAGATATTCACAAGTGGGTTGATTTTTTGGTGGCGGCGACACATCCACGATGTGTTTATGGGATGGGCGAGTCGCTGGGCGCAGCTGAGTTGCTGCAATCCCTCGAAGAAAAACCTCGGTTCTGTGCCGTGGTGGCGGAATCCCCTTTCTCCACGTTTCGAGAAATCGCATATGACCGTATGGGACAGCCATTTCATACGGGGCCTTGGGTGGGAAGAGTTCTGCTTCGGCCGATGGTGGAGATTGCCTTTTTGCGAGTGCGTTGGAAGTACGGACTGGATATGGACCAGGTATCACCGGAGGATGCGATCGCCAGGTCGCACATTCCGGTTCTTCTGATCCACGGACAAATCGATCGGAATATCCCGGTGCGGCATTCGCGAGCGATCCATGAGGCGGCTCCGCAGACTGTGCTTTGGGAAGTGCCGGGGGCTGATCATTGCGGAGCGATCGCTGCAGCGCCGCGGGAATTTGAGACGCGGGTTCTGGGGTGGTTCGACGCCGCGATGGTCACTAAAGCAAATGCTTTAACCACAAAGGGCACTAAGGTTCACGAAGGAAAACGGCGGTCCCGGGCTGCTGCCCCGCCTATGGCTCCCGGCGGCGCCATGCACGCCGAGTGATTCAAATCACATCATGGGATTCTTCTGTAGAATAAACTCCTGCGAATTCGTGCCCGGAATCATGGGCACCGAACATTCCTCCGGGACGAGGTTTTTTTCATGGCCGACAAGGCAGTGATCGATCCACAATCCACCAACATTGATTCGATTCTGCAGGAGCAGCGGAAGTTTGAGCCTCCAGCGGAGTTCTCAAAGCAGGCGCACATCAAGAGTCTGGAAGAGTACGAGCGCCTCTACAACGAGTCGGTGGATGATCCGGACGGGTTCTGGTCGCGCGTGGCGAATGAGTTGCACTGGTTCAAGAAGTGGGACAAGGTGCTGGACTGGAATTGTCCCTGGGCGAAATGGTTTGTGGGCGGGCAGATCAACCTGTCATACAACTGCCTCGACCGCCATGTGGCGACATGGCGGAAGAATAAGGCGGCGATTATTTGGGAGAGCGAGCCGGGCGAAGTGCGGGTGCTGACGTACCAGCAACTGCATCGTGAGGTGCAGAAGTTCGCCAACCTGCTCAAGTCGCTGGGCGTGAAGAAGGCCGACCGGGTGGCGATTTACATGGGCATGACTCCGGAGTTGCCCGTCGCGATGCTGGCCTGTGCGCGGATCGGGGCACCGCATACGGTAGTGTTTGGAGGATTCTCGTCGAATGCGCTGATCGATCGCATTCACGATTCGCAGGCGTCCGCGGTGATCACACAAGATGGATCGTACCGGCGTGGGACGGAGGTGAAATTATTTCCGGCGGTGGAAGAGGCGTTGAAGTCGTGTCCGTCAGTCAAGCATGTGGTTGTCTACAAGCGTACAGGAACGCCGATCAACATGCAGGCCGGGCGCGACCACTGGTGGCATGACCTAATGGCGAAGGCTTCGGATGTGTGTCCGGCGGAACCCCTGGACGCGGAGCATCCGCTGTACATTCTTTACACGTCGGGAACCACCGGGAAGCCGAAGGGCGTGGTGCACACCACGGGCGGGTATTCGGTGGGGACCTATCTGACCACGAAGCTAGTTTTTGATTTGAAGGATGAGGATACATACTGGTGCACGGCGGATATCGGGTGGGTCACCGGGCACAGCTATATCGTGTATGGGCCGCTGCAGAATGGCGCGACCAGCTTGATGTACGAAGGCGCTCCGAATTTCCCCGAGCAGGACCGGTTCTGGTCGATCATCGCGCGGCACAAGGTGAATGTGTTTTACACGGCGCCAACGGCGATTCGAACGTTCATCAAGTGGGGCGACGAGTGGCCGAAGAAGCACGACATGTCGAGCCTGCGGCTGCTGGGCACGGTGGGTGAGCCAATCAATCCGGAGGCGTGGATGTGGTATCGGGAGACGATCGGCGGAAATCGGTGCCCGGTCGTCGATACCTGGTGGCAGACCGAGACGGGGCACATCATGCTGACTCCGCTTCCGGGGGCGATTGCTACGAAGCCGGGATCGGCGACGCGTCCGTTCCCGGGTGTAGTGCCGGAGATCGTGACGATGGAGGGGAAGCCGGTGCCGGATGGATCGGGAGGATTCCTTGTCCTCAAGCGGCCCTGGCCGGGAATGCTGCGGACGGTTTACGGAGATCCGGATCGCTATGTGAAGAATTACTGGTCGCAGATTCCGGGTATGTACTTCACCGGAGACGGCGCACGCAAGGATAAAGACGGATATTACTGGATCATGGGGCGCGTCGATGACGTTCTGAATGTCAGTGGGCATCGGCTGAGCACGATGGAGGTGGAGTCGGCGCTCGTGGCTCACGATGCAGTCGCAGAGGCAGCGGTCGTCGGGCGTCCGGATGAACTGAAAGGTCAGGCGATCTCGGCTTTCGTTACGCTGGAGCAGGGAAGACAACCTACCAACGAATTGAAAGAAGAATTGAGGAAGTGGGTGGCGAAAGAGATCGGAGCGCTGGCGAAGCCGGATGATATTCGGTTCACCGATACTCTTCCGAAAACGCGCAGCGGGAAGATCATGCGGCGGCTGCTGCGTGAGTTGGCGACGAACGGCGAGGTGAAGGGCGATACCACGACGCTCGAAGATTTCACCGTGATCGCCAGGTTGAAGGAGCAGGACGAAGTTTAGGAAATCCTCACTTCCCAGAATAGGGGAGAAGTGAAACACCCGCTGGACCTTATTCAAATTGAGAACACCGTCATGGTTGTGTGTTTCGAGCTTGCCGAGGCAGAGAGCGTTCTGCGCGTGACGCTCAGTGGCGAAATTACAGATTATGCCGTAATGGAATTATGGTCGAAAGGACGCGGCATACTAGAATCCTTTCCCTCCTGCAAGAGTATTGTGGATTTGTCGGGCCTGACTCACTATAACGTCTCCACGAGCACCATCACGAAGCTCGCGAGGAGTCACTCTCCAGATCTGCCTGCCCGGGTATACGTGGCGACGAAGGACGTGGTTTATGGCTCGACCCGGATGTTTCAAATGTTATCCGAAAACACGCGCAAGAATGTACACGTTGTTCGCACCCTGGACGAAGCCTATAAATTGCTCGGCGTCGAGTCCCCGAAGTTCACTTCCATCTCAACCATAGACTTGGATCAACCTTGAAGTCAGGCGGTCACCGTCGCAACCGAGCCAGGGAGTGAAATTGTGGTATCAGGTTAATTTCTGCTGTGCGCGCGTGACTGCGCGGGTTCCGGAAAAAGGTCCTGATGCGTGGACCGTTGGATCCGGGTTTACTTTTTGACGACTTGCAGCTCTTTGAAGGCTGGATTTGTCTGCATGTGTTTAGGAAACTCTTTTTCATAATGAGCTAAGGCTGGGCAGATTACGCGGTGGACTCCTCCGAATCCGAAGAACTCCATCTCCTTCATGGCTTCAGTGGCCGACCATCCTTCTTCCGCCATGCGGTAGGAGGCGATGGCCATGCCCGTGCGGTCGTCACCCAGGCGGCAGTGTACGAAAATCTTCTTGCCGGAATTGTCCTGGATCACTTTCAGAAACTTCACAAAAGGCTCGTCGGACGGGAACGGGCAGTGCCAGGGGATGGAAACGTATTCCATGCCGAGTTTTTCGACGGCAGCCTGCTCATGTTTACTTTGGCTGCCGCGCATGTCGACGACGACGGACACTCCCATTGTCTGTAATGCTTTCAGGCCGTCGGCACCGGGCTGGCCGCCACGGTAGAGATTCGGCGTGACCTCGCCAAAATTGGGCAGGCCAACGTAATGTTTACGGCTTCCCATCGAGCGTTGCGTGGGAGGAGCGGTGTCTTGCGTCGACTGTGCGCGAGCCGCCGGCAACAGAAATGAAAGAGTGAACAGGCCCGCGGCAACAGCCCGAAGCGTCAGCTTTTTCCGAGTCACTATGAGTTGGATGCTGCGCAGTATTGAGGCGATGTTACTCCCCCGTACCCATCATGGTGATTGGCCTAGTAGGAGAGATGGCGCTGGCGCTACTGGGTTAGTTTGATCGCCAGCTGACGCTCGGGTTGGGTCATTTCGCCCCAGAGTTTTTGCAGGTCAGCTTGGACTGCCGTGTTTTCAGGATCTTTGCGCAAGGCCATGGCGAACCAGCGATACGCCGTCGGGAGATCGTGCGGTGTACACAGCCCGGCAGAATAGAGTGCGCCCATTTCGATCATGGCTTTCGGCTGAGCTTGATTCGCGGCCGGCCTTAGAAGACGCAGACCGCGATCACAATCCTGAGGAGCGCCGCGTCCATAGAGATATTTCTGAGCTTCGGCGACGGCATCGTATGCCGCGACCGGCCGGCTCGCGGCGCTGGGCTTTGGAGCGGGAGCTTTGGGTGCGGGTTTCGGCTTTTCCACGGGCTTGGTTGCTGCCGGCGGATTATCGGGTGATGTCTCCTTTGGAGGCGACGAGTCTTTGTCTCCGGCGTCTGAGGGCGAAGCAGCCTTTTCGGGGTCGGCGGTTGCCGCTGCTTTCTCCGATGTAGCGTCCGCAGGCGCATCACTCGGTTTGGCGGTATCGGACGGCGCCGGAGTAGTCGGAGCGGGTGCAGCTTGTGCGGGAGTCGCCGCCGGATTACTGCTGGGTGGATTGCTGGGAGCCGCCGTTGTCGGTTGCGGTTGAGGTTGCGGTGGCGCGGCTGCACTCGGCTGCGTCGAGGGCTGCGAATCGGGTGTGCTGCTGGGCGACGACGGGGGCGTGGTCGTCGTGTCCGGTGCGGTGGAATTTTGGGCCGCCGCCGAAGGCTTCTTCGATGGGTTGAGCCACGCCAAGCCCTGATTCTTGAATCGCAGATAGCCGAATCCAGCGGCCAGACCGAACGCGATGAGGAGCAACAGAATTTTGCCGATGCCCCAGTGGTGTCTGGGTTCTTCTTCGTCGAGCAGGTAGTCAAGATTGGAACCGGGCGTGGAGTGCGGGTCGATGCTCAGGCTCGCGCGTTTGCGCGGTGCGCCTCTGCCCGGAGCGGGGTCGTTCAAGCCCAGAAAAGATGGCCCACTGATAGAGGTCGAGCCTTCCGCAACGGAACGGGGCGGTTCCTGAGCGGGTTCCCCGACTACTCTGGTAGCCGTTGGTGCAGCGGCAACCGAGACGGGTTGGGGCTCCGCAGGTTTAGCCGGGGGCGTCGCTAATAGCGACGCGCCGCACATGCCGCAGAAGCGGTTCTGCTCCGAGTTTTCATTGCCGCAGCGACTGCAGCGCAAGAATCTCCTCCACCTATAGCTTACGATATCTTACAGGTTCGATGCAGGGTGGTTGTGGTTACGTTTGGGAGATTCCTGCATCATCGGCGGCAATTTGCGTTTTTTGCGATAAACCTTTTGACCGCTGAGATTGCGGAGACACATCGCAGAGGTCGCCTAGGAAAGCGTCTTGGTGAGGACTGCAGATTTGGAAAAAGTGATTCTTACGCTCGACGTTTGCGGCCACGAACTGGAAGTGCTGCGGGTCCGCAGTGGCCGGGAGGAGGCTCCGGAGCTTGTTTTCCTTCACGAAGGTTTGGGCTCGGTTTCGCATTGGAAGGACTTTCCGGCGCGGGTTGCCAAGGCTACGGGATGTCCCGTCACGGTTTACTCGCGTTATGGATCTGGTAATTCAGATTTACTGAGCCAGCCTCACGGTGTGCGGTACATGCATAAGGAGGCGCTGCAATCGCTGGCGGATCTACTTTCCCAATTGGAGATCGAGAATCCGATTCTGGTGGGACACAGCGATGGCGCCTCGATCGCCATCATCCATGCGGGAGCGCATGACCGGGTGCACGGGCTGGTGCTGCTGGCGCCACATGTGTTCGTCGAGGACGTGAGCGTGGCAAGCATTGCCCAGGCGAAGGTGAAGTTCGAAACGACGAATCTGCCCGAGAAGCTGGCACGGCATCATCGAGACGCGGCGCGGACTTTTTGGGGATGGAATGATATCTGGCTAGATCCGGGATTTCGGAATTGGCATATTGAAGAGTATCTGCCGCGGATTAGCTGCCCGGCGCTGGTGATTCAGGGGCTAGAGGATCAATACGGGACGATGGCGCAGGTGGAGGCGATCCAAAGACAGAGCGGCGGCCCAGTGGAGGTGTTGGCGCTCGAAGATTGCCGGCACTCTCCGCAGCGGGACCAGCCGGAGAAGGTGCTGGAGGCGATCTCGAGATTTGTGCGCAAAGTCAGCTGACTCGGCTGGCGACGAAGATTGATCTCAAGAGTCGCCGAATGGATCGTTCTACAGATGGGCGGCTTCTTCTCGGCAGTTTGAACGGAGGTCCAGGTGAAGCAATTCTTCGCGGCGTACAGCGCATTGGTGATCTTCGTTGCATCGGCTGCATCGCAGGATGCGCCACAAGCTCCGATTCAAGTTCCGTCGAATTCTAGCCCCACACTGCTGGTGCGGAGGGTGGCTCCAGTCTATCCTCCGCTGGCGCGGCAGGCGCGGATTCAGGGAACCGTCGTACTAAGCATCGTGATCAGCAAGGATGGGGAAGTTCACGATGTGAAGCTGGTGAGCGGACATCCCATGCTGTCTCCGGCGGCGATCGAAGCAGCGAAGCAGTGGAAATATAAGCCGTACATTTCGGACGATAAGCCTGTTGAAGTTGAGACGGTGGTTCGGGTCGGCTTCAGGATGCCGGATGGTCCTGAGACTGGCAGTCCTCGAACCCCGCAGCAGGGTACGGCCCCGCGGGAGGGTGTGCCACAGCTGGTACGGGTTTCAGCTGGAATCATGCAGGGATTGCTCGAGCACAAAGTCGAGCCTGAGTATCCTGCCGATGCGAAGGAGAAACATGTCGAAGGAACGGTGTTGCTGAACGTCGATATCGATGACGAAGGGAACGTCGGCCGAGTGGAACTTGTCAGCGGGCATCCGATGCTTGCGCCGGCGGCGATGGATGCGGTTCTCGAGTGGAAGTATCGGCCATTTGTATTGAATGGGGCGGCGGTGCCGGTGGAGACGACGGTGGAGGTGAAGTTCGCGCTAGCGGAGTAGGAGCGCGCTTTTCTCCGACGGCGCCTTTGCGGATTCCGCGAAGCGTGTCGTCCGCTAACGCGGACTCGGTTTGATTGGGTAGGCCTTCCCGGCACTTCCGTGCCGGGCTATCACGTTCCGCCGCTACGCGGCTGGGGCGGATTACTGCCGGCAGGCTAGTCCGCAGCCCGGCTGCTTCCCTTGAATGCTTTCTGCACCAGCGTGTAGCGGGCGGCGCCGATCAGGCCGCAATCGTCATTTACGATGATCTGCGCGGGCATGTCTTTCAGGATCGATTCCATGCGGCCTTTGTCGAGGAAGGCCTGTATAAAAGTGCCGTCCTGCATCTTGGGAGCGATCTTAGCGGCGATGACTCCGCCGATGTAGATGCCGCCGGTGGTCATGTAGCGCAACGCGCAGTTTCCGGCTTCAGCGCCGAATACACTCACGAAAATGGACAGCGTTTGCTCGCAGATGGGCGACTTGCCTTCGAGGGCGAGGCGCGAGATCAGCGGCGAGGAATCCGCTGCAGCGTTCATTTGCGCCCGCAGATCGGCCGGCTCTTCTGCTTTCTTTGTGTCGCGGAGGAAATCATAGATGTGGCGGATGCCAGGGCCGGAGAGAATGCGTTCGCAACTCACTCGCCCGTATTCCTTCTGCAAGTAGGCGAGCAGTTCGGTTTGAATCGCATCTCTGGGAGCAAAGTCAGCATGGCCGCCTTCGCAGGCGAAGGGATGGTGGCGAAATCCGTCCCAGAAAAGGCCGGCCATGCCGAGTCCGGTCTTGGCGGAGATCACAGCGCGGTTGCCTTCGGCATCCTCCGAGCCTTTGCTGATGGTGATGAAATCTTTCGACTCGAGGGCGTCGATGCCGTAGGCGTAGGCTTCGAGATCGTTGAGCAAGCCGACCGTGGGCAGCTTGAGTTGGGCTGCGAGCTCTTTGGCATCGATGGTCCAGGGAAGGTTGGAAATCTTGCTGCGTCCGGCGCGCACGGGACCGGCAGCGCCGAAGCAAGCGCTGTGAACAGGGATGCCTTCGGTGCGAGTGAATTGCGGAAGAATCTCGCCCAATCCGCTGTGCTCCTGGCTCTTGTAAGTTTTCTCGACGACGCAATTCAGGCGATTGCCTTCGGTGTCGAAGGCGGCGAGGCGCGTGCGGGTGGCGCCGATTTCTCCGGCGAGGATCATGGCTCGATTTTCCTCCATTGACGGTTGTCGGCTTCGAGCAGGTGGTCGGACTCGGCGGGTCCCCAGGTGCCAGAGGCGTAGTTGGGAAATTTGCGGGGCGGAAGCGCCTTCCACACGTCGAGGACGGGATCGATCACGGTCCATCCGGCTTCGACCATATCGGCGCGCTGAAACAGGGTGGCGTCTCCGATCATGCAGTCGTAGAGCAGCACTTCGTATCCCGTATATGCGTCGGCGCCAAAATATTTCGAATATTCGAAACTCATGTCGACCGAGCCGACACGCAGCACGGGGCCGGGAATCTTCGCGCCGAAGGTTAATGAGATCCCTTCAACCGGTTGGATTTGGATTACGAGGGTGTTGGTATGCCCTTTGTGGAAGGGCGCATTGCGGAAGAGTTCAAAGGGCATGCGCTTGAACTGGATGGCGATCTCGGTGTGACGTTTGGCAAGGCGTTTGCCGGTGCGGAAATAGAAGGGAACACCCGCCCATCGCCAGTTGTCGATGTTGAGTTTGAGGGCAACGAAAGTCTCGGTGCGGGATTCGGGATTGACGCCGGGCTCGGAGCGATAGCGCGGGACTCGTTCGTCGCCGATCATGCCATCGCCGTACTGGCCGCGGACGCTGCTCTCCAGAACGTCTTCGGAGTTCAGTGGTTGCAGCGAGTGCAGTACTTTGGCCTGCTCGTTTCTGACGGCATCGGGAGAGAAAGAGACGGGAGACTCCATCGCAGTCAGGCTGAGAAGTTGCATGACGTGGTTGGGCACCATGTCGCGCAAAGTGCCGGCGCTGTCGAAGTAAGCACCGCGGCGTTCGACGCCAACCGTTTCGGCGTTGGTGATCTGGACGTGATCGATGTAGCGGCGGTTCCATATGGGTTCGAAGATGGCATTGTCGAAGCGGAAGACCATGATGTTTTGCACCGTCTCTTTGCCGAGGTAGTGATCAATGCGGAAGATCTGGTTTTCCTGGAGAACGCTTTTGATGTCGCGGTTTAGGGTCTTGGCAGATTCGAGATCGGTTCCGAAGGGTTTTTCGATGACCACGCGGCGCCAGCGTCCGTTATCCTGGGTGGAGAGTCCGGCACGGCCCAGTTGCTGGACGATCGAGGCGAAGAACTTGGGCGCGGTTGCCATGTAGAAGAGATAGTTGCCTTCGGTGCGAGATTCGGCATCGATGGCTGCGAGGCGATCGCGGAGTTTCACGAAAGTGTTGGGATCGCCGAAGTCGCCGCGCTCGTAGAAGAGACGACTTCGGAGCCAATCCAGCGCCGCAGGATCGTTCGTCGGCAAGAATTCGCTGACCTGCTTGCGGAAGGCTTCTATATCAAGATCGTCGACCGAGACTCCCATGACGGCGAAGGTATCGGGAAGCAACTTCGCGTTCACGAGATTGAGAAGAGCAGGGATCAGCTTGCGCTTTGTAAGATCGCCCGAGGCGCCGAAGAGAACGAAGACGCAAGGTCCGGCGACTTTGCCGGCAAATTCAGCGGGAGCTTCGGAGGTGGCCGCGAGTGTGGCAGGCATGCTGGACGCTCAATGATTCCCCAGAGGTGAGTGGGAAGCATTGTAGGACAAGTGCGCTGGGTTTCACCAGCGAGTGCGCACGTGGGTAGTGCGGAATCCTCGCCCTTTCCAGCCGCGCCGCCTGAGGTTACCAACCCCCTCCCGGTCCTTTGTCCACATTGTAAAAACCGTGATAGAGCAGTGATTTGTTGGTGAGTGTCACCTGATCGATAATCGGCCCCGGCGGCTCCACGGTCGCGGTCGTTGAAGCAGAGTGCATCAGGCTTTTTGCTCCCTGCTTGAGGCCCTGCTGGCTGACCTTGGAAAGGGCTTTGCCCAGGAATTCGGCCGCGACGTTTTCGCCCGTCGATGTCGTAATCTCGATCGGCAGCGCACAGTTCGCCAACATCTTGAGAACGTTGCCGGAGAACATCTTGAAGAATTGATCCAACCCAGGGGCGAGCAGTTTTACCCCACCGCTCACCAGGGCATCGCCAACGCTCGCGCCGGATACCAACTCGGTGTAGGTCTTGTAGGGAGCCTGGATCAGGACCAGTACGGCCTTGGGGGCCCCTCCGCTGAAGTCTATGCCGAAGGGCGTTACCCCTTTGATTTTCGCGGCAGAGAACACGAACGTGCCGGCACCCTCCAGTACCGCAGCACCATAATTACCGGTATCCTGGAACTTCGCGTAGCCCTTACCGGCGGACCCCAGGCTCGAATAGATGGTCGCCGCGGCACCGCCCGTCTCGACCGAGGCGGCCACAACGAACAGATCGGCTGCTGTGTCGCGGACCAAGCGGAGCAACTTGATATCCGCGTCATAGGCCGCAACCGCTTTGTCGATGTTCTGTACGTTCCGGCCTGAGACCCACTTCAGTTTATCCAGGAAATCTTGCCTAAATCCGCCCGCTAATTCGACCCGGTGCTCCAGTTCCTTAGCCATACCCTTAGGATCGACCTTGGCCCAAGAGCGAAGGTCCGGCATTTCGAGCTTGATGTCCCGCGCCGTTCTCGCAGCGACCGAATCCCAATCCACATCGACAGTCCACAGCACCTCTTCGTGCAGATGGAACTCACCGGATGGTTTCATCGGATTTATGGTGGAATTGATGAGCTGATACTGAGTGGTGTAGATCGACTTCAGCAAACGCTCGATCACATCCCAATCGACAACAAAATTCTCGTTATTCTTGCTGATGATCTGGAAATCGGACATGGTAATGACCTCCTTGTAGCAGTCCCGTTGGGAGCGAGGCGAGTGGCCCACCCAGGCGGTCGTTGCAGGACAGCATTGCCCTATCTATAAGGCGACAAAACGGGACAAATTTGATCAACGCAGCGGAACTTTTTTTCGAAGGGTGGCCCACTCAAGCCCCGTTTTTGGCTTGAGTGGGGATGTCCAGATCTCGCCAACTCTGTCATCCCGACCGGAGCAGATCATCGCGAAGCGATGATCTGTGGAGTGGAGGGACCTTGTGTTTTTTTAGGCGAGGGACGCGTTGAGATAGAGTCGAACCAGTCGACCCGAAAATAGGAAACAGCGGTAGAAGACTCTGTCCAGCTGTAGAACTGCCCCACTCAAGCCAAAACCAGGCTTGAATGGGCCACCGGCCGGCGGGACATTTCTAACGAGCTTTGACAAACCGCCACATTTCACTTGACACGCCTCTGCTTCGGAAATACAGTACGCGGCTAGCTTGGGTGTGCTCTCTTCCCTCCGACGCAAGGCTCGGGTTTCTTTCAGTTGACATCTCGTTTCGCTGCACCTTTCGCGGATTAGTCAATAAGTCCGAGCCCACAAGCACAGAGAGGAAATTCAATGACGCGGACTAGCTGGGGAATTCTCGCTATGGTCGTAATCCTTGCCTCACGCGCACTCGCTGACGAGTCTGAGTCTATTACAGTCGATTGCGGCAATGGACAATCGCTCAACCGCGCACTGGCAAAGCTCGACAAACACGGGCCCCCCACTGTATCGGTTAAGGGAACTTGCACTGAATATGTTCAAGTGGTTGGCTTCGACCGCCTTGTGCTGAAGGGGCAGCCGGGCGCGAAGCTGCAACAGCCAACATCCACCTCGGGCAACTTGTTCAACGCTGTTCTGTACATTCAGTCTTCCCGCAGTCTCACCGTCGACGGGTTAACGATCCAGGCCCCCAGCACAGGTGTCCCCGCAGTCGGGATTGGTCAGGGCAGCCGCGACATCCGCTTGCGCAACTTGAAGGTCATCGGCGGCGGCTATGGAATCATCGTGTTCGAGAACAGCGAGGTCTCCATCGCCTACGTCACGGCTCAGGACCCTGGTTACGCGACGCTCGGCGCCTATGACCTCTCCGACATCCACCTTGAGCACAGCTCGTTCACCAACACGACCGGGGCCCTGTGGCACGCGGGACTCGACATTGGAACCTCCCACGTCACCATGTACGCCACCACGATTACCAACATGCAGCAGGGGATCGCGGCCCATAGTGGCAGCATCATCGACCTGGTCACCTTTACCACCTACTACAACACAGGTGGTTCGACAGATGTCACCATTAACAGTCCCGCGGGGACAAACTACAACGGCGTGACGATTCAGACCGGCGGCTCACTCAACTTGAACAGTGCCAAGCTCGTCATCAATCAGGCAGGACAGTCTTGGGGAGGCACAACGGGTGGGATACAGCTCTCCGATAACGCCACTCTCAACGCTGGGACCGGCCTTCTCACCATCACCGGCAGCAACGGCCAGGGCATCTTGGCGCTCAACAATTCCCACGCCACCATCGTCGGTGTCACGGTAACCGGAGGCACGCACGCCGGCCTGTTGGCGGCAAATCTCTCGACCATTCATGTGGCCACAGGCCCCAGTCTCACCCTTGTCGGCGGCAATAGCGTAGACCTGTTCTGCGATGCAGGCTCCGACATTACCGGAGCAGTGAATCTCGCCGGTGTACCGACTTCAAGCTGTGCGAACGTGCTTTCAGGCGAAACGCCGCCGTTGCCCTAAGCTAATTTCCCAGATGTCTGCCGGGGCCCGACTTGACGTCCTGCGCTCAAGCGCGAAGGTCCAGTTCGACCGCATCGATCAGGGGCACGAGCCACGCAAGCAGCGCTTGGTGCGCCGGATGTTGCACATAGGCATCGAGCGATGCCTTGTCCTTGAATTGCATGATGCCGCCAAACGTATAGCCCTTTCCTCGCGGCGAAATGTTTGGACCTACATGAGTCTGAAGAAGTCCAGGGATTACCCCTTGGAAAGCGGCAATCTCTTTCGCGGCTCTGTCCTTTTGGGCTTCGGAAGTTCCTGGCTTCCATTGAAATGCGAACACGTGAAAAACACTGGCTGCCTCACTTTCCGCTCTCGCTGCTTCCGGCGTAGTGAATGAGAGAAGAGTGGCAGTTCCGACCGCGACACAGCCATCTCGCAGCAGGGCACGGCGTGTTGACTTTGCCATTTGTATTTCCTTTCTCACGACGGGGAACCATTCGCTCGCGACCATGTCATTTCTCTGGATGGCGCTCCGACTGAGAGTGCCCCACCTCTGCGTTGTTTGCAAGTGTGGAAACCGAATCCCTGAAATACCCGAAGAATTGAAAACGCTTCGCAATAGGGGACATGGCCAGCGACGCAACTACAAGGACACTACCTTTTTCCGCCTAATCGAGTAAGAATGCTGACGTCCCCCGCTTAGGCGATGGTGTCATCGACGGGCGGCCCATGGCTCGAGCTTTCGATCCGGATCGAGGGGAGTCACATTTGAACACGGATGGCGACTGGCGCGACACACGACCGGGAAATCCTGGGGTACTATCCGCAATCGACATCCAGATTTGACCTTCGGGGTTAATGCGATTGGGGAAAAGAAGCGACCAGCAAACCCGCACCGAATCCAAAACGCGGCTCGTTGAGCAGATCAACGGCTGTCTGCATTCGGGCGACTACGCTCGCGCCCTGGATTTGTTACGAGGCACAGCCGCCGATTTCCCCAACGATGCGCAGCTATCCGAACTGGAAAACCTCGCGCACGATGGCGTCAAGCGCAAAGCCGACGCGGACCGCCTGATCACCGAAAGCCAGGGACTTTTCGCGCAGCAAAAGTCCGCCGAAGCGATTCAGTTGTTGCGCCAAGCCTACGAGCTCGATAAAAATAATTCTCTCGCCCGGGCCATTCTCGCCAATGCCCTGGTCGAGCACGCGCAAGCCCTGGTGGAAAACGATTGGCTGAAAGCGGAGACGCTGACCAATCAGGCGCTAGCCTTGAACCCCGCGCATCCTACGGCCAAAAACATCCTCAGCCTGCTCGTTCGCAAGAAAGAAACAAGCTCTGTGGAGGACTGGGTTTCACAAGCCCGCAAGCTGCAGTCCTCCGGCGATCTGTTCGCAGCCTTGGCTTGGGTTGCTGAGGGATTGGCCGTTCATCCCCACGATCCCAAGTTGCTTCAGATCCAGGATGCAATCCAGCGCGACCAGGAAGCTCGCCGGCGCCAGGCCCGCCGCGGCGATTTGGACGACCTGCGGCGCATGCAGCGCGAAATAGAAGGGGCCGCGGATGTTGCCGCAAAACAAGCGATCGCCGAGCGCATACAAGCCGTAGCCGCCAAGCATTGGACGGACGGCGAAATCTTGTCCATCGCCAACGCCTTGCTGCTCCGCTTGGGATTGGTCCCCCAGGACAGTTCCAGCGCGTCGACGCGCAGCAAAGGCGCGACCGTAATTCTTCACGTCCCGCGCCCCAGCGCTCCAAAACCTGCACCCGCGAATACGAGTCAGATTGCACCCGGTCAGGATCCACCGACTCAGGCTCAGCCAACTCCGGTTCAAACAAACCAGATTCAACCAAGCCAGGTTCAAACAAGTCCGGCCTTGCCAAGCCCGACGGCGTCGAGCCAGGCTGCGCCAAGTCCCATTCCACCTGAAGAAGTTCACACCACGATCGTCGCGCCGAGCAAAACTCCGGGGAGCAAGACTCCGCTCAGGGCTCCAGTTCGTGGCAAACTTCGCCCCCCTCTGCCCAAGCCGTCACTCACCGCAACACCAGCCGCCACGGTTCCTGTGGTGGAGCCTCCTGCGCCCGCAGCCAAGGTCACATTAAGATCATCCCGGCCAACCCAGCTCGCGAGATCGAACTCCGCAATGCTGATCCTCCTCGCCTCGGCCGCTGCAATCATCCTGGTCGCAGCGATCTTTTTTTGGGCGCAAAGACATCAGGCTCCGCAAGGAGCGAAAGCCCCAGCAGCCACTGCCGCCGTTCCTGCTCCAGCCGCCTCCGCCCCCACCGTCTCTGCCCCCGCACCAACAACTCCCGAACCATCTCTTCCTGATTCGGGTCGTTCTCCCGACACCGCGCCTGGAAAACTTCCGCCCGACGATCAACCGCCAGCCGAGTCCGGTCACAACCTGGGCACGCTCCTGGTCGTTGCCGGTCAGGACGACGCCAGAGTTTTTCTCAACGGAAAACTTCAACGGCAACTCACTCATGCCGGCCAGCTGCGCTTACCGAATCTCGAGCTCAAGGACTACGTTGTACAAGTTTCTAAGAGCGGGTTTCAGGACCCTCCTCAGCAAAAGGTTCGCATTCGCAAGGGCGAAGAGGCCAAGCTTATCTTCAACCTCCAGCCCCAACCTCGCATGGCCTCGCTGACCATCCAAGGCGGCGCTCCGGGAACCACGGTTCTCGTCGATCAAACTCTTGTCGGTACCATTCAGCCCGATGGGACGCTCTCGGTTTCCACCATTAATCCCGGAGACCATACCGTCGAACTGCGTAAAGAGCGATTCAAGTCCCGGCAATTCAAGAAACACTTTGTTGCGGGCGGAGCTATAACTCTCGCCCCTGCGGATGCCGCGATGGAAGCCGCTCTCGGCGAATTGAAAATTACCTTCGCCCCCGCCGACGCCAAGGTTGCAATCGTGAAGGGCGACCTTCTGACCATAGTGAGCAGTGGTGTCCCGCTCAATCTTGCCCCGGGTACCTACACTCTTACTGCGCGAACCGCCGACAGGTTCACGCGCTCGACCACGCTCGACGTTATCGCCGGTCAATCGAAGACTTTGGATTTGCCTCTCGCCCCGAACGGCATGTCGAAGTTTGATGACCCAGGGGCCTGGAAACATGAGGGAGATTCTTTCACTCGCAAAGGCGGGGACTTCGCTCTTTACGGCGTCGCTCCTACCTCGGGCACCTTTATGTTTTCCGCGATGCTTACCAAGGGTCACCTGCTGCAATGGGTGCTCAACTACACCGACTCCAAGAACTACGTCCTGTTCCAAATGGATGACAACAATTTCTATCGCAGCGTCATTCACAACGGGAACAAGACGAACGAGATCATCGTTCCCCATAAAGGCGAGAAGAAAAGTTTCCGCACGCTCCACATCCGCGTGACCCCCACGGAGATCGTCCATCAGATCAAGCAGGGGAACAGTTGGATCGTCGTGGATCGCTGGACGCAGCCCGGCGCTAATCTCAGCCTGGGCAAGTTTGGCTTCTACATACCCGGCAGCGACCAGGTAGCGCTCTCCAGCTTCGCCCACTACGCTGACCTGAACATCGGCTAGCCGTCTGCAAGAGAGCGCAGGTAGTCTCGCACTTCGATCTGCCCGGAAAATTCCGCGCCGCCTTCGGCCATATTTTGATGGCCCAAGAACTACATTTCTACGATGATTTCTTCCCATCCTTCGCGATCGGTTTATCGGCAGGTTTGCTCTGAGGCTCTTTCCGTTTTTCCTCGGAGTCCACGGCAAAAAGCATGTAGTGATCGAAACTGTGACGCCGATAGTAGCGATGATGGCGGAATTCAAAATAAATTTCCGCGCTCTTCGGCAACCATAGAGTCGTGCTTTTTCCGGCAAACGGGATGGGCCCGTATTCCACGACCTGATGCTCGCTGAGAAGCTGGATTTCTGGCATCGGACTAACCAACTCTGACTCTATGCGCATGATTTGGAATTTGTCGGCGGTGATCCAGGCGCGTCCTTTCAATTTGACCGGGTGAATCTGGGTCCCGACCTTGTAGCTATGAATGCGGCTGGTGCGATCGTCGCGTTGCTCGAAGCGCACCAGCCAGGCCGCACGTCCGCGCCAATCTCCCAGTCCGTCGCATTTCATCTCGAAGTTGTCGCGCATGTGCGGATGGAACACCAGCGCCAGCGCCGCAAATCCGGTGCTGGAAATCTCGTCCGGATAGCCGGTCAGGCTCAACTTGTCGGCGCGGTATTCATCTACCGAAAGAAACCCAGGCTGCTGCTCCGAAATCGCAGCGACATAGTTAAACTTGCGTGTTTCCGTGCGAATGGGAAGCCCGTAGGCATCGAGTCTTTGGTGGAACAGGTCTTCAACCGCGGCGAACCGCATCACGTCTTCCACCAATTCCTGAACCCGTTTCCCCGATTCGTCGATCACCTTCTCGGTGGGGCAGGCCATTCCCACGGCAACATTGAGTTTGACCTCGTCGATGCCTGGCGGCTGCCACGACTTCAAAGAAAATAGCGGAGCGCCAAGAGCCTGGAGGGGGTCCACTCCCACCAACTTGGACGCGCCTGCGTCCGCCGAGGCCACCGCGATAGGATTTGCAGAATGTTCTTCAATTTCTGCAATCAGGCCGCGCACCTGCCCCGCCATGGGATGGCGCGGCGACTCTTCCAAAAAGCGGTTTAATGCCTCCAGCCCTTCCTTGTTATTGCCCAAATTCACCAGTGCTTCTCCCAGCACCAGCTCCGCTGGACTGGCCAGAGCTTTCCCTTTTTCGATTGCCACATGGGCTTCGTCGCGTGCACCGTCGTAATTGCCTTGATGCAGATACGTATCGGCCAGCAAATTGTGCGGCTGCCAGTTATTCCCATCTTCCAGCACCGCCCGCTCCAGTGCCGAGCGCGCCGCCGGATAGTCTTTCTGTTGCAATCTGGCTCGTCCCAACAGCGTGAGCGCCTGCGTGTTTCTGGGATTGATATTGCTAGCGGCAAGCAGGTAATCCGCTGCCCGCCCGTAATCGCTTTTCTGGTAATACAAATAGCCCAGCAGAAAATTAACGTCCGAACTCGATGCATCGGACTGATAGGCTGCGCGCAATTGTTTCTCCGCTTCCTTCAGATTGTTTGACTTCAGCGCCGAGACGCCCCGCTTCACGACTTTGCGCGCCTTCGCGGAGAGCCCCATATCCGGCACATCAAGGTTGATCGCCTCGGGATCGCGTTTCAACGTAAACTTTAGTTGCACCGGGCTCCATGAATTGACCACTTGCAACTGGCGGCGCTCGCTCACATAACCCGCCGCGCTCACTTCAATCTCGTATTCTCCGTACGTTACGTTGGTAAACACTCCTTGCGAAACCTCGTCCTGAAACGCTCCTTGCACAATATCGTTTGTGGTCTGCCAAACCGCTGTCTGGGCTGACCGGTTGATCAATTGAAGCAGCGCCTGGCGATCAAGGTGACCGTTCTTTTTTTCCGCAGACACGGTTGCGACCACAATGCCTGTCCCGGGAGCGGTGATATATAACGACGCAGAATCCCGCAAGCCATTGTCCACCGTCGGACCCGCCCCCTGCGCCAGCATCGTGACAGCGCAGCACACGAGCAAAAACGAGATCATTAAGCAATTGCAGATGAAGATGAGGGACGGCACAGCAAAGCGGCGCATGGCAGGAACATCCGCCAGCAGTGTGGCACAGGGTCCTTGCCGGGTCAAACCAAACTCTGGAGGCTGCCCCGTCAAACCTTTGCTTGGGCGGGAATTTTGATGTTCACCCCTCACAGACTTATCCCACTTCTCACCGTCGTGTCCCATTTGCGGTAAACACATGATTACTTTTGCATTAGTACAGTATCCTCGCGTCGATCTATGGAGCGGCATCTTCCAAAAACAACCTTCGCAGAATCCGCTGTCCTCTAATGCTGCACGGAGGTTGCCGTGAAACGCTGTATTACTTTAACCCTGCTTGCTGTATCGTCAATGGCCGCTACTGCCTGGCCGCAATGCAACAACCCCTCATCGCCCGGAGTAGTAATCTGCATTCCCACGAATGGTTCCACTGTCGTCTATACGCCCGAAATTTCTATCCGCTCCACTCCCGCTCAGGGTACATCCATTACCGAATTCAGACTGTACGACAATAATCTGGACGTTTTTGACGGATCGCCCGGCCAGACCGGCGTCGATCTGTATGACGGCGGAATCTACAACGGCTTTCACCATTTTGTGGTGAATGCCTGGGACAGCGAAGGCCATCTGTACCAGGCCAGCACTTCCGTCTCCATCACTGGCCTGGGATTCGGTCTTTGTTCCATGCCGAAGTCTCCGGGAATTAACTTCTGCGTTCCACCCTCCGGCGCCATCTTGCCGGTGAATGCGCCGGTTGACGCATCCGCGACTGGTACATCCCCCATCAAAAGCATCAGCTTCTACGTCAACGGGGTGCTGGCGCAGAAAGTAACCAACAGCGTTCCCAACGGCAATTCCTGGGGAGTGGGCACATCGGTGCAACTTTCGAAGCAGGGCGTTGCCTACACTGTAAAAGCAACCGCTACCGATTCAAGCGGCCACACTTACAGTGCGACCAAGAGCGTCACTGGCAAATATACCTATTCCAACTACGGATGCGCGCCGAAAGGCAATCAGTGCTTTCCCGGAATCAACGTCATTTCGCCACAAGACGAGGCGTACGTGGGCAATACATTCAACCTCAACGCACAGATCCTTCTCAACCCGAAACCGATCACGACGATGAAGGCCTACCTCGACAACACGGTCGTCGCCACCTCCAGCAATGCCACCTTGCAACACGAGATCACAACTTCGCTAGACGGAAGTCACATCCTCACCATCCAGGGATGGGATGCCGACGGCATCGAGTACCGCGTGCAGCAGAACATCAACATTAACGTTAAGCAATAAGATCACAGAGCGCGGGTCCTGGTTCCATCAGACTCGCGCCACCTTTTCGTGGTTCTCTTCATCCAAGACACTCCCTGATTTAGCACCTCCCTGCGACGAGATACAGTATTTCCCTTAGGGTTCTACGGAAAATACCTAATGTGGTTTCGGGTTGCGGAGAGGTAATCCTTTTAAAGTCCATACTGCTGAATGAAAGTGATCTTCATCGTTCAAGAGCCGACGCGGCTCTTCGCGTTCGTGGGGCCCCATAGAAGTGTGAAGCACAAATAACGGCTCGAGTCACCGCTGCCAAATTGGGACCAGAGTCGAAGTGAAATCACGTTTCCCAGGAGAGCGATATGCGCGACGTATACGAAGTTCTGCGAGCCAAAGAAATTCTCATCGAGCAACTACGTCGAGAGGTCGAGGCTCTGCGGTTAGTAGCTCCGTTGCTTGACGATGATCGAGATAATGGATCGCTCGCGGATGCACCAGGTAATCGAACGGAGTCGGATGCTCAGAACCTTCGCTCCATAAAGCGCCTCGTCAGTGCACGCCTGCCTAAGAAGTCAGATCGCGAAAGCACGGTGGTTGCAGATGAGGAGACAGCAGGCAGTGCTCAGAGAATCTCCGGCCGCCTGAGACGGCTGGCGAGACCAGTGCTGGATGCGGTGAACTCTATGGCCGGATAGCCGAAGGGTAGGTTGAGCACCCCGAAAAACCCCGTTTTTTAGGGCGGTGTAAAGAAAGCCGCCCTCTTTGCCCTATTCCTTTCCAGAATCCCGGGGGTGCCTTTCGGAATCCAATGAAACGTGCACCGCCGAAAGACTTTCATCACCTTCATCGCCATCGTTCAGTTCGTTCTATTCCTCACGCATTACTTTCTCTACCAGACGTGGACGTTCCATCACGTGCCAGGCCATCCGCGCCTGCTGGAAGCAGCCCTTGGCCTGCTGTCGATCAGCTTCGTAATTGCATCTGTTCTGGCCTTCTCCTACACCAGCGGGCCGGTACGCGTGCTCTATAAGGGCGCAGCCTCGTGGATGGGCTTTCTGAGTTTCTTATTTCTCGCGGCGCTCTTCTCCTGGGTGCTGCTGGGAATCGCCACATTGGCCGGCGTTGGAACTAACTTTCACCGGATGGTAGAGGGTCTGTTCGCGCTCGCCGTGGCGCTCGGGCTGTATGGAATCTGGAACGCGAGCTGGACCCGCATTACTCGCGCCCGAGTACGGCTGCAGAATCTGCCCGATGCCTGGCGTGGGCGTAAAGCAGCCTTGATCAGTGACGTGCACTTGGGCCACGTACGCAATCGCGGATTCCTGCAGCGCCTGATCGGCACAGTCCTGCGGGAGGCGCCTGATCTCATCTTCATCGCCGGCGACCTGTTCGACGGCACCGCCATCGACGCCGCCAAAGCCGCCGAACCCTTGAACCGGTTGACCGCTCCGCATGGCGTTTTCTTCGTGGCTGGGAATCACGAGCAGTTCGGTGACGACAGCAAATATCTGGATGCCATTGCTGCCACTGGCGTGCGCGTTCTCAAGAATGAGCGGGTCAATGTCGACGGCTTGCAGATTGTTGGGGTTCCGTATCGCGATGCCGCTACGAATGGAGGACTGGCCTCCGTGCTGAGGCGCCTACCGCTCGATCCCAAGCGCGCCAGCATCCTGCTGACCCACGCGCCAGACGATCCCGCCGCCGCCGAAGCTCTCGGGTTTTCCTTGCAGCTGTCAGGACACACCCACCTCGGGCAGTTTATTCCGTGGAGTTGGATGGCCCGCCGAGTCTATCGGCAGTTTGTGTACGGACTGAGTCGCATCGGGCGCATGCAGGTATTCACGTCGAGCGGCGCCGGGACGTGGGGGCCGCCTCTCCGTCTAGGCTCGAATCCGGAAATCGTGATGCTTGAGTTTGAATAGATCCTGCGAACGGGGTTCAGGTCGGGGTTTGCCATCCCGTCACAGGAATCTGTGATTTAAATCACAGATCGATTTGAGTAACCGCCATAGGCTCGGCTATGCTTGTTTCAATCGCGCTCGCGTAAAGGCGGAAACCTCATGCCAGAGAACACACTCACCATCACCGACAATCGCACCAATAAGAGCTACACCGTTCCGGTGGAGAACGGAACGATCCGGGCCATGGATCTGCGCCAGATCAAGACCGGTCCTGACGATTTCGGACTGATGACCTACGATCCCGCCTACCTCAACACCGCCTCGTGCAAAAGCAGCATCACCTACATCGACGGAGACAAGGGCATCCTGCGTTATCGCGGATATCCCATCGAAGTGCTGGCAGAGCGTTGCACTTTCCTCGAAGTGGCTTATTTGCTGATGTTCGGCGAACTGCCAACTGAAAAAGAGCTGAACAGTTGGATGTACGACATCACCCACCACACCATGCTGCACGAGACCACCAAGAAATTCATGGAAGGGTTCCGTTATTCCGCGCATCCGATGTCGATGTTCGTGAGCACCATTGCGGCGCTGTCCAGCGTGTATCCCGACGCGAAGCTGGTCCGGAGTCCCAAAGACCGTATGCACCAGATTGTTCGCCTCATCGGCAAAGTGCCGTCGATCGCGGCCATGTCGTACCGGCACAACGTGGGATTCCCCTACGTTTACCCGGACAACGATCTGAGCTACACCGAGAATTTCATGAACATGCTGTGGAAGATGGTCGAGCCCAAGTATGTTGCCCATCCGGCGATCTCTCGGGCGCTCGACATTCTCTTCATTCTGCATGCCGACCACGAGCAGAATTGCAGCACGAGTGCAATGCGCTCGGTGGGAAGCTCGGAAACCGACCCCTATCTCGCCGTGGCTTCGGCGGCAAGCGCACTGGCCGGCCCCTTGCACGGTGGCGCCAACGAAGAAGTGCTGAGAATGCTTGAGGAAATCGGAACAAAAGATAACGTCCCGGCTTATATCAAGCGCGTCAAGGACGGACACTTCAAGCTGATGGGCTTCGGACATCGCATCTACAAGAATTACGACCCGAGGGCGAAGATCATCCGCTGGTGCGCCGAGCAGGTCTTCGAGGTTACGGGACGCAGTCCTAAACTCGACATCGCGCTCGAACTGGAGCGCATCGCGCTGGAAGACGAATATTTCATAAAGCGCAAACTTTATCCTAACGTCGACTTCTACTCCGGGATCATGTATCAGGCCATGGGATTCCGGCCCGAGATGTTCACGGTGCTGTTCGCGATTCCGCGAACCGCTGGCTGGCTGGCGCAATGGGAAGAGCTGATGAAGGATCCGGAGCAGAAGATTGCGCGCCCGCGGCAGGTCTATCTCGGACCCGGCGAAAGGGAATTCGTTCCCATCGACAAGCGCGTGCCGGTTCCGATTCCGGCGGAATATCCATCCCGTTAAAAGCAATAACCACGAAGGACACTAAGGATCGCGAAGGGAAACCGAGTTTCCCTCGTGTACCTTCGTGCCCTTTGTGGTTTATGCCTTCCGCAGGTTTGCAGCACCAAAAAATGCCCCCGCATTCGTATGGGGCATTCTCTCTGAAACGTTCTGTTGACACGCTCCGTGTCATTTCGTCGTAGAATGGTCGCCTTCAAAAGCCAAGCGAGTCGTGGGCTCGCAGGCATCAACGAGGGAAATTCCAGCCTGACTTTCACGGAGGAAAGACCAATGAACCTGAAAACGATCTCGGCAGTGTTAGCTGTCTCGCTAGGCACCGCGACATTCACAATCGCCCAGCAGCCGGCGAGAATTAACTTAGGCGAGGGAGAGGCCAAGGCACGGAAAATACTCCTGGAGAATGCAGCCAAGCAAGGCAAGACACTCAGCCCGTCGGCAGAGCCCAGCGCGACGGTCACCCATTGGAATGGCACCATCAGTTGGGGCGGGAAGAATTACCACTTCAGCATGCTGGGACGGAACCCGGCCGACGGCTCGTCGACCACGATCATTCCTGTGTACGTCGTCCCGGTGAAGTTGATTCTGCCCGATGGATCGGTGTGGGACCCGGCAGCGGTCCTGGTGAAAAAGGGTGTGAACGCCGTCGATGCCACCACGAATTCGCCCATCTTCGGCAATACCACATGGATGAATGGCGGCGTCAACCTCGGCGACACGCAATATATCGATGCCTTCCAGCGCGGCAGTTGGTGGAAATATGTGAGCACCACCGCCGCGGACTACCACGTGCTGTTTCAACCAGTCCTACAGGCCGAGGTGGTATGGACCGTGCCTGCGGGATTTGGCGTGCAAACTCCCGGGTCGGCCAATGGAGGGAATATGGCCGACATCGACATCAACTGGTTTGATTTCCAGCAGCAGAACTACATCGCTTCGGCTGGCCTGCCCGGCAGCGTGCTTCCGTTTTTCTTAACCTACAACACCTGCGAGGGCCAGAGCGATGGCACGACCGAGTCTCCATGCTTTGCGGGCGCCTATCACTCCGTCACCGGGCCGAGGCTGAACCAGCCCTATCTCAACTCTCCCTGGGAAGGATTTGTTCCGGATCTTTTCATCCTCAGCCACGAACTGGGTGAGACCACGGGAGATCCGTTTACCGTCAACAATTCCCCTTGTCTGGCTGATCCCAATATGGAAACGGGCGATCCGGTCCAGCCGTTCGGGCTGAAGGTCCCGTTTGCGGGAATCACCTACCATCTCGAAGACCTTGTGTTTTACGATTGGTTCGCCGGACCTTATCCCGCGCCAACGTCGGTCAATCAGCGGTTTACGTTCCTCGGATCGTATGCCTACCCATGCAGCTACACTCCAAGCCTACCTGGGCACAAATAGAGGAGCCGCTTCAAGAGCAATAACCACGAAGGACACTAAGGATCGCGAAGGAAATCGAACTTCCTTCGTGCACCTTCGTGTCCTTCGTGGTTAACGCAGTTTCTACGCGGCGTGTTTAGCCAATTCGGCTAGCTGTTCGCGATGACGCTCGGGGGAAGTGATGACTTTCATCTGCTGCCAGTCGTAGGGGAATTCCTTGCCACAATCGAGACAGGCAACATAGGTTCCAGTCAGTGAAGCGGCCTGGGGGCGGCGCTTTGCGCGACGGACGGTTACGGGAAAGCTGTAGCGTGCGTGCCTGCAGCCAAAGAAATAATTCAGCAATTTGTCGATCATGGACCCACCTTCCATACCTGAGCGTGTATGCCAGTACCTGGGTTATTGTGAGTGATTCCCCCTCCGCCGTTACTGCATCACTCAAATACTTAGATTCATGGATTGCCTGAAGGGTTTCGGTTTTCGTGCCGGGCGGGTTGCGACTGTGGGATCGCTCTACCTTCCTGACGCGAAAGGCTTTATATCGGCCCGAAGCACTTTTCCTGCCAGTGAACGCCTTTTTCACAGTCTGCCAATCTAGGGAAAAACATCCACAGGGCCCTACTTCTTGAAGGGCAAAGCTGCCTGGGTTCTCTTGATCGCGGGACGCTCGGCCACGCTTAGTCCGGTAGCCGCCGCCGCTTCTGCGGCGAACGCCGCATCGCGCGTGGCCACGTTCAGCCAGCTCCAGTACAGTCATGCCTTCATGAACGTAAGGGGAAAGAATCTTGATGGGATCTTGTCCCAACCAGCAGCGAACAGGACTCGCCAACAGGAAATCTGAAATCTACAATCCGCAATCGAAAATCAGCTATCAAACGCTCTGCGGCCCGCGTTTCCGTTGCTGCTGGCACTTGGTCATGATGGCGGAACGGAGCCGGCTGCGGAGGTCTTCAGGAAGTTCGTAGAGT
>DATMOO010000134.1:0-3802 GCA_035568275.1 Candidatus Sulfotelmatobacter sp.
CTTCTTCGCGAACTCGTCGCGCACCTTCGGCAAAACCGAACGCAGTTGCGCGAGGAATGGGTGGTGCGCATCACCGAGACGCGCCTGCTGACGGCGATGACCAAGGAAGAGATCTTCGCGGAAGCAACTTCGGTGTACGACAGCTATGTGGAGGCCCTGGAAACCGAAGCATTCGAAGCGCTGCAGGCTTACGCGCGCAATCTGTCGGAACGCATCATTCCGCGAGGCGTGGAAACGCACGAAGTGGTGGGAATCGTTCTGCTGCTGCGCGACGTCCTGGCGCGGTCCCTCTTCGCAAAGTACCAGACGGATTTCAAAAAATTGAATCGCATCCTGGACGCGTACGAGCCTGCCGCGAACCGCATCGCGAACACCGTGGCAGTAGGTTTCGTGCAAGAGCGCGAGCGCGTCATCCGCCAGCAACAGGAAGCGATCCGCGAGCTCTCGACGCCGGTGCTGCAGGTCCGCGAACGATTGCTGATTCTGCCGATCATCGGAGTCATCGATCCGCAGCGCGCGCGGCAGTTGACGGAGCAACTGCTGCGCGGAATCCGCACGAACCGCGCGAAAGTGGTGGTTATCGATATTACCGGTGTGGCGGCCATGGACCTGACGGTGGCGAACAACCTGGTGCAAACGGTGGAGGCTTCGCGGCTGCTGGGCGCGACCGTCATTGTCACCGGGCTTTCGCCGGAGATCGCGCAGACGCTGGTGACCATCGGCGTGGACCTGGGCAAGATGAATACGGTGGGCGACCTGCAGGGCGGCATCGAGCAGGCGGAAAGACTGTTGGGCTACAAAGTCGAGAAACTAGCAGAGCCACGCTAGGCAAAGCGGAGGAAGGGCCACTTGGAAGTCCCCATTCTCAAGCAGGGAGCGGTCCTGATTGCGACCTTTCAGGCGGCGCTGTCGGACGAGGACCTCAACCACCTGCGCATGGGCTTGGTGCAGCAAGTGGTTAAGTTCCGGTCGCGGGCGGTGATCGTGGATGTGACCGCCATGGACGTGATGGACTCGTTTGCCTCGAGGACGTTGCGGGAAATTGCACACATGATCCGGCTGCGCGGCGCGGAGACGGTGATCGTAGGAATCCAGCCGGAAGTGGCGTTTGCCATGGTGCAACTGGGCTTGACGTTGGAAGGCGTGGCCACCGCGCTAGACTTAGAAGAAGGCCTGGCGTACTTGAACGAAAAGTTCAAAACCATGAACTGAAGGTGAGCCACAGTGTCGGCTGAGGAAATCCGGGTGGCCATCAAGTCCGACCAGGACATCGTCGTGGCTCGCCAAAAGGGCCGGTTGATGGCGACGGAGCTGGGTTTCTCCATGGGAGATGCCACGCTCATTGCCACGGCCATTTCAGAATTGGCGCGCAACATCGTGTCCTACGCGCGCAGAGGGCAAATCACGCTGAAGATGGTAAATGGCATGAACCGGCAAGGCATTGCGGTGATTGCCAGCGATGAGGGTCCAGGCATCCCCGATATCCGCCAGGCGCTGCGCGACGGCTTCTCCACCTCGGGAAGCCTGGGGCTGGGGTTACCTGGGGTGCGCCGCTTGATGGACGACTTTGAGATTGCTTCCCAACCCGGCAGAGGAACGACTGTGACGGTGAAAAAGTGGAGACAATAAACGTACCGCTGGTGGAGTACGGGGTGGCGAAATTCGTGCTCCCGGGTCAGGGAGAATCGGGAGACCAGCACATGGTTTGCTGCAACCAGGGGGGCATTCTGGTCGCAGCGATCGATGGAATTGGACATGGCGAAGAAGCCGCCAACGCCGCAAAGGCGGCTGTTGCCATTCTCAAGGCAGGGTCGGAGCAACCGATCATCTCTTTGCTGGAGCGCTGCCACGAGGAACTTCGCGCGACCCGCGGAGTGGTCATGAGCCTTGCTTCGATTGAGCTCGAACATGGCATGATGACCTGGGCAGGAGTGGGCAACGTGCAGGGAGCGTTGATGCGCAACGGGGCCCAGAAGGGAAACGTGCAGGAAGTTTTGCTGCTGCGCGGAGGTGTGGTCGGTTCGCAGCTGCCCGCTCTGCAGGCCTCGGTGCTTCCCGTAGCCAAGGGAGATACGCTGGTATTTGTTACGGATGGGATTCGCGGAGAGTTTGCCGAAGGTCTTGCGGCAATGGAATCCCCGCAGAGGGCGGCGGACAAGATCCTCAAACAGCATTGCCGCGGAAATGACGACGCGCTGGTATTGGTTGTGCGGCTAACCGGGATTCGCACATGAAGGCGGGAGCCAAACCGAAAACGAAGCCGCTGGCAAGGTTCGACGAAGAATATCGCTCGGCGGTTGGTGAATACGCGCAACGTGGCGGCGAGGCCGCTTTGGGCCGCGCTTATGAGCTGGGTCGCCGCGCCATCATCGAGAGAAAGAGCCTCATGGAAATCGCGTCCGTGCATCATCAGACTGTCCTTGAGCTACTTAGCGAGGCGCAAGGAAAGGCCCACCACCAGGAATTGTTGACTGCCGGCGGCGAGTTCCTGGCGGAGATGCTCTCGCCCTACGAAATGGCGCATCGCGGAGTACAAGAGGCGATCGCGGCGCTGCGACAATTCAATGAAACACTGGAAGAAGAGATCAAGCGGATAGCGTACGCGGTCCACGACGAAGCCGGGCAGCTATTGGTGGCGGTCCACCTGGCACTCGCGGACCTCGCTCGGGAATTGCCAGAGCGCCAGAAAGAGCCAGTGGGGCGGATAGAAGAATTGCTCAACCAGGTCGAGAAACAGTTGCGGCGGTATTCCCACGAACTTCGGCCAACGATCTTGGACGACCTGGGCTGGATTCCGGCAATCCGTTTCCTGGCGGCAGGAGTTTCCAAGCGAGCCAGCGTGGCCATCGAAATCAAAACGACCGTTGCGGGCCGCCTCGCCGGGCCGATGGAAATAGCGCTCTATCGCGTGGTTCAGGAAGCGCTGACTAACGCCACGAAACATGCCAAGGCGAGCCGGGTAAGGATTCGGATCGGCCGGAAAGATGGCCAGCTGTGCTGTTCCATCGAGGACGACGGCAAAGGGTTTGATATGCAGGTAGTGCAGTCGGATTACAAGCGAAGGGGACTGGGACTAACCGGGATGCAGGAACGCTTGAATGCCATAGGAGGAACGCTGTCGATCGATTCGGCCCCTGGACGGGGAACCAAACTCTTAATCCAGCTTCCGACGGAGGGATCCAATGCCAATTCGCATCGTGCTCGCCGATGACCATGTGTTGGTACGCCAAAGCCTGAAGTCCTTACTGGAACGCGAAGGATTTCAAGTGGCAGGCGAAGCCTCTGACGGACAGGAGTGCGTTCGCCAAGTGGAGACGCTGCACCCTGATATCGCGGTGATGGATATCAGCATGCCCATATTGAATGGACTGGATGCCGCCCGGGAAGTGAGCCGTAGTTCGCCGAAAACAAAGACGATTCTGCTGACACAACATGATGAAGGCCAGTACATCTCAGAGGCGCTGGAAGCAGGCGTGAAGGGGTACGTGCTGAAAAGCCAGGTTGCCAACGATTTGCTGTTGGCGATCCGGCAAGTTTCGCGTGGGCAGGTGTATTTGAGTCCGGGAGTATCGCGTGGGGTCATGGAGGCGTATCAGTCGAAGTCGGAGAGATCGAAGAATCCGCTGACGCTGCGGGAGAGGCAAGTGCTGCAGCTGATCGCGGAAGGGAAGTCGACAAAAGACGTGGCGTCGTTGCTGGGCATCAGCGTAAAGACTGCGGAGTCTCACCGGACTAGACTAATGCAGAAGCTGGATATTCATGAGACAGCGAGCTTGGTGCGGTATGCGGTTCGGCAGGGGAT
>DATMOO010000135.1:0-65539 GCA_035568275.1 Candidatus Sulfotelmatobacter sp.
CCGGCAGGAAAACGGTCGTTTCGATTGCAGCGTGCGGCGTGATCAGCCGCCCCCCACGTCCCTTCCCGTTTGTCTTTTGGATCGAGAATTCGAGAGCCATGAACCGACAATTCTACCCTTGCCCCGGGCGGGGGAATCGCGTCGGCAGTTTGAAGATCTCAAGATAGCGCCCGAAGGAACGAACCTCGATTTGCGTGAACCCGGACACAGGTTGCAGTGCCTCACCGAGCCCGCTCGCCCATCCACCCTGGACCACCCAAGCGTGTTCGCCGATGAAACTCAGATCGAGCTGACCGTCCGAGTTGTGCCAGCGGACGTCCACGCCCTGCGCCGTGAGAGCGCCATCGTTCGGTCTAGTGAATACGATGCGAAATCCTTCGCAGCGAAAACCCTCGAATCTTTCGGGCGAAACATCGACGCTGATGGGCTTCTGATTACACAGATAGTGCCGCAACTGGTAGCTCGTCGCCTGATCTGTATAGATGAGGTCGTTGGGCCCGATATTGCTACGAACAAATTCCATCAGCTTATCCATGTGCTCGTGGCGTTGCTCAGCAAGAGGAAGCATGTCGCGGCCTTGCAGCGTGCCAAACGCGTGACAACAGATCACCATCAGCAATGCCAATCCGCACGCCGGACCTATCGAATTACCGACAATCCTGGCTAGCGCGACGGCCACCCCCGGGAGCGCGAACAGCGCCAGAAACATACATTGTCGCGTTCGCCCGTAGGGATACAACCCTGCCACTACCGCGATCCAATTCAGCGCGAACGGCGTCGCCAACAGAAGTGCGACCAGCCCTGGCAACATCTGTTTCGAACTTCTCTGCTTTGAAAGCAGCAAGGTCAAGACTCCCGCCAGGAACAGGACCGCTGCGACTTGTCCGATGCCGGTCTGGCCGAAGATGAAACGGAATACCCCGAATGTCCCCCGATAGAGAAAAGGCAAGAGCCGATCGCGGCCCGCATGGAAATACCAGTCGGAAAGATAGAAGTCGCCGAACCGCTGCAGGGGCTCCGCCACCGGATAAACTGCACTCAGCTTCGAAATATGAGTCGAATAAAGTGCCCCTGCAATGCCCAGTCCGACAGCCTGCCCCACAACCCACGAACCGACCACCGTGATGCGGGGGCGCTGCGCCCACATGCGCGCGATGGCGTAAGTCCCCAGAGCTGCCGCGAACAAAAAGGCCGCATAGTGCGAAAGCATCGCGAGGTATAGGCTCGCGGATGAGAGACTCATTGCCTTCACCGAATTCTCCGCCACTGCAACCTCTAGAAAGTACGCCGCTGCGACCGCGAACATCAGCATCAAGCTGTATTGCCGCAACTCTGCCGACAGCACGATCATCGGAGGCAGAAAACATGCGAGGACGAGGCCCACCAGCGCGTTTGTGTGGCCGGCGACTCGCACGAGCCATTTGTAAAAGACCCAGCAGAAAACTAATCCCGCCAGCACGCCCGGAAGGCGAAGCATCAGGTTGGACGTGCCCACCGCTTTCCAGAAATAGAGAATGAAAACCATCAGCGGAGGATGTGCCAGGGTGAGACTGGCCCGATATGCCGCGCTGAGAGAACTCTGGTTCGACACGGCGAAATGCCAGGCCTCGTCGGTATTCAAGAACGTTGCCCGCGCCTGCCAGAGCCGCCACAGGAAGCCGATCAACACTAGCGATGCCGCCACCAGATCAGAATGTTTCCGGAAAGATGAGTTCAAGTCGCTGAGCCAGCCCTGGTTTGCCAGAATTGTGTGCGCAGAATCTTGAGTGGGAGGCGGGCTGGCCATCGGTTGCGATTGTAGCAACTGTAACGTCCCCGAAATTCACCGGTCAGCTGCACATCCGAAGCCTTCAGTCTGAAATGTTCGCAATTTCCGCGCGGACGGTTCCACCTTCCAGGGTGAGCCTCCCTACGGTGGCTGGCAGCTTGAATCGCCTTGGCCCGGCGCTGCCTGGATTGAAATACAGCACACCTCCACGCATCTCCTGCTTCGGAACGTGACTGTGCCCATAGATCACAACTCTGAATCCGGCCGCCTCCGGCTTTAGATCAAGCTGCGCCAGATCGTGCAGGACATAGATAGAAATACCGCCGACCTCTACGACTTCAGTCTCCCGCAATCTGCGTGCCCACGCTCCTTTGTCGATGTTTCCGCGGATCGCGGTGACTGGTGCTATTGCCCTGAGTTCGTCGAGAATTTCGGGGGCGCCTACATCGCCAGCGTGAATGATCTGCTTAGATCCACGCAGCGCTGCGAGAGCTTCCGGACGAAGCAGGCCGTGCGTGTCAGAGATGATGCCGATGAGGATGGCAGGCTTCAGAACTTGTCTCGCAAATCTGTTTGGGTCGAACACGAAATCGTCTTGGGTGAGGCACGAAAATCATTTTTGGGTAGGGCACGACTTCAGTCGTGCCGTCCAGAGCCAATAGATACGCTGGCTTTAGCCTCTGCGGGAGCGCGCGGTCTATCTATTCGGTATCCGCTTGCCGCTCATCAGCTTGTTCATTTCCGCATGCGACGGCGCACCTTCCATCAACTTGTACGTGCCGGAAGTCTTTACCTCTTGGGCAAGCCTGCGCAGGAATCGCAGCGACGCCCGCATCGGACCCGAACCTAGGCTGATTCGTTTCACTCCCAGCTTGACCAGCTCAGGTACGGATGGGGAACCGGGCACGCCGAGAATGTTCACGGGACATTTCAGATCGGTGACAAAACACCCGATCGTTTCCGCATCGCGAATTCCCGGAACGAAAACGCAATCCGCGCCAGAATCGCGAAATGCGGCAAGCCGTCGCACGGCCTCATCGTAGCGCGTGGCCGGATCCCCAATCTGGAGGAGATACACATCTGTGCGGGCATTGAGCACGAGAGGCACGCTCGAGTTCTTAGCGGCCTCACGGATTGCGTGGATTCTCTCCAGTTGCAGAGTCAACTCTGTCAAAGGATGATCGCCATCGCCAGTCGCATCCTCGAAATTCATGCCCACAGCGCCGGCATCCACCACGTTGCGCGCAGTCCGGGCGGCATCTTCCGGTCTCTGGCCATAGCCCGCCTCGACATCAGCGGTTACGGGCACCCGCACGGCCGCTACAATTTGCCCGATAGAAGTGATCATCTGCTCGGCGGGAATCTTCTGACCGTCAGGGAATCCCTGCGCAAACGCGATGCCCGCGCTTGTGGTCGCAATGGCTGGGAACCCGGCTTCTTCGATGATGCGGGCACTGGCAGCGTCCCAGACATTCGGCAGGAGCACAGCACCCGTGCCTGTGTGCATTGCCCGGAACGCTTCCGCCTTCTTCTTCTGTTCAGGATCCGCCATACGCGGGATTGGATGCTTTCACCGGCCGCTGCTCTTCATCTTTTCCAGAAACTTTCCGATGCTCACCACCGCGCGGCCCACCGTCCCGCGCCCAATCTCCTGCACATCGTCGCGGGCGGTAACGCGCAGCGTATAGAAGCGTCCATCGAATGATTCGAGCACCGCCTCGGCTTTGATCCGAGCGCCAACGCCGCTTGCAGCTCGATGCACGATATTGATCGACGTTCCAACCGTAATCTCATCGCCTTCGCAGTAAGGCTGCAGCGCGTGAAACGCCGCCGTCTCCATCAGCCGAATCATGTCCGGCGTGGAATAAACCGGCGGTAGTTCCGGACGGTGCGAAGTCAGAGTGTTCTCAAACACAACGGTTTCGGCAGCTTCTCCGCAAACCCCGAGCGGGATCTCTTTCGCCAATCGTTTCTCTCCCAAAAGAAATGAGCCAATGATTTTACAGAATCATTGGCCCGAACCCAGTTTCCCGCGCCGGCTATGCAACTGCTATCGCATTGCGCCGCGAGTCGATCCCGTCCAGCGCCTGCCACAACGCGCGAGCGGCATTTTCCGCCGCATCCAATGCTGCATCGGCAGCTTCCGGATGCGAAGCAATCCGCTTTTCGAGGAGCCCCCGCCATACGCGCGCATGATGCACGTCGGCCTCAGCGTGCAGCGTGAAATAGCCGCAGGTTTTATCGTCGGCACCATACTTCTCGCGCAACCGCTGTTCTTTTTCCGTCGCAATCCGGGGAACTTGCGACTCGTATGCGTAGAAAGCAGCCAGCGCCTCCTCGGGCAGGCCTTCGCTGGCGACCCGGTGGAAATACCGGATCAACTGCCGGATCTCCGGCACCGGGCTATGCCATTCCAGATTGCGGGACGAACCCATCCCCTCGGCGAAGTCCAGCCACAGATCAGCGTGCGGAATCCCACTTGATCTCTTCCGCTCTTCGACTCCCTTCTCGTCGTACATGTTTGCCAACACGGCGCGGCGGAGATCGCCATCCTCCAGCCGCATTCCCAGGGCCGCGAGGTAAGCAGGAAACGCTTCCACGTGGTGATAGTAATCCTGCGCATATTCGCGCAAATCCTCGCGAGTCAAATGCCCCGCCGACCACGCCTTGTAAAACGGATGGCAGAGCAGATCATACTTGGAAATACGAGAGTCCAGCTGCTGGAAAAATTCCGTGGTATTCATAATTCTCCTAAGGATGGTGGAACAGCCCAATATAAGCGTAGCAGGGTCGGTCGGCAAGTGATCCGGGTCACGCCGTTTGTTCAAGTTGCTAGAATGAAAGCAGGCTCACTGGGGTTTCTGCCCATACTCCTGAATGCAGTTCACCGAACAATTCGATGTAGTCGTGGTCGGCGCCGGCCATGCCGGATGTGAGGCCGCTATGGCCGCCGCGCGCATGGGCCTGAAGACCGCGCTGTACACGCTGAATCTCGACCTGATCGCCCAGATGTCGTGCAACCCGGCGGTCGGCGGAATCGCCAAGGGTCATCTCGTCCGCGAGGTCGACGCCCTCGGTGGCATCATGGGCGAAATCACCGACGCGGTTGGCATCCAGTTCCGCTTGCTGAATACCTCCCGCGGCCCCGCCGTATGGTCCCCCCGCGCACAGTGCGATAAGCAGGCCTACCGCCTGAAGATGCGTGAAGTGCTCGAGTCCCAGCCGAATCTAAAGATCAAGCAGGCCGAAGTAGCGGAGTTGATCATCGAGGACAGCTCTCAGCTTTCAGCGGTCGGCTCTCAGTTGGAAGCCGTCACTGCTCATGTGGGGACGGCCCCCATCGGCTGTCCGGTCGAGCGAAGCTCGACTGCCGCGGATGAGCGCCGCCGGATTCTCGGCGTGAAGCTCCGTGACGGCCGCACCGTCGGCGCACAAGCCGTCATCATCACGACCGGCACATTCCTCAACGGCCTCATTCACTGCGGAGAGCAACAGTATCCTGCGGGACGTTCGGGTGAACCCCCAGCGGTTTTATTAGGTGAAGCCCTCAAGAAGCTCGGACTCCGCGGATGCCGCCTCAAGACGGGCACTCCTCCACGACTTGACGGACGCACCATCGACTGGTCTCGTTTCGCCGCGCAACCTGGCGACGAAGATCCCACCCCGTTCAGCTTCCGCACCAAGCGCGTCGCGCACCACGACTCGCAGGTGCCTTGCTACATTGCGTGGACCACGGCTGAGACGCACCGCATCATCCGCGAGAACGTCCACCGCTCCCCCATGTACAGCGGGCAGATTCAATCGATCGGCCCCCGTTACTGCCCCTCGATCGAAGACAAGATTGTGAAGTTCCCCGACAAGGAAATGCACCAGCTCTTCCTTGAGCCGGAGGGCCTGAACACGTACGAGATTTACGTGAACGGCATGAGCACGTCGCTCCCGGTGGAAGTACAGCTCGCGATTCTCAAGTCGATCCCCGGACTGGAAAACGCTGAGATGCTGCGTCCAGGCTATGCCATCGAGTACGACTCGATCGATCCGACCGAACTCGAGCGCACCCTCGAGACGCGAAAGATTGCCGGATTATTTCTCGGCGGCCAGATCAACGGCACGTCCGGCTACGAAGAGGCGGCCTGCCAGGGCCTGATGGCCGGCATCAACGCAGCGCTGCACGTCAAGCAGCAGCAGCCACTGATTCTCGACCGCACGGAGGCCTACACTGCGATCCTGATCGACGACCTGATCTCGAAGGGCACCAATGAGCCCTATCGCATGTTCACCTCGCGCGCCGAGTTCCGCCTGCACCTGCGTATCGACAACGCAGATCGTCGCCTAACGCCACACGGCCGCCGGATAGGATTGATCTCCGATGAGGCGTGGGCCGAGTTCCAGGCAAAGCAAGAACGACTAACTCAGATGAAGAAGCTGCTGGAGGGAACGCGCCTAACTCCCGAGATGCTGGAATCGATAAAAAAGCAGAAGTCCAGCAATGTTCATGTAGGGACAGCCGCCCCCGGCTGTCCGGCCGAGCAAAGCTCGGCAGGCTTTTGTTCTGCCATAGGCCAAACGCTGGCACAACTATTGAAGCGGCCCGAAGTAACGGTTGAGCAGTTGGTTCCGATTCTGAGCGGGCTAGCAGGGGACTTCTTCGCCCGAACTTCCTCCGTGCCCTCTGTGGTGAAGCTCTCTTCCGAAGTCCGCAACGAACTCAAGTCGGTTGAAACCGAGATCAAGTACGAAGGCTACCTGCTGCAGCAGCAACGCGCCATGGAGCGCCTGAAGAAGTCCGAGCAGCACTCTATTCCAGAATGGTTCGACTATCGCTCAGTAAGCGGCTTATCACGCGAGATGCAGGAGAAACTGACGAAGATCCGCCCCCGCACCATCGGCCACGCGTCGCGGATTCCGGGCGTTACCCCGGCCGCTGTTTCACTGGTGAATGTCTACATCGAGATCCAGGCCCGTCGCCGCGAACAGGCAGCCGCGCTCTAGTTATTGCCCCGGCTCTGCAACTGCTCCGCCAGCTGAAGTTCACGCTCGGCCTCTTCTTTCCTTCCCATATCGCGGTAAGCCTGCCCTAGCAGATGATGCGTCGTCGGATTATTGGGGTCCATCGACGCGGCCCGTTGCAACGATCGAAGGGCGAGCTCGAACTCGCCTTTCTTCTCGAGCACTTTGCCCATAAGGATGAAGGGCCCGGTGGTCGTGGCATCGAGCCAGATCGAGCGCTGTAAGAGCCGCTCCGCCTCGTCGTATTTCTGCACCCGCGAATACGCGTCGGCCAGCTTGTAGTAGGTCGCTGCATTCGCCGGGCTGATGGCAAGTTCTTTCTGAAGTTCCGCGATCGCTTCAGGCATTCTGGATTTGTAGATGTAAAGTTCGCCGAGAAGAAAATGAACCAGCGGCAATCTCGGATCGAGTTCCGCCGCCTTCTTCGCATACTCTTCTGCGATAGGATCGTACTCCTGGCGAAACAGCATTCTGGCGGTAAAGAGGTACGCTGCCGCAGAATCGCCGGGGACGTCGAACATCTTGCCGAAAGACTTGCGCGCCTGATCGTAATTTTTCAGCTGGATATAAGAGACGCCCAGAATGTAGGCCGCGTCCACATTCGCGCGCGAATACCATCCCTGGACCCGCTCCAGGAGTGGAATGGCATCCGCAGGATGACCGTTGAGGTAATACGAAAGACCCAGAAGCTGCGTCGCTTCGTCGTTGCCCGGATCCGTCGCGATGGCTTTCTTCAGGTACTCGATCGCCTTCGAATAATCACTCTTCTTGTAATAGGCTGTGCCAATCTCCAACGAGACGCCCTTCGCGGACGGGTCGCGCGCCTCTATCGCCTGCAACTCCGCAATCCCCTCGTCAATCTTGCCCTGCTGCACCAGTTTCCGCGCATTCGAGAAATCAGGCGCGGTGGTGCTCGTCGAAGCCTTTGGCGCTTCGGTCGGAGACGATTGTTGCCCCTGAGCAATGCACCAAAACGTCAGGAGGATCGCGGCACAACACGCGAAACGACGCACCACAAACTGCGGCTTCATAGCCAGAATTAGAGCACAAATCGCAGACGCGGTCTCGAACTCGCGTCAACAGGACCTGACACCCAAGACCCAACACCGGCCTCACCCGCTACAATAACCGTGCCCATGATTGCCCACTTGCGCGGAAAACTCCTGGCCAAACATCCTAACCAGGCGATCGTCGAGGTCGCGGGCGTCGGCTATGACGTCACTATCAGCGTGGCCACATTTTCTGATTTGCCGGCGCCGGGCTCCGAGGTGGCTCTGCACATCCACACCCATGTCCGCGAAGATGCGCTCGCTCTTTACGGATTCCTTCGTCCCCCGGAAAAGGTGCTCTTCGAGAAACTGCTCACGGTCAGCGGGATCGGCCCCAAGCTCGCGATCACCATCCTCAGCGGCATGGCTGCCGACGAAATGGTAGGCGCAATCCGCGGCAACGACGTCGCCCGCCTCACGCGGATTCCCGGTATCGGCAAGAAGACCGCTGAGCGCATGGTGCTCGAGCTGCGCGACAAGTTGCCGCAAGCCGCACCAACAGCCATCACCACCGCAGCGCCGGTAAGTGCGATGGAAGAGGACGTTCTCTCCGCCCTGGTCAATCTTGGATATCAGCGTGCCGCCGCAGAAAAGGCGCTGGAACTCAGCGTGAAAGGTGGCAAGGGCGGCTCGTTCGACGCGCTGTTTCGCAGTGCACTTGCCGCGCTCTCAAAGTAGGAACAGGAAATTCACTTCTTCGGCTCGTCGACGGAATCCTTTGTGAGCTGCAGGTTGCCCAGCACCAGCTGCGAGATGGCGTGCGGCCAGGTCTCGAGCCCATTCTTTCCCGCTTTCACGGGCAGAATGCTCGTCTGAATCTCTCCTTTCTTTTTGGGAACGCTCATCTTCGCCTCCATGCTCAATCCGTGCTTCATCTTGTTCTCGATGGCGAGCGTCATGCCGACACCGCCCGGTAGCTCTGGGGGCTGCTCAAATTTGAACCACACGTCGGCCTTCGCAATATCGGGCTGATACTTCACACTCACGATCCGACCGTCCCGGACCGTAACATTCACTCCGAATTTGTCGCCCAGGAATAAATAGACTTCGTTCTCGGAAACATATGGGATGCGCCGGTCGTAGCGCTCCTCGTAGTAGTGATCCTTATCGATCTTTAGCTTTTGGGTGAACGGTTCTCGCAACACCGCACCGTTCGGTTTACGCGCCGCAGTCTGCGCTGCGACCAACGCTATGCTCGCCACGCAGAGGACCGCCGAAACGACCAACCGATGAACGATTCTCATATGCAGAAAGACTACTCCTACTTGCCAATACAGAATGTGCTGAAGATCAAGTTCAAAATGTCATCGGTCGTTGTCGCTCCCGTGATCGCGTCCAGCGGCCGCAAGGCATTGTAAAGGTCCAGCAACAGCATCTCATGTGGGACCTTGTTCGTAACCGCTGTTCCCGCCGTTTCCAATGCCGCAAGTGAATGCTTGATCAATCCGGCGTGCCGGACGTTAGTCAGAAATCCCGCATCCTGAACGCTGGCGTCGGCGCCGATGCACTTCAGAATCTCAGCGCGTAATTCCGCCAGCCCCTCGCCCGTCAGAGCCGAGGTGAGGATGGAGCGGGTACTCCACTTCTGACCGATTTTGCCAGAGGTGGGGATTTCCCGTCGTTCCTTCCTTACGTCACTCTTGTTCTCCACCACGATAGCCGGCCGATTTTCCACCTGTGCCAGGAGTTCGTGATCTTCTCTCTCCTGCTCCTTGGAAGCATCCAGAACAACGAGCACCAGGTCCGCATCGGCCAGCGCCTCCATCGATTTCCGGATCCCGATCGACTCCGCCTCATCGAGCGCATGGCGAATGCCGGCCGTATCTACGAGCCGGACCGGAATGCCACCGATCGCAACCGTCTCGGTGACCAAATCGCGCGTGGTCCCTGGAGTCGCTGTCACGATGGCCCGTTCGCGCTCCACCAGCCGGTTGAATAGCGACGACTTCCCCACGTTCGGCCTGCCGACAATCGCCAGCGTCAATCCTTCGTGGACGATTTTTCCGTAAGCGAAGCTGGCGCTCAGCTCTTCCAGCGGCTTCCGTACGACGGCGATGTGCTCGAGAATCCTCTGGTCCGGCATCACGGAAACATCGTCTTCCGCGAAATCGATTCCCGCTTCGAGCACAGCGATTAGTTCGACCAGCTTCTGCTTGATCGGCTGCAGTCGTCGCGATAACGATCCATCCAGCTGCTCCGCCGCAACCTTCGCCTGATAAAGCGTCTGCGATTCGATCAGATCGCGTACCGCCTCAGCTTGAGTGAGATCGATGCGCCCGTTAAGAAACGCCCGCATCGTAAACTCCCCCGGCTCAGCCACCCGCGCACCCGCCGCCATGCAAATCTCCACAATGTGCCCCAGCACGACTGGCGATCCGTGCGCCGAAATCTCGATGACATCGTCGGTGGTGTACGAGTAAGGTTTCGCGAAGAAGGTAACGACAACCTCGTCGATCCTCCCCGATTGTGTAGGGACGGACGCCTCGTCCGTTCCAGCCGAGCGAAGCTCGGCTGTCGGGTGCCCCACCCTTGTCGCGTCTTTTTGCGACAGGGTGGGGTTTTTGACTTCACTTGAAGGCTCGATGAGTTCCCCAAACACCGTTCGCCCCGATTCCAATTCGTGCTTCAACCGCAGCATAGGCCCTGCAATCCTCCGTGCCTCAGGCCCTGCAATCCGCACCACGCCGATCCCCCCACGCCCCGCGGGCGTCGCGATCGCGACAATCGTGTCATCCAGGTTCAAGCGCCGATTGTAACGGGTAAACTATGACCACATCCAAAAGGCTGGGCACCAACATTTCGGGTACCCCATTTCTGGCTGGTTTTGCCGGAAGTGGGGATTTTGACTTCGCCAGGAGCAAGGACTTGTCCGTAGCTGATGAACTCTTAAAAGCCAACGAAGAATTCGCACGCAACTTCAAGCTGGGAGAACTCTCCGTCCGCCCGAAGCGCCATGTAGCGGTGCTCGCCTGCATGGACTCCCGCATCCTGTTCGAGCATTGTCTGGGACTGAAGCCCGGCGACGCGCACATGATCCGCAACGCCGGCGGCATCGCCACCGAAGACGCATTGCGCTCGCTCATCGTCTCCCATCACCTGCTCGACACCCAGGAGTTCGTCATCATCAACCACACCGACTGCGGCCTGCTGAAGGTGCAGGAATATGACCTGCGCTCGAAACTCGCCGAGAAGATGGGCACGGTAGCGAGTGAACCCGCCCACTTCTACGCCTTTGATGATCTCGAAGAGAATGTCCGCCAGCAGATCCACCGCGTCAAATCGCATCCGTGGATTCCAAAGCACATTCCGGTTCGGGGATTCGTTTATAACGTTAAAACAGGCAGGCTGACGGAAATCAAATAGTACATGTGGGGACAGCCGCCTCGGCTGTCCGCCGAGCGACGCTCGGCAGCACTTGCACGTCACTCATCCGACTTTTAGAAGTAGGGGGGATTTACCGCGCGACTACCTTCTCAATCTCCTGCCGCAACTCCCCATACGGCACCGCCCCCGGATGGTACCAGGCGACTTTCCCTGCACGATCCAGCAACACCAGCGTGGGCGTGGTCGAAGCTCCGTAAGCTTCGAAGTTAGCCTTGCTGATGGGCACCGGCATATCCAACAGACCGCTGTAGAAACGATGCCGCACCGCATCGATATATCGAACTTCGTCACTTGGCGCGGCATGCTCGACCTGCGCCGTGTAGCCGTAAAACCGCGTCGGCCCGATCACCTTCAATCCCTTGCCCGCATACTCCGACCGCAACTGCGTGATAATCGGCGCCTCGGCCTTGCAGTCCGAGCACCAGTGCGCCCAGAAAAACAGAAGCACCGGAGATCCTCTGAGCGAAGCCGCGGCCGGCAGCGGCGCTCCCAGAAACTGATCCGACTTCAACGCCGGCGCGATCTTCCCCTGAAACGAGAGCAAATTCAGATTCTTCTGAATTCGATCGTGAATCGACGTATTGCCATAAGTACGCAGCGCCGCCTGCAGCAGCGCGACCGCCTGCGCCTTCTGCCCCCGCGCAACCAAAACTTGCGACTGCACCTCGAGCGCTGCCCCGAGTGCTAATGGCAAATGAGGCTCTGCATCTAGCGAACGCTGCTTCAGTTGTTCGAGCGCCAGCGTCTTCGTCTGTTTTGCGTACGATGCCGCCTGATCGTATTGACCCTGATCGAGCGCAGCGCGTCCGAGCCAGGAATACGCTTCCAGGTACTCCGCGTCTGTGCCCCGCTGATCACGATAGGAATTGAGCTGGGCTTCGGCCCCGGCAAAATTGTTTTGGGACAGGGCAAAACGGACGCTGTCCACAATGCCAGCCCAGCAGGCGCTCGCCATCAGCAGAATTGAGATTAGAAGAATCCTCGAACGCATTTGTTTCTATGATGATTCGTTTGCGCAAAAGTGGCAAATCAAGGGATTTGCAGATTGCAGATCATCGCAGATTGCAGATTTGGGAATGGCAGAATAAGAAACAGCGGGCGCAGGATTTTCAATCTGCAATCTCAAATCTGAAATCCAATCTTCGAACCCCGACGTTACTCATAACCACCTGATGTTAAATGACTTAAGATCTCTGTCCTGCGAATTTTGTAGCTATTTCTGTGCACTTTCACGTACAATAATACTGCGTTTGACTTTAGAGTTCCTTCGCAGTACATGCATCTCCGCTTAACCCAGCGTGTGACCTGCCTGCAGAAGAATCCCGAAAGTTTCAGCGCTACATCAAGAAAAAGGAACAGTGCAACAACATGGAAACAGGAACAGTGAAGTGGTTTAACGACGCTAAGGGCTACGGTTTCATCAGCCGCCAGAACGGCGAGGATGTCTTCGTGCATTTCTCCGCTATTCAGGCCAGTGGCTTCCGCAGCCTGCAGGAAGGTCAGCAAGTGCAATTTGACGTGGTCAAAGGCCCCAAGGGCTGGCAGGCAGAGAACGTCAAGGGCGTCTAAACACCGCTTCGCAAGTGACAATCCGCAATGAGGGCGGCCAGCAATGGCCGCCCTTAGTGTTTTTGGGCTAATTTGACACTGCTAGTGCGCAGCTTCAACGTCTGAGGTCCGAGGGCGAACGCCTTACTGCTGCTGGCTGCGTACCAGCACCACGTCTGAATCCGTGTGCCCTCGTACTACTCCAAGTTTGGCGCCGTCGGGAGACCAGTGATAATCCCAGATGTGTTCTGACTTGAATGAGGTCAGCTGCCTTCCCGGCGATCCGTCGAGTGGTTGCTGCCAAAGGTTGTCGGCGTTGTTTTCCCGGATAGGATAGACGACTGCTTTGCCATCACGCGAGAAATGCACCAAGCCTATGCGCGGGCGCTGAAATTCAACCTTCTTCACGAGTTGGCTGGAATCCACCGAGACGAGCGCCAGCCGCTCTTCGTGCCCTGCCGCATGATCTACAGTTGCGAAAGCCAACGTGCGTCCATCAGGTGAGACATCAAAAAATCCGGCAACGTTGAGGTGGGAAACTTTCCTCGGAGTACCCCCGTCGATCGGGACCTGCATGATCTGGCCGGTCCCTTCTTCCAGGTAGAACACCGACTTCGAATCCGGCGCGCAGACTGGAAAGTTATCGGACTTCCCCTGCGACAGTTGTTTCAAGTTGCCTCCGGAAGAATCCGCGCGCCAGACATTCTGGCTGGCGCTGCTGCCATGCAATCCAAAGAGGAAAACGATGTAGCGTCCGTCGGAGCACTGCCATGGATCACCATTCGAGGAATCCTGCTCGGTGGCAAAACTCCCCTTCGCGCCGGTCTCCGGATTCACCCAATTCAGCCGGTTGTCTTTGTCGTCGATCAAGCGGCCATCGCGAGTCCACGTGAAGTTTGTATACATCGCGGCGGGCGCGACTGGATGTGCATCGGCGCCACCTTCCGACGCTGACATCACGTCAACGTTCCAGCGTTCTTCACTTAGCACGGTAGCTAGAATCTGACCATTCGCGGCGACGCTGAGATCTGAATAGTTACTTGTATCGCGCGTGATCGGATCCATGCGTCCTATCGGGTATGCCACGAAATAAATCTGCTGCCGGGTAAAATTCGAATCGCGCCCCCTTAGCAACACCAGCAATCCGTGTCCCTCCGGCAGCCAAGTCGGAGAAAGAAGGATCGCGTCCGAACTCAGCATCAAATGCTGTTGACCGCTGGCGACGTCCACCGCCATCAACCCAGTCAAAGCGTTGCCAGGCTGATTCGCCACGCACAGAATCGTCTTGCCATCCAGCGACCAAACCGGACTCACAAGAGTCTGAGTGCTTGGGCCCCCGGTCAGTGTCGTCTCTTCACCGCTGTCGAGCGAGCGCACGATCAGCCGGTATTTTCCCTGTTCCGGGTTGTCGTAGCGCATAAACGCGACTCTGTGCCCATCTGGCGAGAAGGTGATGTTTGAGTCCACGTCCTCCGCCAGACGTTCCGGAGTTCCGCCCAGCAGCGGCGCACGATACAAGAACCTCAATTCACGATTCCCCGGATCGCTGCGCACGAAATACAGGTAGTTGCCATCAGGCGAAAAGCGTAACCCGTTGTAGCCGACGTCCGCGGGCGGTTGGACCTCCGTGTTGCTGTTCGTCGGGACATTTCGCAGCCACAAACTGATCAGCCCCCTGCTGTCCCTCGCCGTGCTGAGGATGTAATTGCCATCGGGTGAGATGGCCACCAGCGCCGAATTCCCCTCTTCGGTCAGTTTTTTCACGGAGAAGCTGCGGAACGGGCGCATGGGATGCCGTGTGATCAATGAATAGACGCCATATCCGGCCGCCAGAAGAACAACCATGCCCAGAAGAGCGATGAGCCCGGTTCGCACTTTGGGAACGGCCAAGGCTGCCAACTGCCGGGAATACTCCGCCGAAGGACTCACCGAGATCGCCGACCCTGAACCGGCTCCGGCCACCGCGGACGAGGTCGAACCGGATCCTGCGGTGGCCACTCGTCTGCCGGATTCTACCTCGCGTTTCAACCGCTTCAGATCGCCGCGCAGATCGGCCGCGGACTGGTAGCGCAGATCACGATCCTTCTCCAGCAACTTCTCGAGGGTCTCCTGCAGCTTGGGAGGCAGCGCCGGATTCAACTGTGCTAGGGGAACCGGATCAAGTTCCAGAATGGCGTGGAACACCACCGCCGAAGTCGCGCCCGCGAAAGGCAATTTGCCAGTAGCCATCTGATACAGAACCGTACCCAGAGAAAACAAATCACTCCGAGTGTCGAGTTCTTCGCCGCGAGCCTGTTCAGGAGACATGTACGAAATCGTGCCAACCGTCGCACCCGGGCTCGTCAGCTGCGCCGGAAGTGGAGACTCGGCATTTCCGATGGTTTCCATCTGCATCTCCGGGCGGGCCAGTTTGGCCAAACCGAAGTCCAGAACTTTTACCTGCCCGCGCTGCGTCAGAAAGATATTCGCGGGTTTGATATCTCGGTGGATGATGCCCTTGGCATGCGCCGCGTCGAGCGCGTCGGCCAGCTGAATAGCGACGTCGAGCAGGCGATCCGCCGGCATCGGACCCGACAATTTCTGCGCAAGGTTCTGCCCGTCGAGCAGTTCCATCGCAATGAACGATTGATTCTGCCCGTTCTCTCCCGGGGCGGTTTCTACCGCATAGATCGTGCAGATGTTTGGATGATTGAGCGCCGAGGCCGTGCGCGCCTCGAGGAGAAAACGGTCCAGCGCATTTTGATCACGCGAGAGTTGCGGCGGCAGGAACTTGAGCGCGACCTTGCGCCCCAGCGTAAGATCTTGCGCTTCGTACACTACCCCCATCCCGCCGCTGCCCAGCTGGCCCGTGATGCGATAGTGGGAGATGGTCTGATTGATCATGGTTTACCCACTGCGAGCGGAGTGTTTCATCTTAGGGGGATGGCGCGCGAGCGTCAATCGACTCTGGCTCTCACTTCGGAGTGGATAGCGGTTGACTTTGTTCCTGCTCGAACCGCTGGACCATTTCCTTCGGAAGGTTATGAAGCAGTTCCAAAAATGCCGCGTTAGTCCAGCCGAAGCCGACTACGTTCATGTGATAGCCAAGTTCGGCGTGGGCCTCGGAAGAACGCGTCACGACGTTGTACTTCTCCCGGATCTCGCTGTCGCGGCGGAAACTCTCGGCTACCGTCGACAGAAAGTTGTACGACACTCGGTCGGCATCCCCGCTGTCTTTGTAGCGTCGCAGTCCATCGATGGCGAGCATCTCGATATTTCCCCAACCGTAGGGCAGATCCCACTGCGCACCGCTCTCCACCGTGCTCATGGGAATACCGCCCGGCTGCTCGAACACCTTCAGGTTATTTTCGACTGCCCTGGTCTGCTCCGGCGTAGCCAGACCGGCCCACAGTGGATAGAAGGTGCTGGCGTACTGGTAATCGGACATCTGCTTGGTCATGAAGTTAAAGTCGAAGAAGAGCCCTTTCTGGGCGTTCCACAGATACTTCGTGATCAGGTTCTTGCGATCTTCGGCGCGTTTGCTCCATCGCTCAGCTTCGTCGGCTTGCCCGAGCCAGCGGCTGATCTGCTCCAGGTCTTTTTCCGTTTTGTACAGCAGTGTATTGAGGCACACCGGAGCATAATGATGCGTCGCTGAGCCGAACGCTCCAAAACGAAAGCTGACGTCAAATCCGGACTCCCGCATCGAGCGGTCGCCCTTGTAATAGTCCTTACTTAACTTGAATTGCCTCGGCGGCTCGCACTCAGGATGCGCCATGGTCGTCGCGGCATCGCACACTTGCAGCGTATAGGCAGAGCCCACAACCTGCTGATCTGTTCCTGGCTGAGCCTCCACTAGGTAATGATCCGCCTGCTCCGGATGCAAGAAGAAGTACTGCGCCACTTTGCGATAGAACCCGGTCTCATCTTTTACCGCCTCAGGTGGCGGGCCGTCTCCAAAGTCGTAATAGCGCGACAATCCCGTGTCGCCGGCAAGATGCGGATCGTGCGTCCACATCTCGTAGTCTTTGCTCAAATCTGCGTACGCGCGTTCCAGCCAGGCCTTTTCTTCTTTTGCGCCGGGCTGCTTGCGGGTTGCTTCATACACATCGACGAACATCGAACTCAGGAACGGCGGCTGCGAACGCGTCAGGTAATACGTGCGATTCGCATTGAGCATGGCCCCGTAGTGCTCGATCTCGAAGAAAAAGTTGTCGACCATTCCTCGCGCCAGTTCCAACCGACCTGACTGCAGCAGGCCGCGGACGATGAAATAGCTGTCCCAGCCGTACATTTCATTGAAGCGCCCACCCGGCACAACGTACTTGTTAGGAAGGTAGAGGAGCCCCGGCGGATCGATGTTGCTGGTCGAGATCTCACCCAGACGATGGATTTCCATCGGCAAGTGCTCGACGCGAACGTTGCAGTTCTTGCTTAGCGTCTGCACGGAAGCAGGTTCCGCCATTTCTTTCGGCAAATAAAGCACAGATTGAGCAGCGATCTTCGGGTCAACAATGCTTTTGCAGTCAGTCATTGAGCGCGTTAGCGTATCCCATCCCGAGGAGATGTAGTCGAGGATCGGTTTCAGACCTTTTGCATTGCCGACTGCTACGCCCTGGGCATGGGCAGGAACAGTCGCGCAAATCGCGAATAGAGAAAAGAGAGCAAAAGCAAACCGCTTGCGGCAACTCCTGGATGAACGGGTGAGATTCATTGTTATGCCAGCAAAAGCTTCGCCATCATATATGCGCCAACAGAACTCACCAAACAATTTTGAGCTGTGAGGACTCAATATCCCCTACTGACGAACTCCCATCCCTAGCTATTTGATTTATCCTATGTAGTTTCGCCAGGGATCTGAGGGGGACCAGTTGAAACTATTTCGCGTAGCTCTTCGTCTGTCTCTGCTTTCCGCAGCTTTCCTTTCCGTATCTCAAAGCTGGGCACAGGTTCCCGAGAGCCTCTACAGCGATCTGCACTGGCGTATGATCGGCCCTTTGCGCGGGGGACGCACCCGCGCCGCCGCCGGAGTTCCTAGCCAGCCCAACGTCTTCTATATGGGGCAGGTCAATGGCGGCGTCTGGAAGACGGACGACTACGGCCGCACCTGGAATCCCATTTTCGATGGGGAATCTACGCAGTCGATCGGGGCCATCGCCGTCGCTCCCTCCGATCCCAACATCATTTATGTAGCCAGCGGCGAGGGCCTGCACCGTCCCGACCTGTCGGTGGGCAACGGCATTTATAAGTCGACCGACGCGGGCAAGACCTGGACGCATCTCGGCCTGCGCGATGGCCAGCAAATCCCTGCCCTCATCGTCCATCCGCGTGATCCCAATAAACTCATTGCCGCCGTGCTCGGACATCCCTACGGCCCCAGCGAAGAGCGAGGAATTTACCGCTCTGCCGATGGCGGCCAGAACTGGCAGAAAGTCCTTTCCAAAGACGAAAACACTGGCGGCTCTGACGTCGAGCTTGATCCCTCCAATCCCGACGTCGTCTATGCGTCCATGTGGGAAGTGCGCGAGGGACCATGGGAAGACGGAAACGAATTCAACGGCCCCGGTGGCGGACTGTTCAAGTCCACGGACGGCGGCACGACATGGAATCAGCTGAAAAATGGCCTGCCCAACGATCTCTCGCAAATCTACGTTGCGATCGCGCCCAGTGATTCGCGGCGTCTCTATGCCACGCTCGCCACAGCATCAGGCAAACTGGCGGTCTATCGTTCCGATGACGCGGGCGACTCCTGGTCTCAAATCACCGACGATCCCCGTCCCTCCGGCCGCATCGGCGGCGGAGATCTGCCAATCCCGCGGGTCGATCCGAAGAATCCCGATGTCGTGATTGTGGCCAGCACCGTCACCATGAAGTCGAGGGACGGCGGAAAGACCTGGTTCGGTTTTCGTGGCGCACCCGGCGGTGATGACTACCAGAACCTCTGGATCAATCCCAACGACGGCAACATCATCCTATTGGTCAGCGATCAAGGAGCCATCATCACGGTGAACGGCGGCCAGACCTGGAGTTCCTGGTACAACCAGCCCACCGCGCAGCTCTACCACGCGATTGCCGACAATTCTTTTCCCTATCGCGTCTGCGCGGGCCAGCAGGAAAGCGGTTCCGTCTGCATTCGGACTCGCGGCAATGACGGCGTCATCACCTTCCGCGATTGGCATCCGGTCGGCGTGATCGAATACGGCTACGTCGCCCCCGACCCGCTTGATCCCGATGTTGTCTATGGTGCTGGCAGAACCGAAGTCTCCAAGTATCACTGGACAACGGGGCAAGTGCAGGACATCACCCCGATTCCATTGCGAAGCCAGAAATATCGCGCCAACCGCACCGAGCCGCTGATGTTCTCCCCCGTCGATCCGCACATCCTTTATTACGCGACCAACGTCCTGTTCAAGACGACCGACGGAGGAAACACGTGGCAGACCACCGGCAAAGATCTCACGCGTGAAAATCCCGGTGCGCCCGCGAGCGTCGGGACCCTCATGAACAAGGGCATGGAAAAGCAGCGTGGCGTGATCTATGCGCTCGCTCCGTCGTTCAAAGACCTGAACACATTATGGGCCGGCACCGACGACGGCCTGATTTGGATCACGCGTGATGGCGGCAAGAATTGGAACGACATCACGCCGAAAGAGCTAACGCCTTGGAGCAAGGTCACGCAGATTTCAGCGTCGCGCTTCGACGAACAGACTGCCTACGCTTCGGTAAGCCGTTTCCGCATCAACGACATGCACCCGTACCTCTATCGCACCAGCGATGGCGGCAAGAGTTGGACCCTGATCACCACAGGCCTCCCCGACTTTGGGCCCGTCGACACCGTCCGGGAAGATCCCGTGCGAAAAGGGCTGCTGTTTGCGGGAACGGAGAATGCCGTATGGGTTTCGTTCGACGATGGAGATCACTGGCAACCGCTGCAATTGAATCTGCCCCACACGTCGATGCGCGATCTCTGGATCCACGACGACGATCTGATCGTCGCCACACACGGCCGCGGTTTCTGGATCCTCGATGACATCGCTCCATTGCGCGAGGCGGCGGCAGCGCTTGCAAGCTCCACGCATCTCTTTGCGCCAGCTCCCGCATACCGCATCCAGCGCGACACCAACACCGACACCCCCCTTCCGCCCGACGAACCGATGGCCGCCAATCCTCCGGATGGCGCGGTCCTCGACTACTTTCTGCCCGCAGCCGCGAGCACAGTAAAACTCGAGATCCTCGATGCGAAGGGCCAACTTGTTCGCAGCTTCTCGAACAGCGACAAGCCTGAAATCCCCGAAGAGGAATTGAGAAAGCAGTTGATCCCGCTCTACTGGGTTCGCGGCCCGCGCCGCCTCTCGACTGAACCGGGCATGCATCGTTGGGTCTGGCATCTGCACTATCCTCCCCCGGCCAGCACGCGCCATGAGTATCCGATCGCGGCTGTTCCGCACGACACTCCACGCGGGCCCTTCGGGCCGACTGCTGTGCCCGGCACCTACAAAGTTCGCCTGACCGTAGACGGAAAATCGTTCACCGCTCCGCTCACAATAAAGATGGATCCGCGCGTGAAAACTCCGCTCGCGGGCTTGCAGAGGAAAGAACAGGCCGAGACGCGCCTGACTGCGGCCATTACCCAGACAACGCAGGCCTTGTTGCAAGCCAACTCCATCCGCTCACAACTTGAGAAACTGAGCCAGTCCAACGACGCTGCCAAGAATGCGGTTACGGACTTCCAAAAGAAACTCACGGCCCTGGTGGGTGCCCCCGCTGGATTTCTTGCTCCGCCGTCCCCGGAGGCCACCCTCAGCCGCGTGAATGGCGAATCCAGCACCGTGTATCAGCAAATCTGGTCGGTCGACGCGGAGCCGACTTCAGCGCAGATGGAAGCGCTGGATGCGACGGAACGCGCCGCCACCGATCTCCTGAAGCGCTGGACGGACTTGAAGACCAGCGCCGTACCCGAACTGAATAAGGTGTTGCGCGAGTCACAAGCTCCCGAAGTCCGTATCGAAGATCATCCTGCTCAGGTCGAGAGCGCGGTGGATGAAGAGTAGGCGCGTCGCGTTTACGACAAAAAGCAAACTAATTTCTAAAGTATGCTCACAAAGATCTCACCACAAGACACTGAACGGGCTCGAAGGCGCGAATTGCCCAGTGAGTCGCGGAATTTTCAGACCGACAACCGGCGACGGACTCGGTGAGGTTTCGGAAAATGCAGCACAATTTCCCGATTGATTTTCACCGGTTCCGGCTTCACTAGCTCTGCGCGATTCATCGGCATCTTGCCGCCCAGAATCCGGCAAATATTGACCAGTGAACGGCTGCCGCACACCATGCAGATGTCATGCGGGCTGTCGCTGACAACGTCGCATTCAGCGCACAATACAGCGTACTGCAGTGATACAGCATTCAGACGTCGGCCAGCCGTAAGTAAGTCACCAGCATTCGATTGGTTCATCACAGGCCCCTGGGAAGAGGTTCTTCATACCAGCATTTTGCCGGAGATTGCCAGAGTGTGAGAATGGCCCATGTGGGTCATTCTGTGCTTATTCTCCACTTCGAGAGTTTCTGACCCAGGGCGGCGTTCCCAGACGCACAAAGCGAACGGCAATTTGTATTCCTCGTCGTTTGCGAATTGCTGACCAATGCCTGATTGCCGATCTAGAGGCTTTTATTGTCATTTACCTTAATGACTGTTATCGAGATTCGTCGCCACCCGGCCATCCTCAGCTGACAAATCCAAATGCTCTAATTGGTCGTCGCACCCACGTCGCCGCAACTGCCAACCAGCTTGCTGACAGCTTTCTCAATCTCTTCTCGGCTAATGCTCAAGGCCGGATGGTGGTCGAGCCTGTATTTCTCGCGCAACTGTTTCAAATTGTCACCTTCTTTGCGTTCTTCCTGTGAATAAAAGCGAGCTTTCTCAAATTCGTGATTCGCGATACAAGCCTCGATTCGCTGCGCGATGAAACGAATACGTTTCCGAACTTCGACCACCTCTTCTGGCAGTGAACCCTGCAGCAGTTGGGCAGCCGCGCCCGCCCCGTCGATAATATCGACGGCTGTACCCGGCAGACTTCTATTCTTCATGTGCTGGTTGGCGCAGAGAACAGCATGCTCAATTGCTTCGTCCGTATATGAGACATTGTGGAATGTCTCATAAGCTCCCTTGATGCCCTGCACCACTCTGATCGCGTTCTCTACACTTGCGGGAACGACCTCGATGGGCTCAAAGTATTCCGCTAGCCAGTGCTTATCTGCCTGCAATTTGGCGAAGCTGGCGGGCGTAGATGTGCCGATGCACTGAATCTTGCCCGCCACGATCGGCCGCTGCAGCAGTTCGGTGACGTGAAACGTAGCCACAGGGGAAATTCCCCCAGGCCGGTCATGCATCCGGTTCAAGAAAAAGATTTTTCCATCCTGTGCCGCTGCTACCAGCGCACGATCCAGGTTCTCGTGCCATGAACCATCTTTGTCCAATACCCGAAGTGGAGGCAGATCAAGGCCAAGAATGGCTTTTCCCGCGAGCGATTGAGGCACATTACCATCCGCTATGCGCCGAGCTAGCCCGCCGACGATGGTCCTTTTGCCGACGCCCGGTGCTCCGACCAGCACTGGATTCTTCCCAGTCAGGCGGCATAGCAGTTCGATGAGCCGATCGAGTTCATTCTCGCAGCCAACCAGCGGCTGAGTTTGGTCCACCGGGTCACTGAGGTAAGGACTCAGCTCGTCGAGCGCGGAAGGCTTTTTTAGCAGTTGCATCGTCTCGTGCGGCTGTCGTCCGAGTTCCTCTCGAACCTGGCTCAGCCTCAAGCCCCGTTCCATCAGAATCTGCGCCGCGAAGCATTTCTCCTCGCGCAAAACTCCTAGCAGCAGGTGCTCCGTCCCAATATGCTTGTTGGCTAGGCGCTCCGCCTCTTCTCCCGCATAGGCCAGCACCCGTTTGGATTCGTTGCTCAGAGGAAGGTCGACTGAAGTGGAGGTCTTCTCTCGTGCGATGGTATGGCCCTCGATCTGTTTGCGGATGGACTCGACCGAGGCGTGGGAGCGCAGGAAGCGATTCGTCAGGGCTTTGTCTTCGCGCAGAAGTCCGAGAAGCAGGTGTTCTGTCTCGATGTATGGAGAACCGAATTGGCTGGCTTCGTAGCGCGCAAAGAAGATGATGCGCCGCGCTTTTTCAGTATATCGTTCAAACACGATTAGCTCTCTTCCACAGCATCACATTCTAGTCTCGGGTTCGTTGTTGGCGAAGACCAGATGATATGAGAAGGCCGGTCTCCCGGCGGGATGCTACGCTTCAAGTTATCGACGCGCTCTAAGTGCGGCGGATTAGGCAAGAAAGACGATCGACGGATGCGCAGACATTGGCGCGACTACTGCGGGATCGATCGCAAGTTTGCTGTGTCCGGTGAAGCATCGCAGCGCGCAAGGGAAAAGCCATGCCTTCTTAGTTAGTAACTCGTCCCCAATCGCAGCTTCTCAACAGCCTCCTAGACTAGAGAGCCGCCACTCTTTCCTGCAATTCCGCCGCAATCGCAGCAGCATTCATACCCTCGGAAAATTTGACTGGGTTCCCGATGCGCACCGAAATCTTCCACGGGGGCGCGAACTTCTTGCCTGCCTTCTTGTACTCAAAGAGTCCATCGATCCGCATCGGCAAAACCGGAATTCCCAAATTCTCCGCCAACAACCCGACACCTGTGCGAAACGGATGCAACTTTCCGTCCGTCGTATGCCTGCCCTCTGGGAAAACCAGGATGCTGTAGCCACGATCCACCGCCTCACCGGCATATGCAAAACTCCGGCGGAATCCGGCTTCGCGCGGCAGCGGGAACAAGTTCAGCAGCGACACTCCCAGAATCCACTGCACCCTGTCATAGACGCGCAGAAACCAGTTGCGGTCAGACGACGGCGAGCGCAACGCTTCCAGCGTCTCTCCACCGGTCGCAATCGCGAGCCCATGCCGAAACCGCGCCGGCAATGCCGTCAGAATGAATCCGGGATCGACATCGCCCAGATGATTCGATACCACGAGCAGCGGACCCTTGACGCCGCGCAAGTTTTCGCGCCCCAGAATCCGAGGCCACCCCAGCAGCACAATCGCCGGCCGCATCAGGAGATAATGCGCCAGCAGACGGACCCACCTTGCCGGCCACCGCAACACCCATCCCGGATAGTGATACGCCCCCGCCGGCGTTGCATCACCGCGCAGCATCCGCTCCACATCGCCGACCGTCCGCACGGAACTGAATCGGGTTTCGCTGAGGTCCACTTGATAGCGATCCTCGAGCGCGCTCAGCAACTCGACGCGATCGAGCGAACTCAGCCCCAGATCGGAATCGAGACTCACCTCCGACCGCAGATTGGGCACGCTGCGACCTGCGACCCGCGAGATCAGTTCGGCCAACGGACTGCTCCCGCCTTGACCTGAACTGGCCGAGCCCGCCTGTTCCATTCGGGCTTGCACGAATTCGGCAATCGCCTGCCGCTTCGGCTTCTGCGTGTTCGTTCTCGGAAAATCCTCCTGCGGCCATTCCGTCCACATCCGCATGCGCTGATATTCCGCCAGGGATTCATTCGCCCGTCGCACCACGGATTCCAAATCGCCACCGTCGCGCAGAATCACGACCGAGCAGGCTTCGGCATTGCCGTCCCTTTCGACTCCCACGACAACGCAGTCCTTCACCTCCGGCTGGCGGAGCAGCGCCGCTTCCAGATCCCCCGGATGCACGTTGGTTCCACCGGGCGTAACGATGACTTCCTTCTTGCGCCCCTTGAAGTACAGGTTGCCGGCCGCGTCCAGCGCCCCGATGTCGCCCGTGCGATACCAGCCCTGCTCGTCCGACACTCCATGAGATCCTTTTGAATTCCAATATCCCGACGCAACCCCACCGCCCCTAACGAGAATTTCGCCATCCTCCGCCAGCTTCACCTCGCGCCCCGGCAACACTTTCCCGATCGATCCCTTTCCCAATCGAAATGGATGATTCACGCTGATCAATGACGTCGTTTCGGTCAGCCCGTAGCCTTGAATCACCGCGTATCCCGACCGTCCCCAAAACTCCTCTGTGTCGCTGTCGAGCGCTGCGCCCCCTGAGATAAACGCCAGGAACTTCCACCCGAACTGCCGCCGAATCGCGCGAAAAATCCACCAGCGTCGCAAAAAATGTTTGCCCTTCGCCCCCACAAAACGCTGCCGGAACTTTTCCGACTGTCCACCGCCTTCAATGTCGCGTTCTATTTTATGTTTCAACGATTGCAGCACGCGTGGCACGCTCACCAGCACTGACACGCGCTCGCGGCGAATCGTGTTCATCACCTCCGAGGGCTTCAGTTCGTTCTGAAAGATCACGGTTCCGCCCATCAAAGGCGGCAAGAACATTCCCAGAAACTGCCCAAAGACGTGACTCAGCGGCAACAGATTCAGAAACCGCACCGGATGCACGAAGCGCTCATAACTCAAATACGCCCGGATCTCTTTCTCGAGTGGATCAATATTCGCCATCACGTTGCCGTGAGTAATGACGACGCCCTTGGGATCAGCCGTTGTGCCCGAGGTAAAAACAATCTGCAGAACGTCATCGCGCCCCGGCATCTCACCGCCGCCGGACGTTGCGGAATCATGGCACGAGCGCGGCAATTCTTCGAGACCTAGAATGGGGACCGAGAGATCGCCAACTTCCTCTCGACGCCTCCCCGACGCGACAACAAGTTTCGCGCCGACCTGCCCACACACTCGGCGCGCGAAGTCCACCGACGCTCCATCGTCCATGGGGACGACAACCACGCCACGGAGCGCGCACCCGAAAAACACTGCCGCCCACTCAGCTGAATTCTCGCCCCAGAGCATGACGCGATCGCCCTTCGCCAGGGAGCGACGCTCAAGCTCCTGAGCGAAGCCAAATGTCTGTTGCAACACCTGCCCGTACGTGACTCTTTCCGTGCGGTACCCGCGGCGCTGGACGTAGGCACACTCGTGCGCGTGTGCCCGAAAATGCTCCAGGAAGAATTCGGCTATCGATTCAGCCATGTTCCGGTCCGCAATTCGCCTCGGCGATGATGTACCGCCATCAGCATCAGTCTAGTGGAATCGCGGTCATTCGAAGGATCACACGACGTACAGTTTCGCGACTGTACAAAGAAGGCCACCGAGAGAAATCCCGACGGCCTTTTCTTTCGCCCGAAAAAAAAGCTCCATCCTCAGGCGGCGGCTTGATGTTGATAAGCGGGCACGAAGACTTCGGCTACGAAAGTTTCGAAGCTGGTTGGCGTAGAGTTCTGCCTTGCCCGCGGTTCCAGGGCACGCATCTTTCCGGAGTTGAGTGCGGCAGTCATCTCCAGCAGCAGGCGGGCGAATTGCTCGGACATCCCCATCTGAACGAGGGCACTCCGAAACTGATCGTCAGGCGCCTGTACATAGTTGAGGTCGGACCTGCCGATTGCCTTGCCAATAATCGTGGCCACGTCGGTATAGGTGAGATCGCTTTGCCCCAGCAGTTCCCGCGTTTGTTTGCCGCGAATCACCGGGTGCAACAGGTTATCGGCTGCCACATTTCCGATGTCCCGCGTCGCAATCATAGGCAGCTTCAGATCCGGACGCAGCGGTCCGGCAACCGCCCCCATCTGGCGGATCGCGTTCACCTGGGGAAGCGTGTTTTCCATGAAGTATACGGCCCGCAGATAGAGCACATTCGCGCTGTCGATCCGGTTGAGTTTCTGTTCAAGATTATGAAGTCCGACCACGGGCCCCGTTCCGCTTGGTTGTTCGGCTCCGATGCTGCTGAGGGCAACTACATTTTTAGTCCCCGCACTTTGCACCGCGGCCGCGATCGCGTCACTCACCCGATTGGCATAGCCCAGCGGGTCTGTGGTGGCGGTGTTCGGTGGAATCATGACGTAGGCTGAATCTGCCTGCTGGAAGGCTTTGGCGAGAGCGTTAGAGTCGGTCACGTCGGCGATGAACGCCTCCGCGCCTTTCGCCGTTAAAGGTTGTAAATGAGCTGCGTTTCGACCGACGGCCCGAACTTTCTTGCCGCGGGCAAGAAGGTTGCTGGCCACAATATGTCCGGTGTTTCCGCTTGCTCCCAGTACGACGTACATAGATTTACCTCCATGCCTCGCTTGGATGCCGGAGCCGGCGTTTTGGACTCCGGCATCGGGACGAACCCTCTGGCCTGGTCTTAGCCAGCATCGTGATCCCTGTGACACTGTGGAGCCGGCATTCTGTTAACATTCGGACCCCAGGGGACGTTCACCATGCCGTCCTTTGCGCAAAAGATAGCTTCCGTTCTCGTATCCGCCGTTCTCGCCTTCCTCATTTTGATGTCCGGACAAATTCCCTGGAGCGTGCTGCTCGCTCTCAATTTCCGAAACCGCACGTCGGCCGTGCCGTGGTCGGTTGCAGTGATGGCGGTGGTGCTGTGGCTGACGTGGCAATATCTCGGCGGCAAGGGATGGCCACGCAGCACATCCGAGAAGCGCCGTCGCCTCCTGCGCGCCAACCCGGTTCCGCCGAAGACGTTCGCTCTTTCATTTCTCTGCGGAGTGCTCGCAGTCGTCGCGCTGGCGGGATATTGGATTGTCTTCTTTCAGCTCGTAAAGACACCGCCGAATGTCCTGGCTGATATATCCAACTATCCTCTGCAGACCGTGGTGCTGGTAACGGCGATGTCGTCGCTGGTCTCGCCCATCTGCGAGGAGATCGCCTTTCGGGGATACGCCCAACAGATCCTGGAGAGCCGGTTTTCCGGAGGCTTGGCGATCATTCTGTCATCGCTGCTGTTTATGCTGGCGCACGCCAATCACGGACTGTACTGGCCCAAACTTACGGTGTACTTTCTTGTCGGAGTTGTATTCAGCGCGATCGCGCTGATGACAAACTCCATCCTGACTACGCTGCCCGTGCACATCGTCGGCGATGTCACGTTCTTTGTCCTGATCTGGCCTCGCGACGCAGCCCGCGTGCTGGTGACAGAGGGCGGCATGGATAAATGGTTTTGGGTGCATGCGATGCAGGCGATTCTTTTCACGCTGCTCGCACTGGCGGGATTCTGGTACTTGAAAAAACAGGGCGAGCGGGTGCTGGCCCCGGCCTGACGCCAATATCGGGTCGGGGGGGAAGGTTTGTGGAAGGGCACGGCTTTTAGCCGTGCCGTAAGGGCCCGGAACGTTGCGGGCTCTAGCCCCTGAGGGAAGGCAGCGGGTTCCTGATTTGTTGTTAAGTCGCCGACTGAGGACTGCACCACATTTTGCGAACTGGAACGAAGTCTGGTGAAGGAGTAGCATGATCGTTATCTGCAGGGCGTGTTCGACCACTTCGAGAAATCATTTTCTAGGAGGCAAGATGTCGAACTCTCGTTGGTCAATTCTCACCATCCTAGTGTTCCTGGCTGCAGCTCTGACGTTTGCGCAGCCTTCCCAGGAATCGCAAGCGCCAACTCCAGACAAGCATGCTGGAATGCACCACGAAGAGAGCGCGGATCAGCATCTGCAGATGCTCTCCGAGAAGCTCAACCTTACCGACGACCAGAAAGCAAAAATAAAACCTATCTTGCAGGATCAGATGCGGCAGATGAAAGTAGTCCACGAAGACACTTCTCTTTCCGAGGAGCAAAAGCGGGCTAAGATGAAATCGGTTCACGAATCCTTGCATGACCAGATCAACGCCGTCCTCACACCCGAGCAGCAGGCTAAGTTTAAGCAAATGAGGCAAGAGCAGATGCAGAAACACAAAGGGATGGAGGAGGGCAAGGAGCACGAATAGTTCTGGTTTTTTGGGCCACCGTTACAAGATATTTCTGACGGTGGCTCGATTCCTCCTGAATCACTGGGGATGGCCAACGCTAGTTGGTTTTGATTTCTGCTGACACGATTCCTCAAGAGGCTGCCCCATCCTCAGTTGTGTTCATGAGAGGAAAACTAAAACTGAGGCTGGGCCACCCGTGGATTGGGTCTCTCAGCGGTCGGTCACAGTCGGATTGGCAGCGGTTCGCCAGGATTGCAGATTTTTCGGTCAAGCCCACCAAAATATTCATTCGCAGTGGTTACGGGCGATTGACCGGCAGCACTCCGTGCAAAATCTAGCGAACAAATAAGTTACATGCAAAATCTTCTGGAATAAGGAGTTAGCTGAGGAGCGAGTCAGTGACTCGCGTCACCGAACGTCCAACGTAAAACCACCGATGCGGAAATAAGCAGAACTTCCCGTTGTGCCGATTCGGACAACCACCTGACTTAGGTAGCGCGTGTGTGCCGGGTTGGTGGTGGAACATATCCGCGGGACAGCCCAGGCGGCTCCGGACAGGGTCACGATCCATAGCACGATTGCGGTCAGTCTGGCGGCGATGCCGAATGATTCTTCGATGACGGCCGTACGCCCGCAAATGTCCCCGATTCGCTGCCGAGCCTCGGAGCATGCTGCCACGGCAGTTCCCACCAGATAGAAGGCCAAGCCGTCGACGATGCGCAAAAGATTCCGCAGGGCGCAGGCTGCCAAGGCGCCGCTTTGCGTTGTTCGCACGACTCGAATTCCCACCAAAATCTTGCCGAGTGTGGCGCCACACGCCGCCTCCATCAGGCAGCCATAGAGGAAAAGTATGGCGCTGTTGAGCGTTACAGCAATTACCAGCGAAGCGGTGGTGAGCTGCAGCTCAGCCGCGTCGAACGTGCCCCAGCGCATAAAAGCCCATGCATCTACGATGGCGAACAGTCCGAAGAGCAGAGCCATGTCGAGCGCGAAGGCGATGAATCGATCCCCGAGTCTGGCGAAACGGTACCGGACAGCCGGGGCGCGGGCAGAAGCAGCAGTGGTGGTGGTCCGGGAGACGGCGGTTGCGGGCTCGGTCAATCCGCACTCTTCCAGAAGATGCTGGCCGGAAGGGATAGCCCCGCCGCAACGCTTGCAGTGCTTTGAGTGCGAACTTATATGGCTGTGGCAATGCGGACATTGCATACTCTGCGAAAGGCCCTCACACCGTCAGTGCATCAAGAATAAGCCTGGATTTGCGGGCCTTTGTATGACCGAAGGACAGCGGTCAAGCGGCCATTGTCCGGTTGGGGAATCCGGATCCATAGCCTGTCTTTTCATTAACTTATCTGTTGATACGGCTGGAGACGCACGTTTTCGGACTCGCCACGGAGGACACAGAGGACCACAGAGAATGTCAAAATCCCCGCCCTGTCTCGCCTAAGACCGGCGAGACAAGGACGGGGCACCCTTCTTTCAAATTACTGCGCGGGCGTTTGCGGAGCAGCCGGGGTTGGAGCTTCGGCGGTCACTTCCGGGGTGATTGGGTTGATCTTCACCGTGGAGAGAATCTGTTCCAGACGGTTGAAGACTCTGTCGCGATCGACGTGCTTGACTAGGCCTTCGGCCGAGGCATCGGTCGTAACGTTCAGGGTGAACTCGTAGCACGATCCATTTTGGTAGATATGGAAGTACTTGGAGTCGCTCTGCCGCGTGCCTTCGCCGGTGACGGCTTCCGTGGCGCGGAGTTCCATGTCTCCGAGCATCAGCTTGGAGTTCGACGAAGCATCCGACGCCGGCGTTGAAGACTTCGGCTGGTCGGTGTTTGCTGTCGGCTGCGCGTCAGACTTCGTTGCGGGCGCCGAATCCGGCTTCGGGGCTTCCGTTTTCGCCACTTCGGTCTTCGCAACTTCCGTCTTCGGCACTTCGGTCGAGGCTGCGGCGGTCTCAGACGTCGCTACTGGCTTCGACTGGGGCACTGCGAACTCGCTGCATTGATCGGCAGTGAGTGTCTTGTGGACGCTCACGTTGAAGAATGCGGACGAGAAGTCGGTGTTGATGTAACCGGTCTCGGGGAGTTCGACGGCGGCCAGCGCGACTCCGCCGGACTGGACGAAGTTCATCGGGACAGGATTCGTCTGGATCAGTTCCGACGCAGCGTCTCCGGTCTCGATGGCGTAGCGGCGCGGGTACTCAAACGTCACGCCGTACGTCTTATCGGTGTAATTCACGGTTGCGGGCTTCTTGTGAACCACCGGCTTCCTGGGAGTCGGTTTGTTCTCGGCCTGCACCATGGGTGCGGGCATCGGTTGCGCCTGTGCCTGCGGTTGCGTGACCGGAATCTGGTTGTTGGAGCTTACGGGTTTTGGTTTGTCGCTGGAACATCCAACCGTTACTGAGCAGATGATCAGTACGGCAGCGAAGACCAGGGCGCTGGCGTTCTTGCCCCAGGTCAGAAAACGATTCTTTGTGTTGCTAGCTACGTTGATGCGGGTCATTGTGGTTGCCTCCTGCCGACAAGCGGCACACTGACCGAATGCACGAGAGGTGCCTCGAGTGCTGGCATTGATTCTGCAAGGCTTACCTGAGTCAAAAGGCTTACCGGGCGTGACTTTCAGGACACGATGTGTGAGTGGGGACACGGTCCTCACCACAGAGGACAGAGAGGGGCACAGAGGAAATCGACAGGCGCTTTCGCTGGCGTGGCGATTCAGATATCGTTATCGGCTCGGAGAGGAATGGGCCTATGAATCGGGGTGTGTGGCTCGGCGTTTTGAGTCTGCTTTTGTGTCTGGGATCGCTTGCCAGTTGGGCACAAGCGGCGCGCGACAAGGTCATCATTGATACCGATATTGGCGACGACGTCGATGATGCCTTTGCGCTGGCGCTGGCGGTGAAGAGCCCCGAGTTTGAGATTCTGGGAGTGACGACGACCTTTCGCGACACCGAGTTGCGGGCCAAGATCGTCGACCGCTTCCTGGGAGAACTGGGGAAGACCGAAATTCCCGTGATGGCGGGGAAGCCCACTGCGGCCGCACCGATGTCGCAGCGACGCTATGCCGACAGTGGGCATTTTGCGAAGGACTCGCATGGAGATGCGACGGACTTCCTGCTGGGCCAGATTCGGAAATATCCCGGGCAAATTACGCTGATCGCGATTGGCCCATTGATGAATGTGGGCGCGGCGATTGATAAGGATGCGGTGACGTTTCGAAAGCTGAAACGCGTGGTTATCATGGGCGGCGCGATTCGCAAGGGATACGGGGACTTTGGATATAACGAGCATGTTCCACCTGCGCCGGAGTGGAACATTTTGAATGATGTGGCGTCAGCGCAGAAGTTGTTCGCGTCGGGCGTGCCGCTATTTGTGATGCCGCTGGATTCGACGCAACTGAAGCTGGATGAGGTGAAGCGTGACTTCCTATTTACGCGTGGGACGGCGGTGACGGATCAGCTCACGATTTTGTATCACCTTTGGGCGCTGGAAACGCCGACGCTGTTTGATCCGATGGCGGTGGCATTCGCGTTAAAGCCGGAATTGTGTCCGGTGACCGCGCTGCATCTTCGCGTGGACGAGAAGGGATTCACGCGAGAGGAGCCGGGAACTCCGAATGCGCAGGTTTGTTTGCAATCGAATCCTGAGGATTTTTTTCAGTTCTATTTGAAAAGAGTGGGGTGGTAGAAAAGCTCGTTGGTCGTTCATCATTAGGTTCGTTTGCCATCAAAAGTCAAAGTCCCCACCCTGTCGCACAAGACGCGACAAGGATGGGGCACCCGGTGATATGAAAATGAAAGACAGTGGGCGGCGGAGATTTCTTAAGAGCGCCGGTACGGGGATTGCTGGGGTTACGGGCGTTGCTATCGGCGCAAGTATTCCCTCGTCTGCCGTGCAGAACTCGCCTGAAAAAAACAATCCTTCACAGCTCTTCTTTGACGTGCGGGCGTTTGGGGCCGTGGGCGACGGCAAGGCGCTTGACACACCCGCGATCAATCGCACGATTGAGGCGGCGGCTGCCTCGGGCGGTGGAACCGTCTACCTTCGATCCGGAAAGTATCTTTGCTACTCGATTCATTTGAAAAGTAACGTGGCACTTTTCCTGGATCAGGGGGCGACGATCGTGGCGGCGGATCCGGCAGCTCCCGCGCAAAGTTACGATCCGGCGGAATCGAACAAGCCCTGGGAGGACTATCAGGATTACGGGCACAATCACTGGCACAACAGCTTGATTTGGGGTGAGGGGCTGAACGACGTTTCGATTCTAGGGCCCGGCCTGATCTGGGGTAAGGGGTTGAGCCGCGGTTGGGGTGCCGGGCCTGTGGCCGAAAACGCTGGGGTCGCGAACAAGGCGATTGCACTGAAGAAGTGCAGGAACGTGCTGCTTCGCGACTTTTCCATTTTGCACGGCGGGCACTTCGGAATTCTGGCGACCGGTGTCGACAATCTCACAATCGACAATTTGAAGATTGATACGAACCGTGACGGCATGGATATCGATTGCTGTCGGAATGTGCGTATCTCGAATTGCAGCGTGAATTCTCCGTGGGACGACGGGATCTGTTTGAAGAGTTCGTTTGCGCTCGGAAATACGCGCGCAACAGAGATGGTGACCATCAGCAATTGCCTGCTGTCGGGAAGCTACCAGGAGGGCGCGATGCTCGATGGGACCTGGAAGAAGTTTCCAGCCGGGGAGAAAGTCCCGCGAACGGGACGGATCAAGTTTGGCACGGAGTCGAATGGGGGATTCAAAAACATCACGGTATCGAACTGCGTGTTTGACGGATGTCGCGGACTGGCCATTGAGAGCGTGGACGGCGCGGTGATCGAAGATGTGACCTGCACGAACATCACGATGCGCGACGTGTTTGAGGCGCCGATTTTCATAAGGCTTGGAGCGCGGATGCGGGCGCCCGCGCGCGTGCCAGAGGGAGCGATCCGGCGCATCATTTTGAGCGGGATCAGCTGCATGCAGGCGGAGGGCTCGCCGAAGATTGCATGCATCCTGGCGGGAATTCCGGGACATGCCATTGAGGATGTGAAGATCACCGACGTGATTGTTGTGAATCGGGGTGGCGGCACGAAGAGCGATGCCGAGGCGCAGGTGCCGGAGAAGGAGAAGCAGTATCCGGAGCCGAATATGTTTGGGACGACTCCGGCGCATGGATTTTTCGTCAGGCACGTGCGGGGACTGGAGATGCAGGCGGTGAAGATCGAGTGCTCGAATGGGGATGCGAGGCCTGTGTTTGTGCTGGAGGATGTGCAGGACGCGACATTCGGACGAATGAAGGTGCCGGTGACCGCGGGAGTGCCGACGTTTGTGTTGAATCAGGTGAAAGAGTTCAGTGTGTTTCGGAGCAAGCCGGTGCTGGATACTGAAATTGCGATGGCGGAGAAAAAGGAAATCTGATCGGGAAATGAAGAATTCAAAATCCCCACCCTGTCGCAAACACACCGCGACAAGGATGGGGCACCCTCAGGGACTTATGCAATCATGAACAGAACAAAAACGGCTAGAGGCGCGCTCATCCTGATCGCAGCCGTGGTCATGCTGATCTCCGTCGCCGTCGCGCAGGAGAAGCAGAATGTCGATCTGATTGTCAGCGGCGGGATGGTGGTGACGATGGATTCGGCGCGGGCGATTTATCAGGATGGGAGCGTGGCTGTCCGGGGGGATTCGATCGTTGCGGTGGGGCCGAGGGCGGAGATCGAGGCGCGATATCAGAGTGCGCAGGTGATCGATGCTCGAGGACACCTGGTGCTGCCGGGATTGATCAATGGGCATACCCACGTGCCGATGACGTTGTTTCGCGGGCTGCATGATGACGTGACGCTGAACGACTGGCTGTACAAATACATTTTCCCGGCAGAAGCGAAGAATGTGAATGAGGAATTTGTGCGCTGGGGGACGCGACTGGCGGCGGCTGAGCAGATTCGAGCCGGGGTGACGACCTTCGCGGATATGTATTACTTCGAGGATGCAATCGCCGAGGAGACGAAGGCTGCCGGGATGCGTGGTGTGCTCGGAGAGACGTTCATCGACTTCCCGGCTCCGGATAACAAGTCAGAAGTAGAGATGCTCGCATACACCGAGAGATTTTTGAAGCGATGGCAGGGGGATCCGCTAATTCATGCGGCTCCGGCACCGCACTCGATTTATACCTGCTCGAAGAAAACGCTGCAGGATGTGGCAGCATTGGCGCGAAGATATCACGCGCCAATTTTGATCCACGTGGCTGAGATGAAGAAGGAGTGGGAGGACTCGGAGAAGGCGAACGGGATGTCCCCAGTGCAGTATTTGGACAAGATCGGCGTGCTGGGCCCGGATGTCGTTGCGGCGCACTGCATCTTTGTCGATGAGGCTGACCGCATGCTGTTGGCGCACCGCGGCGTGGGGTGCGTGCACAATCCGTCGAGCAACATGATGTTTGCGAGCGGCGTGTCTCCGGTGCCAGAGATGCGTGCGGCGGGTGTGGCAGTCGGGTTGGGGACGGATGGTCCCGCGGGGAGTAACAACGATCTTGATCTTATGGAGGAGATCGATCTGGCGGCCAAGCTGGCGAAGATCTCGAAGATGGACCCGCTCGCGCTGAATGCGAAGTCCGTCGTCGAGATGGCGACGATTGATGGGGCGCGGGCTCTGCACATGGAGAAAGAGATTGGATCGCTAGAAGCGGGAAAGAAGGCCGACTTGATATTGATCAGTCTCGACCAGCCAAACGCGGTGCCCATGTATGAGATCTATGCGCAAATCGCGTATTCACTGAAGGGGAGCGATGTGGCGACGGTGATCATCGGCGGAAAAATTGTGATGCAGGACCATCTATTGTTGACCGTGGATGAGCGCAAGGTGCTCGAGAAGGCCCGGGAGTATGGGGAGTCTGTGAAGAGTTCGTTGGGGATGGAGTAGGAGAAGCAGTTCGCAGTTCTCAGTTCTCAGATCGCAGTTCTCTGTTCACAGTTCTCTGTTCACAGTTCTCTGCTCGCAGTTTTCTGTTCGCAGTTCTCAGAACGAGTCTCATAAAGCGTTTTGAAAGGGTGCGGCTTTCAGCCGCGCCGTAGAAAGCCAGAAAAGAAGCGGGCTTCTGCGCCTGAGGGAACCACCTTAGGTTCGCAAGCCGATTTCTGAGATCAGTTCTGTACTCAGTACGCGGTGGCTCGCAACTTCGGATTAAGAGCCACAGCATTGTGAATCTTTCTGGCGCATACCCTCCTGTAGACTCTCACCATGAAACTACCGTTGGTTATCTCGGTGCTTCTGATCGTGAACGTATGCGCTGCCCAGAAGGTGGCGATCACTTTTGATGACTTGCCGCTGAATGGAGATTTGCCGCCGGGTGTTGCGCGTGTGCAGGTTGCCCGGGACGCGATTGCCATTTTAAATGGGCGGCATGCCCCTGCGGCGTATGGATTCATCAACGCGAAGAAACTGGAAGGAAATTCGGATGCGGCGGAGGCCTTGAAGATCTGGGCGGCGGCGGAGCCGTTTGGAAATCATACGTATGGGCACATGGATTTGAACACGAATCCCGCGGAGGCGTTTGAGCGCGAGATCGAGGAGAACGAACCGTCGCTCGAGTTGCTCGCGGGGAAAGATAGGAACTGGCATTGGCTGCGATATCCATTTCTACGCGAGGGTGAGACCGTCGAGAAACGGCGGGCAGTGCGGGCTTACTTGCAGGCGCATGGCTACCGCGTGGCGCAAGTGACGCTGGATTGGGAAGACTATCTTTGGAATAGCGCATATGCGCGGTGCGCGGCGAAGAATGATGCACAGTCGGTTGCCTGGCTCAAATCGAGTTACTTGTCGATTGAGTCGGCGTACCTGGACTTGGGGAGGGATCTCGCGAAGGCGGTGTACGGACACGATATCAATCATGTGCTGCTCCTGCATCTGGGGGCGTTCAGCGGGACGATTTTGCCGGATGCGCTCGACCTGATGCAGAAAAAAAGATTCACCTTCGTGACCCTCGAGGAGTCGGAGAGTGATCCGGTGTATGAGGGGGATCCGGATGTTGGGTCGAAGTACGGCGGGACCTTGCTGGAGTTGTGGATGGAGGCGAAGAAGATCAGGTTTCCACCGGTGATGGAGAAGCCCTACAAGCAGTTGCAGGAGATATGCAAATAGCGCGGGCGTGGTTCAGGACGTCAAAATCGTCAGATTTTGATGACATTTACAAAGTCAAAGTTCTTACCATTCCTTGGATAAGCCTTCCACTCCCTTATAATCAAAAGATTGTCTATGGCTGCGGTTCTCGACAGGATTGTGGCGGCAACGCGGGCGCGGGTGGCGGAGTCCAGGCGCACGGCGGATTTGCGCGAACTGGAACGGCGGGCCGACCAGCACGTGCCGCGCGGATTTCGGAAGGCACTAGATTCTAAGGGCCGCGACGGCGTCGCCGTGATTGCGGAGTTGAAGAAGGCGTCGCCGTCGAAGGGGTTAATTCGGGCGTCGTTCGATCCCGTGGACTTGGCGCGGGAGTTGGAGGGGGCGGGAGCGGCGGCTTTGTCGGTGCTGACCGATGAGGAGTTCTTTCAGGGATCGCTCGAGAATTTGCGGAAAGCTTCGGCGAGAGTGGCGATTCCCTGTTTGCGGAAGGACTTTATCGTCGATGAGTTTCAACTGCTGGAAGCGCGGGCGAATTCCGCGGATGCGGTTTTGCTGATTGTGGCGGCATTGACCGAGGACGAATTGAATCGACTGGCTGCGGCTGCGCGGTCGAGAGGGCTCGACGTTCTGTGCGAAGTGCATGATGCGGACGAGTTGCAACGGGCGCTGGATGCTGGGTGCGATTTAATTGGAGTGAATACGCGGGACCTGCGAACCTTTAAAGTCGATTTGCAGACGGCCTTCGATCTGGCGCAAAAATTTCCCGCTGGTGTGGTGCGCGTGGCCGAGAGTGGGATTCATTCTGCCGACGACGTCACGCGGTTGCGAGCGGCGGGATATCACGCGTTTCTGGTGGGGGAATCGCTGATGCGGGCGGAACGGCCGGGAGAGGCTCTGCGTGAATTGATGGGAGTATCCAGTACTCAGTACTCAGTTCCCAGCAAAAGCTAACTCGATTCGCTGCTGTCAGCCACATTTTTATGACTTGGGTCAAGATTTGCGGGATGACAAATCTGGAGGACGCGCTTGTGGCTGTTGACGCGGGCGCAGATGCGGTGGGGTTTGTCTTTTATGACAAGAGTCCGCGGTGCGTAACGGTGGAGACGGCCCGGGAGATCGTGGGGAAGTTGCCGAAGGAAGTTGAGAAGATCGGAGTGTTTGTTGATCCGGACTCGGATCCAATCCATGTTTTGCTGGACGCAGGGTTGACGGGAACTCAGTCATATTTTTCGGCTGAGGGTGTCGCTGGAAGTAACTCTGGCACCAAGGCAATTGGTGTGGAGTGCCTTCCTCCACGAGCCAGGTTTCTGATGGCGTTTCCTATGAGTCTTTTCGGCAAGGATGTAAGCCAAGTTGAACGCATGGCAGCGAGCTTCGCGGAATCGAGGAGGAAGACTCCAAGTATTAGATCAATACCAGATGGGCTCTTTGACACGTTCTTACTGGATTCGGGGAACTTGCGCCAGCCGGGAGGGACGGGAAAGACATTCGATTGGGTAAAAGTGCGTGGTGTTTCGGATGCAATGCGGAACAACGGTTTGAAGTTGGTAGTGGCTGGGGGACTGACGCGAGAGAATGTCGGCGAGGCGATTGAGACTCTGCGACCTTGGGGAGTAGATGTGGTTTCCGGCGTTGAGGCTTCGCCGGGGAAAAAAGATCCGGAGAAAGTGCGGGCGTTTGTGCGTGCGGTGCGGGAGACGGATCGGAAGACCTCTTGATGCAAGCAGATCTTTAGAAGGAAAGGACAGCAGATTCCTCACCGGCTTTGCCGGTTCGGAATGATAAGAGTTTGCCAATGGATATGGTTCTACGAGGTGCGAAGGTCAAAACACCCACCCTGTCTCGCCAAGAACGCGAGACAAGGATGGGGCACCCTCGGGTAGCTGACGCGTCCAACGGCGCGCGGGCAAGAGTGCCCGCGCCACACCAGCCGGGGCGTTTTGGAGTTTACGGCGGGCGGTACGTGCCGGAGACTTTGATGGCGGCGCTGGAGGAGCTTGAGCGCGAGTATGAAAAGGCGAAGCGCGATAAGAAATTCCAGGCGCGGCTGGATTTGCTGCTGAAGACCTATGCGGGGCGGCCGACGCCTCTGTTCTTTGCGCGGAGGCTTACGGAGAAGCTGGGCGGGGCGAAGATTTACTTAAAGCGCGAAGACCTATTGCATACGGGCGCGCACAAGATCAACAACTGCCTGGGGCAAGGCTTGCTGGTTGAGCGGATGGGGAAGCATCGCGTGATCGCCGAGACTGGGGCGGGACAGCACGGCGTGGCTACTGCCACGGTCTGTGCGCTGCTCGGATTCGAGTGCGTCGTGTACATGGGCACCGAAGACATGCGTCGGCAGGAGTTGAATGTATTCCGCATGCGGCTGCTCGGAGCGGAAGTGCGCGGGGTGTCGTCCGGATCCCGAACGCTGAAAGACGCGATCAATGAGGCCATGCGCGACTGGGTGACCCATGTGCGGACCACGCATTATTTGTTAGGGAGCGTGCTGGGGGCACATCCGTATCCGACGATGGTGCGGGACTTTCATCGGGTGATTGGGCGCGAGGCGCGGGCGCAGATTCTGAAGGCGGAAGGGAAACTGCCCGCGGTGATTATCGCGTGTGTGGGCGGCGGATCGAATTCGATTGGGATTTTCTATGACTTTATTAAAGACAAGAAGGTGCGATTGATCGGCGTGGAGGCTGGCGGGCGCGGCGAGGCTTTGGGAGATCATGCGGCCCGGTTCCGCGGAGGATCTCCCGGAGTGCTGCAGGGAACCTATTCTTACGTGCTTCAGGATTCTGCCGGGCAGATTGCCTTGACGCATTCGGTGTCAGCGGGGCTGGACTATCCATCGATCGGCCCGGAGCATGCGGCTTTGCGCGACGCCGGGCGGGCGGAATATTTGCCGGCTTCGGACGCCGAGGCTCTCGAGGCCACGACGTTGCTGGCGCGGACTGAAGGGATTATTCCTGCTTTAGAATCCGCACACGCTGTGGCCGAGGTGATCAAGCGGGCACCGAAGATGAAGAAATCGGAAATTGTGATTGTGAATGTGTCGGGGCGCGGCGATAAAGATGTTGGCATTTTGCGGGAGAGTCTCAATCTGGATTGAAAGGCAAGATCGGCAACCACGAAGGACACGAAGGTACACGAAGGGAATCTTGGGCGCGGGTGCATTGCGGGGGCGGGGCATGAGAACAATTTTTGGTTGGATCTTGGCAGCGGTCACCGTACTTACGCTGACCGGAGTTTCTAGCCCGCAGTCGGCTGAGAAGTCGGATGGCGGTTCGGTAAAAGACAAGTTGATTGGGGCCTGGAGATGGGCTTGGGAAGACGAGCAAGGTACCGACGGAAAGATGAAGCACATCGTCGACCATGAGGGCACAATCGTCTATACGCGTGATGGACACATGTCGGTGCAGATCATGCTGCCCAACGCGGACGCTCCTCGCGACGTGGATAATCCAGTCAAGTACGACCAAGGTGGCTACGAGGCGTACTACGGCACTTACGAGGTCGATGAGCAAGCGCATACGGTGACGCACCACGTTCAGGGATCGCTGGTGCGGGCGCTGGTTGGCAAGGACCTGACGCGCGTCTACCGTTTTTCCGATGGGCAACTGATCTTGAAGTCGTCGCGGCCGGATGAGCATTGGACTATCGCTTGGGAGCGTTATTAGTCGACTCGCATGCCTCTGACCTTTTACAAAAAGCCGGCGCTGGTGGCGTACGTGACGTGCGGAGATCCGGATCTCGCAACGACTCGGGAGATCGTGCTCGCTACCATCGAGGCTGGGGCAGATGTGATCGAACTCGGCGTTCCCTTCAGCGATCCGGTCGCGGACGGGCCGGTGATTCAGCGGGCGAGCGAGCGGGCGTTGAAGCATGGCACTTCGCTGGCGCAGGTGCTGACTTTGGCTTCGGAGATTCGGGAACAGGCGCAGTCGACTGGGTTGATTGTGTTTTCGTATCTGAATCCGATTCTGCGGATGGGAATGGAGAAGTTTTGCAAGGTAGCGCGGGCAGCGGGCGTGGATGGCGCGTTGGTCACCGACTTGCCCGTGGAAGAGGCTGGCGAGTATCTGCGTGCCATGCGCGAGCATGACCTGTCGCCGATATTTCTGACGGCGCCGACGAGTCCGGATGAGCGCCTGCGGCGGATCGCGGCGGCTTCACAGGGATTCGTTTATGCGGTATCGCGAACAGGCGTTACCGGGCAGCGGCAGCAGTTGGCCGAGGACGCGCGGAAGCTAGTGAAGCGGTTGCGCCGCGTGACGAAGTTGCCGGTCGCGTTGGGATTTGGAATTTCCACGCCTGAGCAGTTTGCGGAAGTCGGAGAATTTGCTGATGCAGTCGTTGTGGGCAGCGCAATTGTGGAGACGATTGAGAGGAATCGGGGGCGTGAGGCAGCGGCGGTGGGAGAATTTGTGAAACGACTTTCATCCGTCTGCTGTTTCGAGATGAAGGCGACGTAGTTTCGACGCAACAGGAACAGCTCCATTTTTTCGCAGGCTACCAGTGCGAGGGATGCGAGCCGTTGTGCCGTAGAGGAAGTCAAAGTCCCCACCCTGTCGCACATACCGCGACAAGGATGGGGCACCCGGGCTCGGTAATGGGCCGAGAGATCATGGATATCGAAGACTGGCGAAAGAAAATTGACGAGATGGACCGCAAACTGGTCGCTCTGCTGAGCGAACGCGCGAAGGCGGCGATTGCCATCGGGAAATTGAAGCGGGAAACGTCGTTGCCGATCTACGAGCCCGACCGGGAACGCATTGTTTTCGAAAATGTGCAAGGCGCGAATCACGGGCCGCTGCCGGGGCGCGATCTGGTACGGATTTATGAGCGCATCATCGACGTGATGCGCAATATTCAGAAGGAGCAGATTACGAGATCGCCTGAAGCGACGGAGGCCGAGACGGAGTTGGATTCCGAAGTGAATGATTGAAAGCGATGAGCGATGAGCAATGAGCTGTGAGCTATGAGCAACCGGTTTCCGGAGGTGCCCTTTGCTCATCGCTCAGCGCTCACTGCTCATTGCTAAAAGGATTTCTATGATTGTTGCCATGCAGGAAGGCGCCGACGAGGCGCTGATACAACAGGTCATCGAGCACCTCGTGAAATTGGGGTTCGAGGTGCACCGGTCGACGGGCGCGCGCATGACTGTCCTGGGCGCCGTCGGCTCGGGGATTGATTTCGACATTCGCAATCTCGAATTGCTTCCTGGCGTGCAGGAAGTCCATCGCATAAGTTCTCCGTACAAGCTGGCGGGGCGCAGTTTTCGGCCTGAGGGGACGATCGTTCAACTGCGGAACGGCATAGGGGTCGGCGGGAATGAAGTTCTCGTCATGGCAGGGCCTTGTTCGGTGGAAACCCGTGAACAACTCTTTTCTACGGCTGAGGGCGTCGCCAAGGCCGGGGCAAAAGTCTTGCGGGGCGGGGCGTTCAAGCCGCGGAGTTCTCCATATTCGTTTCAGGGACATGGCGAAGAGGCGCTGAAGTTGCTGCGGGAGGCGGGAGAAAAATTCGGGCTGCTCATTATTAGTGAGGTCATGGAGATTTCCCAGATTCCGCTGATGCTGCCCTACGTCGACATTCTCCAGGTCGGCGCGCGCAACATGCAGAATTTCAATCTGCTGCGCGAATTGGGGAAGGTGCGTAAACCGGTGCTGCTAAAGCGCGGGATTGCAGCGACATTGGAAGAATTGCTGCTGTCGGCCGAGTACATCATGGCGGGCGGGAATTACGACGTGATTCTATGTGAGCGCGGGATTCGGACGTTCGAGACGTATACGCGCAACACGATGGATATTTCCGCGATCCCGATCATTCATAAGCTGTCGCATTTGCCCATGACCGCCGATCCGTCGCATGGTACAGGTCGGCGCGACAAAGTGCCGCCGATGGCGCGTGCTTCGGTCGCTGCCGGCGCGGACGCGCTGCTGATTGAAGTCCACTGCACGCCAGACAAGGCATGGTCCGATGGTGCACAGTCGCTGGCGCCGGAGCAGTTCGCGAAGTTGATGGACGAGTTGAGGATTATCGCGCCCGCAGTGGGGCGAAAGATCTAACAATTTTGCAATTGGGTAATTTAGTAATTTTGTAATTGACGATCCCACGGGTATTGGCTCTCACAAATTACCCAATTACAAAATTACCAAATTACCCAATTTTCTTTATGGCGATTCGACAAATCACGATTATCGGGACTGGGCTAATCGGCGGATCGCTGGCACTTGCTTTGCGCAAAAAGAAGTTCGCCGGGAGGATCGTCGGGTGCGATCGCGAGGGGACGCTGGAACGGGCCCGGATGCGCCGGGCAATCGATGACGGGGTAGTGAATCCGGGAGATGCAGTGCGGGGAAGCCAGGTTGTGGTGCTCGCGACTCCGGTGCTGGCGATCTGCGATTTGATTGAGCGCGTGGGGCCGGTGCTTCCGGCCAAGGCCCTGCTGACGGATGTAGGCAGCACAAAGGTCGCTGTCGTTGAGCAAGCAGTGAAGGTGTTTGGAAAGAATGCGGGGAAGCGGTTTCTGGCGGGGCATCCGATGGCGGGGAAGGAAATGAGCGGCGTCGATTATGCGGATGCGGATCTGTTCAAGAATGCGGCGTGGTTTCTTTCACCGCTGCCCGATCAGAATGTGAACGAAGGGTTATTCGCCGAGTTGGTGGGATGGATCGATGCGATCGGGGCGCGAATCGCGATGCTGCCAGCCGAGGAACACGACCGACTGTGCGCCTGGATCAGCCATCTACCGCAGATGATCTCGACGGCGCTGGCGGCTGCGCTGGTCGAAGAGTTTGGAGCAGAGGCTCCCGTGCTTCCCGCGGGTGGCCGCGCATTGCAAGAGATGACGCGGATTTCGGCGAGCCCGTATTCGATGTGGCGGGACGTGGCCATCAGCAACAAGAAGAATCTGCAGGACGCACTGTGGAAAGTGGAGCAGCGGTTGGCGCACATTCGGGAGAATCTGACGACGCGGGAGTTGGCGAGGGAGTTTGAGCAAGCGCATGAATTGAGGAAGGCTCCGGGGAAGAAAGTATAGGAGGCTAAGGTGTTGTCGCGTTGCCTCGCTGGTCCTCTATCTTCGGCTTTCCAATCCCATACGAATCGCAGAGTCGGTTCGCGGCCTCCCACACGACATCGAACTCGGCCCAGCGGCGAAGCACGATGCGCATCGCGAATTCGCGGACGAGTTGTTCATGTCGCTGATCGACTTTGGCGATCGAAAACATGGTCTGATCGTTTGCGCCGGGCTTGCAACCGGGCTGCCGCATTGCACGGGAGCAGGTTCGCTTCCGTGTGCTCTGCGTTTGTCACCGCTTGGTAAGGATCAGAGCAAACAACATCTCTTGCGTGCTTTCTCCTATCTTTGCGATATTGGACGCCTACGGCGTGGATTAGGATGCGCCGAACTGTCTCTGGAATGTCAAAGGTTGGTCATCACTTTCGCCATTCGATGTTGAGGCGCGGCGCCTCTGCCCCGCAAATTCAGATAGAATGCTCACGCTATGAACAAAGTTGTGGCCAATGCGGATGAGGCCGTCCGCGACGTGTTCGACGGCGCCACCATCATGATCGGAGGCTTCGGCTTGTGCGGGATGCCGGAGAATCTGATACGGGCACTGGTGCGCAAGGGCACGAAGAATTTGCGGACGATCAGCAACAACGTGGGAGTTGACGGCGTCGGCAATGGGTTGCTGCTGGCGGCGGGACAGATTGTTCATCACATCGGAACTTATGTGGGCGAGAATCGACTGCTCGAAGAAATGGTGTTGAAGGGGACAATCAAGCTGGACCTGATTCCGCAAGGTACTTTTTCGGAGCGAATTCGCGCGGGAGGAGCAGGGATTCCCGCGTTCTATACTCCGACAGGTGTGGGAACGATCGTGGCGGAGGGAAAAGAGACCCGCGAGTTTGACGGCCGGTTGTACGTGCTGGAGCGAGGCCTGACCGCCGATTTTGCTTTCGTGAAGGCGTGGAAGGGAGATCGCGCGGGCAACTTGATCTATCGAAAGACAGCACGGAATTTCAATCCGATGATGGCGACGGCGGCGAAGATCACGATCGCCGAGGTGGTGCATCTGGTGGATGTTGGGGAGTTGGACGGAGATGCGATTCATACGCCGTCGATTCATGTGAAGAGGGTTTTTCAGGGTGAGTTGTATGAGCGGAGGATTGAGCGACGCACTGTGAGGAAGGCGAGCGCTTAGTACTGCCACGCCTCAGTTGCAGGTAGGGATGCTTCGACTGCGGTTTTGCTTCGCTGATCTGCGAAGCAAAATCCTCGCTCAGGATGACAGTGGGGAGAGTTGGGCAAACGACCAACGACCAGCGACCAACGACCAACTATGAACAAGCCAGCAAAAGACGTCGACAAGCGTGAACGCATTGTGAAGCGGATCGCGCGCGAACTGCGTGATGGCTTCTACGTGAACCTTGGCATCGGCATGCCGACTTTAATCGCCAATCACGTGCCTGCGGGCGTGGAGGTCACACTCCAATCCGAGAACGGGATGTTGGGGATTGGGCCGTATCCCATCGAGGGGACGGAGGATCCGGATCTGATCAACGCCGGGAAAGAGACGGTAAGCGAGATGCCCGGGACTTCCTATTTTTCCAGCGCGGATTCGTTTGCCATGATTCGCGGCGGGCATATTGATTTAAGCGTGCTGGGCGCGATGGAAGTCGATGAGACCGGAAGCATTGCAAATTGGATGATCCCGGGGAAGATGGTGAAGGGGATGGGCGGAGCGATGGATTTGGTAGCGGGAGCGCGGCGAGTGGTGGTGGCGATGGAGCATACGACCCGGGAAGGGGCTCCGAAGATTTTGAAGAAGTGCACATTGCCACTGACCGGCGTGCGCGTGGTCGATACCATCGCCACGGAGATGGCTTACATTCGCGTGACCAAGGATGGGCTCATACTGGAGGAGATTGCGCCAGGGTTGACCTCTGAGGATGTGCAGAAGGCCACTGAGGCGCGGCTGATTGTGAGTCCGGGGTTGAAGGTGATGGAGAGTTAGGTCGGGGATGTCAGACGCTGTCACGACTTTGTATCGCCCAGTTGGCCAGAAAGAATTAGAACTGATTCGTGCCAGCGGATTCCGTTCTTTCCCTCCTCGCTTGGCTTCGCAGCCATTCTTTTATCCGGTACTCAATGCGGAATATGCCGTTCAGATTGCCCGTGACTGGAACACTAAGGATGTAGCATCCGGTTATGAGGGATATGTATTGAGGTTCGATGTAAGAACGGATTTCTTGAGTCTATACAACGTACAGGTTGTCGGGAATTCAAGGCATAGGGAATACTGGATCCCGGCGGGAGATATGGAGGAGTTGAACCGGAACATTGAGGGAACGATCCAGGTGATTCGAGAGTTCCGCGGGACTCGGTAGCGGGGAAATTGTCTTCCGCGGCTTCGCGGCTGGACAGCCGATGGCGGCTGTCCCCACATCTTAAAGTCAAAATCCCCACCCTCTCGCAAAATGCGCGACAAGGATGGGGCACCCGCTTAGCTCGATACCTTCCTGAATTACGCGGCGGCGATGCGGCGGATCAGGTCTTCCTGCTCCTGCTTGCTTTCGGCGCCGATGGTGAAGGCGTCGAGCAGACCCAGCGATAGTGCGTACTTGATGCCCTCGTCTTGCCGGTTGCGCAGTGCGCCTTGGCCTAGAATCTTCATTCCTACGACTGCCTTTCCGGCTGACTTCATCTCCTTCAATACGCTGACAACCGTGGCGGGGTCGGCGTCCATTTCTGCGCCGACAGGGTTGATGCGGGCAAAATCGATTTCCACCCAAGGAGACTTCGCGGCGGCACGCAGCGCCTGGATGGTATGGCAGGAGCAACCGTGGGCGCGGATGATGCCCTTTTGCTTGGCTTCCGAGAGAACGTCCGTGGCGCCGTGGTAGCGGTCGGTCCAGTCGGCTTCCGTGACGCAATGCATCAGGCAGACGTCGAGATAGTCGGTTCCGAGTTCTTTGCGGAAACGGTCGAGATCCGCGCGCATGCCGTCGGCGTCGCGTGCCCAAGACTTGGTGAGGACCGTGACTTTGTCGCGCTGCACGTGCTTAAGGGCCTCGGCAACGTGTGGATGGCTTCCATAAGAGTCGGCGGCGTCGAAGAAGCGCAAGCCGTGCTCGTATCCGTTCAAAAGAAGGTCCGAGAGGCCCTTCACTCCGAGCGCGGTCTGGTGCGAGTGATGTCCGGAGCCCACCGTGCCGGTGCCCATGGCTAGGCGGCTGGTCTTGATGCCGGTGCCGCCGAGCGTCACCGTGTCGGAGGCGGAGAATTTCTGCGGAAGAGCCTGGTCGGCGATGGCTTTGAAGATGGATTTCGATGAAAGCCAAACCGCTCCAGCGGCGGTGGCGGAACGGATGAGGAATTCGCGACGACGCATGGGTCCTCCTGAAGAGGTGGCGTTCTTTGAGGCTACAACAGGAGGGCGGAGTTAGGGAAGTGGAACGACCACGGGGGCTAAAGCCCATTCTTATTTCAGGGGCCTTACGCGGACCTTAAAGGGCCACAGTCTGCTAGTCCATACGCTCAGATCCGGAACGGGGCGGCTAGCAAGCGGAAGGGGAGCGTGATCGCGAGGAAGACCACTTCCAGCACGCCGTGGACCGCAACTCCGATGATGCGGAACGGCAGCAAGAGCAGCCAAATGAACGGGTAGGCGACCAGGGCCAACAGGGCCAGAGGCCAGCACAAAATGAACAGGATGCACCAAAGCAGGAACGTGAACATGCGAGACCTCCTCTAGGGAATGATACGTCCAGCCGGCACGGAATGTTCCATTGTTGCTACGCGCCGCAGGACCTTTTCCACGAATTCGGTCTTCGCCTGGTTGTAAGCCTCGCGGTCGTTGCGGAACTCCACCGCCAGGGCACGCTTTAGACGTTCGTACGCGCGGGCATCTTCGGGGTGCATACGAAGGTGGTTTCGGAACGTGATGTGGCGAGCGTATTCGAGACATTCGGGCACGCAGACATAAAGGTGATGCGCCACATCATTGGGGGGCGGTCGAAACGCCTCGCGCCCGGGGACCTCGAGGTCGCCTCGATGCTGATATCCAAGGGTCGCTAGACGAGTGATGGCTTCCGGAAGATCGGCTGCGGAGCGCAACAGGACGTCTACGTCGATGATCGGCTTGGCCGCGATACCGGGGACTGCGGTGCTTCCGACGTGCTCGATCGCAGCAGCCAGCGGGCGGAGTACCGCGGCAATTTGCGCCCGCAGCACCTCGAACTGTTCTTGCCAATGCGGGTCGTAGTCCTCAATGACGATCGGTGTGCTCATTCAAACTGCTTGCGGAAAGTTGCCAGTTGCTGCTGGACCTCCGTCAGATCGGCGCGCAGGCGGGAAACTTCTTCTTCCAGAACAGCGAGTCGCTGTGCGGGCGGCGGAGCTGCGTAGGGAGATGCCTCGGTTGTCGCGGAAGCGGATGACTCTCGCTCCATGGCCGCGCGCGAAACCGTGGGCTCCAGCGGCTCCCCCGAGAACAGATGCATATAACGATATTCCTTCGTGCCTGGCTGTCGGGCGAGTATGCACACCAGCGGAGCCTCACGTTGCGCCAGCCGGTCGAGCGTCGAGACGACGTCTTCGAGCACGTCGAAGTGGTACATGCGCTCGGTGCGGCCGCGGAGCTCGCCCGGAGTTTGTGGCCCGCGGAGCAGCAGCACGCACACGATGGCGATTTCGCGGCGGTCGAAGTTGAAGACCTCCTGCAGGCGGTGCTCGTATTTCGTGACACGGCTGTCGGCGCCGCCGGCGGGGCCGGCCATGCGCTTCTCCTGCAGGGTCATTAGCGCATCGCGGACAGCGCTTTCGTTCAGGGTCATCACCGGGTCGCGGTTGTTCTTCTGGTTGCAAGCGTTGACCAGAGCATTGAGCGACAGCGGATAGTAATCGGGCGTGGTGATGTCCTTTTCGATCAATGAGCCCAGGACGCGGGTTTCGATTTCAGTAAGAACGTGCATGGCGGAGGTTTGATTTTACTTGAAAAGGGTGAACTCACCACAGAGGTCACTGAGGAACACCGAGGATGTCAAAATCCCCACCCTGTCGCAAAATTCGCGACAAGGGTAGGGCACCCTAGAGTTCCCTTTACCTTCGAACTCGTTCTAGAAGAGGGCGGTGGAGCGGCGCTTCCAGGACTTGCCTTTTTCCTGGGCGATCTGCTCCATGTCTCCCACGTAGGCGCCGGCCTGCGTTAAGACGTGGTGCAGATCGTTGCCGATGCTGATGAAGGTGAATCCTTTCTCGAGGAATTCGCCGACGCGGCTCGTGCCGAACAGGAACAGGCCGAGGATGACGTTGTTCTTTCGCGCGTGCTCGACCAGCTTCTTCGTCGCGGCATCAAGCTCCGGCGACGTGTACATGTGCGGAAACTCGTATTTGTTGTACAGGCCCATCGACATGCAGAGATCGTTCTGGCCGAGGAAGAGGATGTCAACGCCGGGGACGGCTGCGATCTCGGCGATGTTCTCGATGCACGAGGCCGTTTCGACTTGCAGTGCGACGATGCTCTCGTTGTTCCAGTTGCCGGCATAGCCGAGGAGTCCAGCGCGGTTCATGCTGCGTTGCGGAAAGTAGACGGAGCGCGTGCCGACGGTCGGATACTTCGTGCAGCTCACGGCCTGCCGCGCCTCATCGGCGGTATTGATGTAGGGCACGAGGACTCCGTCGGCGCCCATGTCGAGGGCCTGCTGGATACCGGGGCGGTCGTCGTATCCGCCAACGCGGACCAGGCTCTTGGCGCCGCCGTTGGCGATTCCGCTGAGCATCGCCGAGAGACGCTCGTAACCCATGGGGCCGTGCTGCGTGTCGACCAGCAGCCAGTCGTATCCGGAGTGCGCCAGTTGCTCGGCGACGGTCGGACTATGCGCGTTCAGAAACAGGCCCATCTTGGGCTGTCCGGCGCGCAGTTGTTTCTTGAATTCTGATCCGCTGAGTGCGGGGTCTGCCATGCATTTTCCTCCTTGCAATCGAATTGCGTAGTGTACCGTATGCGCCGCCGCAAACTGTGCACGAAGTTGTTAATTTTGTTGTGACCTGGGGACAGATGGGTGCGGACGATAAGTCAAAATCCCACCCTCCGATATGGAAATGACAAAACTGTGATCTCGCGCCTATAGTTTGATTGTGAGTGCAAAGCTATGCGTCTACTTTTGAACTGGATTTTGAGCGCGGTGGCGGTTTGGGTTGTGGCGCAGATCGTCAGAGGAGTCTATGTCAGTGGATGGAAGAGCGCTCTGATCGCGGCTCTGGTCATTGGCTTCATCAATGCCACCATCGGACTGGTTCTTAAGGTGATCACGTTTCCCCTGACGCTGGTCACGCTGGGATTGTTCTGGCTGGTAATCAATGCGCTGATGCTGGAACTGGCGTCGGCACTGCTGTCACCCGGATTCCAGGTGCATGGATTTTTGGCGGCGTTTTTGGGTGCGATCGTGCTGAGCCTGGTCAACATGCTGCTCAAGGGGATCGTCATGCCGAAGAAGGATAGTGATTAGTCATCGACTGCGTTTCGCGTTCCTGATGCGTTCTCAAGTTCGCTTGCGCGCTCTTAGCGACTCCCAATCCTTACCAGTCAAAACCCTTCCCAGAGCACTGAATTCTCCCGCGCCTTGCAGGAATTCGCCGCCGTCCATCCGTATGACTTCGCCATTAATGTAGCCAGAACCATCGCTGACCAGAAACGCCGCCAGATTGGCCAACTCTTCGATGGTGCCGAAGCGATGCAGAGGATTGCGCTCTAGAGCGACGGCTTCGAGTCCAGAATGCGGCAGCAAGCGCGAGAAGGCTCCTTGCGTTGGGATCGGGCCGGGAGCAATAGCGTTCATACGGATACTGCGATTGCCCCATTCGACGGCGAGACTGCGCATCAAGGCTTCGACCCCGGCTTTGGACACGGCAGAAGGAACGACATAAGCAGAACCCACGGGCGCGTAGGTAGCCGAGATGCTGAGCACCGTGCCAGGGTGTTTGGCTGCCAGCCAGCGGCGTCCGCAGGCCATCGTGCAGTGCAATGTTCCCAAGAGCACGATGTTGATCACAGACTCCCAGGCGCGTGGCGAAAGTTCTTCGGTCCGGGCGATGAAATTTCCGGCGGCGTTATTGACGAGGATGTCGAGCGCACCTTCCTTCCAGATCGATTCAATCATCTGCTCGACCGCTTCGAGGCTGCGGACATCGCAGGCGATCGCGTGGATCGGGCCATTGGTCTTCAGTTCGTCGGCAGTAGCCGTTAACACTTCTTCGCGACGGCCGCAAATGTAGACCGTGGCGCCGAGTTCAAGGAAGCGGGTAGCCATGCCTTTGCCGAGGCCGGTGCCGCCACCAGTGATGAGGATGCGCTTGTGCTGGAGCAGGTCTTTGTGGAACATAGTCTCCGTTTCTGTGGTCGCGCCGGCTTTTTGAAGTAGCCTGTGAGCTAGCCCCTTGGAAAGGACAAATTATATGGAATGGGCGCTCGCCCGACACCTGTGCATCGCTGGACTCTTTCTCCTCTTCTGCGTGCAACGAGGACTTCCGGCCGAGACAGCGTCAGGGTGGCAGACTCTCGCTCCTGGAATGGAAATCATGCGCGTCCATACACGCAAACAGAGCGCGTTCGGGGATTCGAAGATTACCGTGTTGCGCGTCGATCCCAACCAATGGGAACTTGAGGCCATCGGAATTCTTCAAACCGGCGAGAGCGCGGGGCACACAGCCCGTGAATGGAGCAAGAAGCAGAAATTCGCTGCGGTCATTAATGCGGGAATGTTCGCATCGGATAACAAGACGCATCTGGGTTATCTCCGCAGCCGCGATCACATCGTCAACAGCCGGGCGAACAACTACCAGTCGATCATGGCATTCGATCCGCATGATGGACGGAACGTACCCAGATTTCGGATTTTCGATCTCGATGCTCCGCAGAGCAGTTTGCCGGCAATCCTTGCGGACTATGGCTCGGCGGTGCAGAACTTGAGGCTCATCAAACGTCCCGGCGTCAATCAATGGGGAAAACAGACCAGGGAGTGGAGCGAGGCGGCAGTGGGAGAAGATACTGAAGGGCGTGCGCTTTTTATTTACTCGCGTTCCCCATTCTCGATGCACGATTTGAACCAGGAACTGTTGGCGGCTGGAATTGGAGTCGTTGCGGCGCAGCATATGGAGGGAGGAGCGGAGGCTCAGCTCTACGTGCACGCGGGCGAAACAGAATTAGAGATGTTTGGCAGCTACGAAACATCGTTCAAAGAGAACGACCAGAACGAGATGGCATGGCCCGTACCGAACGTGATTGGTATGCGTCCTCGCGCTACGGCGAATCACTGATTCCTGATTGGCTCAGTCGATTCACGGCACATCGCACGCAACCCGGAAACCGTAATCGGCGTACTGGAATTCCGGCGGGATGCTGGAACGTGCAGAACAGCGGGCGACTTTGATGTGGTGGCGCCACGAACCTCCACGGGAAGCCTTGCGCGGCGGCTTCAGCGGGCTTTGGTCCGGGCCCTGAGGGTTGCGCTCCGGCGAGATCGTATAGTAATTCGGGTCGTACCAGTCGCTGCACCATTCGTGGACGTTGTCCCCGATGTCGTAAAGTCCGAAGGCATTTGGCGCATACTGCGCGACGGGTTCGGGTCCGCTCTGCCATCGCGTGGCGTAGTTCGGCAGCGATTGCGGGGGATCGTCGCCCCACGGAAATTGCTTCTGCTCGAGGCCACCGCGGGCAGCGCACTCCCATTCCGCCTCCGTGGGAAGCCGGAATCGGCGGCCGGTGTGCAGGCTCAGCCATTCGCAATAACGCCCAGCTTCGTGCCACGAAACTCCTGCCATTGGCTGTTGCGGATGGTTGAAGTTGGGCTCGCGCCAGAAGGGCGGGGGAGTGCTTCCGCTCGAGATCAGGAATCGGTCGTACTGTTCGTTTGTTACCTGGGTTGCCGCGAGGAAAAAACAGTCGACCCACACACGATGGATGGGGCGCTCGCAATCCTGACCCTTCTCGGAGCCCATCAGGAACCAGGATCCCGGGATGTGGACAAGTGCCGGTTCCCTTGGGGACGTCTCGATCGTCCCGGATGTGGGCGAAGATTGCGCAGAAATCGTCATGCGGTTGCCGGATGTGGAGTTCAAAGATAAAGTTTACCAGCGCTGGCGAGGAGGTTCTCGATGGCTCAGAAGAAGCTGCGTTTTCGGGTAAAGGCTCGAGGGGAAGAAGCGGGAGTGGTTTCGGCGATCACTCCGCCGATTGATGTGCCAGAGACGTTCCAAACGAGGGGACGCGTGCCGGTGACAGGGACGATCAACGGATATCCGTTTCGGTCGTCGCTGATGCCCATGGGAGGCTGCCACATGATGCCTGTGAACAAGGCATTGTGCGAAGGTGCGGGCGTTCGGCCGGGCGAAATTGTGGATGTGGTGATGGAGCGCGATGTGGAAGAGCGGATCGTGAAGGCGCCTCCTGAATTGGAAAAGGAATTGAAGAAGAGCAAGAAGGCGCGGGAACGGTGGGACTCGCTGGCGTTTACGCACAAGAAAGAGATGGCGAGTTCAATCCCTGGCGCGAAGCAGGAGGAGACTCGGAAGCGGCGGCTCGCGAAGGTGATGCAGGTTTTGGAAACTGGGGCAAAGTGGACGGGGTAGCTGGGTTGCCGCGAAGAGAACGAATAGGAGTCAAAATCCCCACCCTGTCTTCGCAAAAAGCGCGAAGACAAGGGTAGGGCACCCTCAGGATTTTTGACCCAGATTGCCCACCACGTCTTTGATGTCGTGCCCTTGAAACATACGGATCGCGGCGATTCCGGCGGCTCCTGCTTCCAGGCATGATTTCGCATTTTCCAGAGTAATCCCGCCCAGGGCCAGGACCGGAATCTGCACCTTGCAAGCTTCGCGGAGTTGAGCCAGTCCTGCCGGGTGCGCTTTGGGCACATCTTTCTTTCCGAATACTGGGGCGAATACCGCGAAGGTGGCCCCGTCGGCCTCGGCTTGCTTCACTTCTTCTGACGAGTGACAGGAGACTCCGATCGGCGGTTCGCGTGGCGAGAGTTCGCGGGCGGAAGCGCCCGCGCCACACTTTTTCCATATCGCTCTAACTTCCCGCGGCGTGATGTCGTCGGAGCGAAGATGGACACCGTCGGCTCCGGCGGCGAGCGCGACATCGGTGCGCGAGTTAATGAGCAAGGCAGTTCTCAGTTCTCGGTTCCCGGTTCTCAGTTGCCTGAGGATATCGACCGCTTCCCGCGCCAACATTTCCAGTTCGCGTGTCGGAAGGTCTTTCTCCCTTAGCTGGATGTAGTCGACTCCGGAGCGGGCAGCTTCTGCGATTTTGTCGAGGAGACGGCGACGGCGGGTGGGTTCGACTGCAGCGAAGGCAGTGCGCTCGGTGATGTAGTAGAGAAGGCAGCCTTCAGCCATCGGAACTCAGTGTAGTCACCAGTTGCCCTTGGCGCCGGTCAACACCAATGAACCACAAAGGCCACTAAGGGACACACGAAGGAAGACTACGGCCTGGTCTTCGCGATCTCGGGCAAGACCTCGCCTTTCTTCTTTGGAGTGTCTCCCAGGTGGTAGCTGGTCAGGCCGCCACGAAGGAACTCGAAGGCTTCTTCAGGATTATCGGCGATTTTGAACAGATCAAGATCCTGCGGTGAAACCGTGCCGGCGTCGACGAAGGCCTGGAAGTTGATGATCTTGTTCCAGTATTCACTGCCGTAGATGATCACCAGAATCTTCTTCGCCAATTTCTCGGTTTGCGCGAGCGTCAGGATCTCGAAGAGTTCGTCCATGGTGCCGAACCCGCCGGGGAAAATCACCAGTCCCTTAGCCAAATAAGCGAACCAGAACTTCCGCATGAAGAAATAGTGGAACTGGAAGTTGAGCGAGGGCGTGATGAACTGGTTGGGGTGCTGCTCAAACGGGAGTTGTATGTTCAGACCGATGCTCTTGCCTCCGGCCTCGTGGGCGCCAAGGTTGGCAGCTTCCATGATGCCGGGGCCTCCACCGGTGGTGACCACAAAACGATGACGGCGGGCCGGGATGGTGATCGACCATTTCGTCAGCATGTAGGCGAGCTTGCGCGCGTCTTCGTAGTAGCGAGCCATATCGACGTTCGCCTGCGCGCGCTTCAGATCCTGTTCAAGTTGCTTCGGAGAAGTGTTCTTCTCGCCGACTGCGGCCAAGGTTTCCGCGGCAATTTTCCGCCCTTGAAAACGGGCGGAGCCGAAGAAGACGACGGTGTCCTGGATCTGCTCACGGCGAAAGCGGGCCAGGGGTTCCTGGTATTCTGCCAGCATGCGCAGGATGCGGCCGTCAGGGCTGCGGAAGAAGGCTTCGTTTTCGTAGGCGAGAGGTGCGGATTTGAGAAAGTCGGTCATTGCTTACTCGAAATTAAGATCGGGGCCCAGGTTTTGTTGCGATTTGTACCGCGGTTTTCGGTCTTCAGCGATCAGGGTTCAGTGGGCAGTGATAAAGAACCGGCATTTCTGGATCACTGCCCCCTGATCTCTGACCCCTGACCCCTTGTTTCGCCCTCACCCTACTGATGTTCATGGTAGTGAAGCGCCTCCCAGAAACCGATCCAGATGTCCAGCAGGCCCAGGCCGCTGCAAAAACCACGAAAGAAGCCATTGGACACCAGGCTACGAATAGCCGGAAACGACAGCAGCAGATAGTTGTCGGTCCACTCGGGTGTCCAGGGCAGGATGATAAGCAGTACACCCGCCACCGCGCTGATCAAAACAAATAAAAAGACGGAAATCCGGTGCATCCAAAGCTGGACCAGCCGAGGCCGATTCTCGGACGGTTCGAGGAGAATGCTCGGGGCGTCGGTTGGTCGCTGGGACTCAGGCGCCTTGCCGGGCGCGCCGGAGAACATGGGATCACTCATTCAGCGCGCGCTCCGGTGAAAAGAATGGGGGCGCGCTGGATCCCGAGGAGAAAAGACGTCAAAGCCATCCGGCTATTCTACGACTTCAGGGCCCTAATGCGCTCGGCGACGTCGCGGTAATCGATGTTGCTGCCGTAGACGTCCATGAAATGTTTGAGAGCGGAAGTCTTGTCTCCGGCAGTCTCATAAGCCGCAGCCAGTTCGTAATGGAGAGCGACCCGCGTCTCGCCATCGATGGTCGGCATTTTCAAAGCCTTGTCGTACCAGCGGACAGCGGCCTCAGGAACGCCTTTTTCGAGGAAGCACTGCGCCAGCCAGGTGTAAGTCTGCATGATCTGCGGGAAGGGATGCCCGTGATCGAACGACTGAACGGCTTTCTGAAGCTCTCCGATGGCCTCGTCGAGCAGTCCCATTTCGCGGAACGCGATACCGAGGTTGTAGTGCGTCTCAGGATCCTCGTCGGCATTGGCAACATCGGCTTCAAGATCTTTCTTCAGCTCGCCGAACATGTCTGCCAGATCAATTCCAGCGTCGTCACCGAACGGAGAAGCCTTGGCCGCAACAGCGGGAGGTGTTGGCGTCAGTACGGGCGCACTCGGAGAGACCGGCGCTACGGTTCTTGTGGAAGCTACCGGAGGAGCAGAAACTGTGGCAGCCTGCATTGCGTGCACAGCAACGGGCGCGGCCGGAGAGGCCGATGCAGCGGCGCTCGCGGCCAGCGGACTGACCCTCTTGGTCTCAACCGGGGCCACCGGGGCCGGTATAGGCTTTGCCACGGCGACTGGAGCGGGCGGTTGACGTTCAGGGACCGGAGCTGCCTTCAGGAAATCGTCGCCCAGTGAGGCTTCGATGTCCGCAACAAATTCTCCCAATACCGGTGCAGGCTGGCCTGTAGCGGGGCCCGCTTGAGCGTGGGCAACAGGAGCAGCGGCAGGCTCATGGGGAACCGCGCCAGGCAGGAACGTGTCACCGAGCGACGATTCCAGATCGCTTACGAATTCCTGCAGAACGGCTGGCTGCGCTTCTGGTTCGGGTTCATGAACCACCGGCGCCGGCTCGGGAACGGGCTGGCGCCGGGGCTTGGCTTGGACGGGCGCTTGCGCCACAACCGGAATCTCTTCCACCACCGGTTCGGGCTCGGGCTCTGGCTCTGGTTCAACTGCAACAGGAGCTTCTTCAGCCACCACCTCGATCGAGGGAACATCCTCGGCGGTGAGCTCTTCCATGACCGGCTCAGCCTCAACTGCGGCTTCCTCCGGCTGCATGGCAGCATCGATTTCAGCGCGGAGTTCGTCGATCTTCGCCTTATCGCGCGTCAGGGTTTGCAGTTTCGCCAGAGCCGCTAAAGCCTGCTCGGGCATGCTATGGCCGACGTAGAAGCGAATCTCTTCGACGGTCTCATCCACGCAAGCATCGGAAACCTCGGCAGTTTTCGGAGCGATCTCCGCAACCTCAACAGGTTCTTCGACTGCTGCCGAAGGCGCATCGTCGGCCTCTATGGTGATAGCGTCGTCCCACTCGGACGATAGATCGATTTCCTCGGCTGCTGCAGCCTCAGCGGGCGCCGCCAGCGCGGATTCATCCACCACCGCAAATTCGGGTTCCGCGCTCGTTTCCACCGCGGGCGACGCAGTAGGCCACGGCGACGCGGGCTCGACGGCGGCTTCCTCCGGTTCCTGCACTGCCTCAGGCGCGGCCGCCTCAGGCTCGTCAATCGTGACTTCGGCCGGAGCTTCTTCTATGGCGAACTCCGCCACTTCCGGTTCTGCTTCCGAAGTCTGAGATGCGGTGGCATCGAGGAAAATCGGAGCTTCTTCGGCAGAATCGCGTGGAGCCGGAGCCGAAGTACGCTCTTCATAGCGTTCCGCCAGTTCGCTATAGCGGGTGGCTTCATCCGGATGCTCGGCCTCGGAGTAAACATTCTGCAGCGTACGGCAGCAAAGCGCAGCTTCGGCAAAACGTCCCGCGCGGGTGTGTAACGCGGCCAGCCGCTGGTTCAGCCGCAGGTCGTTCGGAGCCAGCGGCAAGACGGTGAGCAGCGGGCCCATAGCCTTGGCGGGCATGTTGTACGAGATGAAGAGCTCCGCATCAGTAAGCGCCGAACGGACGGCGAGAGCGACTTCGTCGGAATAATGCTGGTGAATCGAAGGCGCGGTCGCCTCCAGATCGTCGATGAGGACGACGGCCTCTTCCGGAGTGATGAGCTTGCTGCCGGAAGTCCCGCCGAGCTGGCTGACCACCTGCTGGTAATTCTGCATGTGCAGGGGGTTCTGCGGTTCGACCTGGGCCAGCTTCTGATACAGATCGCGGGCGCGGGTGAGCTCTCCGGATTGAACGCTGGCATGGGCCAGCAGTTCGATGACCTCACTGACGTGCGTGTTCTCTCCAGCTTTATTGAAAAGATCGAGGAGCTTCTGCAGGGAATCGGGATTGTCGCGAACGTGGCCGATGATGGTGTGCAGGCTCTGCAGTACCTTGTCGGAGTTTTCCGCCAGCAGGCGCTCGGCATGCTGATCGTATACCTGCAGAGCGTTCTCGTATTGCCCGGCCTGCATGAGCGCTTCGGCAAAGCTGGCAATCGCCGGGAGATCGTTGTGCACCGTGAGCAGCTTGTTGGCGACCGTCCCGGCCTCCGACAGTTGGCCGGTCAGGAGATAAGCCTTGAGCAGGTCGCGCAGTCCCTCAGGATTCGAATCGATGTCAGAAATCTTATGCAGGGCGGCAACGGCCCCGGCGCCGTCTCCGGACTCGAGCATGTTCTTGCCCTGCATCAGCAGCGCATAGGTATTGCCCGGATCGAGCGTCAGCATGCGCTGCAGGATTTCCTCAGCGCCGCTCAGCGATCCCTTCGAGCGCATGCTCTCGGCGGCAGCGGAAAAAATCTGCCAGGCATCGGTCTTCTTGCCGAGACGCACATAGACTTCCGCAAGCTTCACGCGCATCTGGCTGTTTTCCGGATCCATTTCCAGAATCTTCTGGAAGATGCGGACGGCGTTCTCGAGTTCGCCGGCTTTCAGGAATTCTTCTGCGACCTGCAGGTACTGCGCGCGGGCATCGTTGAACAGGCCTTGCTGGGTGTAGAGTTCGGCCAGCTTCAGCAAGCTCTCCAGCGATGGTTTGAGCTTGCAGATCTTCTTGTACATCGCGATGGCCTTGACCGTGAAACCCTGGCTGGCATAGGCATCGCCCACACTCTTAAAGCACTCTGTGGCCTTGTCGCTCTCGCCGATGCGCGAGTAGAGGTCGCCGACGGTGTTGTTAACCGTCAGGTCTTTAGAGTCGTTCTTCAGGACTTTTTCGTATTCGGAGATGGCATTTTGTAGCTTGCCCTGCTGGACATACCTCTCCGCATTGGCCAGAACCTTCTGCTTATTGAAGCCGAACAATGCCATAAGAGCGTCGAACTCCAGACCCTGGTGTTCTAAAAACTAAGTCGCGAACGAACCCGCTGAACGCTGGGGGCTGTCCCCGGGTACAGGTCGCGGAAGGTCATCTTCCATATCGGCAGATGCCCGACCGGACAAGGCCAATTGTACGTCTGGAAGTCATAGAAGGCATGGTTACCAAGGGTTACCGAAAGGGAGTGTACTGAAGGGTTACCAAGGGAACAACGCGAAGACGGTGCCTCCGGCTTGCGAGGCGGCGCCGCTGGTTAATTCCTCAAAAACCAAGAATCGAATCAATTGCGAGAATCATAGCCAACCTTTTGCCCTCGAAGGCACTCACATTTGTACGATAGAGTACAATCAATGCTGATTAGGGACCCTCGGTATCAGGCGCATCCAAAGCGTAGCTAGCTCAGATTGCCGGCTGCTACACCTCCCGCGAAGTTCGACCCGCGAAGGAAGTACCCGCTCCCCAAAAAACTTATGAAGATCCTCCTCTACAACCCCGACAACGGGGTCACGCGCAATTTCATGCCACACCTATGGATGTTTCTTCTTCAGGCACTGACGCCAGCGGGCCATGAAGTATTGCTGATCGATGGCAATGCTCAGCCCATGGATGAAGCCCAGATCGCAGAGTATGTCCGCGTCCAGAAGATAGGGCTCGTCGGCATTGGCGCGATGACTCGAATGATTGCCAAGGCCTACCGCATGGCCGATGCGATACGCGCCACCGGAGTCCCCGTCGTGATGGGCGGGCCCCACGTCACCGAGATGGCCGACGAGGCGCTCGGGCGCGATGGTGGCCCCCGCCACGCCGACGCTGTGGCTCTGGGAGAGGCCGACGAGACTTGGCCGCACATCGTGAACGACGCGGCGGAAGGCAAGCTCAAAGAGGTCTATGCTCCGGTCGATGTCTTCGGCCAGGAACGCAAGCCGTCGCTCCAGGACTATCCCGCGATCCCCTGGCAGTCGATCGATCTCGATCAATTCAATCTGATACCGGGCGCAGCCCGCGGCATGCTTCAGAAAATCGGGGAGGGCTGGGGAACCTTTCGCATCGTCCCGGTCGAATCAGGACGAGGCTGCCCTTATGGCTGCGAGTTCTGCACGGTGACCGGATTTTTCGGGGACTCCATCCGCTTCCGCACCAACGAGAGCGTGGTGAATGAATTACTGGCATTGAAAGCCCGCGCGCGCACTGAGAAGGGGCAGATGGCGGTCTTCTTCATCGACGACAACTTCGCCATCAACGTGAAGCGCACCAAGTCGCTACTGCGCGACATCATTGCAGCCGGAGCCCAGGTGCATTGGGTGGCGCAGATCAGCGCGAACCTGTTGCGCGACGAAGAACTGATCGATCTGATCGCCGCGTCAGGCGGCAAGTGGATTTTCATCGGCATGGAGTCAGTTGACCCAGCCAATCTCAAAGATATGAACAAGGGATTCAACAAGCCCGGAGAGTACGCTGCGGTGCTGGAACGGCTGGCTAAGCGCAACGTCTACGCCATCACGTCATTTATTTTTGGCATGGACAATGACACCACCGGAGTAGCGGAACGCACCCTTGAACAAGTCCGCACCTGGCCTCCGGGCCTGCCCATTTTTGGCCTGCTCACTCCGTTGCCTGGAACTCCGCTCTACAAACGATTGCAGACCTCGGATCGGCTGACGCGCCCGAAACACTGGCAGGAGTTCATTCCGTTCGCCATGGCGCACACTCCTCTGAAGATGACCATTGAAGAAGCCCACGAAGAAGTGAAGTACGGTTGGGCACACTGCTACAGTCCCGACGCTCTCGCGTTGGCTGTCCAATCGCTCGATGACCAGCCTCTCGGATATCGCGTCAACATCTTTCTTGCGCGGCTCTGCTTCCGCGGCATCTATTTCCCCATGTTGGGCAAGTTGGCGTGGCTGAAAGTCATTGCCCAAAACCGCAAGACGATTTTCGTCCTGGTGAAGGAGGCCGTCTTCGGCCGCAAGAAGCGCCCAAGGCCTGCGGCGCCAGAACCCGCCTATGGGGAGCCGGAGATCGCAGAAGCTTCAGGGGATTAGACTGTGCGCAGTCAAGAATCACTGAACCCCGTGCGTGTTAGCCTTTTGTAGTGGGGAAGGAAGCTTCCAAAGAAGTGCTGTCGCTTGAGGGACGCGAAGTTCAAATCACGCATCCCGACAAGCTCTACTTCTCTTCGCAGGTCAAAGTCTCGAAACTTGATCTCGTCCGTTATTATCTGTCCGTTGCGCCCGGAGCCTTGGCGGGCATTCACGATCGCCCGATCGTCCTCAAAAGATTCGTGAACGGCGCCGAGGGAGAGGCATTTTTTCAGAAGCGGGCACCGGATCAGCGGCCGGCGTGGCTGCGAACAGTGACCTTGTCGTTCCCGTCCGGTCGCACAGCCGAAGAGGTCGTGGTCGATGACGCCGCCGGGCTCGCCTGGATTGTGAATCTTGGCTGCATCGAATTGCACCCGCACCCGGTCCGCTCTGGGGATCTCGATCATCCGGACGAACTGAGAATCGACCTCGACCCTGTTCCCGGGATTGGCTGGGACGACGTCCGCCGGGTGGCTCTTGAGGTGCAGGCGCTGCTCGAAGAACTCGGCCTTCGCGGCTGGCCCAAGACCAGCGGATCTCGCGGCATGCACGTGAACATTCGCATCCAGCCGCGCTGGACGTTTCAAGAGGTACGCCGCGCCGCAGTTGCGTTCTCCCGCGCCGTGGAGCGCCGCGCGCCCAATCTGGCTACATCGAAGTGGTGGAAGGAAGAGCGCCACGGCGTGTTCCTCGATTACAACCAGAATGCCAAGGATCGGACGACATGTTCCGCATACTCCGTGCGCCCGCTGCCGGACGCACGCGTGTCGGCCCCGTTGCATTGGAACGAGGTACCTGCGTGCGACCCGGCCGACTTCACGATCTTCACCATGCCGGAGCGCTTCGCCAAAATCGGCGATCCCCATGCGGACATGAATTCCGCACCCGGATCCCTGGAGCAGTTGCTCGACCTTGCCGGCAAAGATGAAGCTGCCGGACTCGGAGACGCACCCTGGCCGCCGCATTTCCGCAAGATGGAATCGGAGGGTCCGCGAGTCGCGCCCTCGCGTGCAAAGTCTGCCCCGAAGAAGCCACGGGTGAAAATGCCGCTGATCGTGGTGGCGAACTCGCCCGACAAAGCAGCCGCGCTAGCAGGGCTTGAACGATGGAAGACGAAATACCCTCAGGTTGCGCCGTTACTGGCCGCAGATGACGTGCTCGTCGACTCCATGCGCGGCCGCTCCTCGACCTGGACGCGCATCCGAGTGAATCTGCGCCACGTGCCCGAGGACGTTCGTCCGCAACAAGAGACTCCCGATCCGGATGACGATCCTACCCGCGAATGGCGCGAGTTGAGCAGAAAGAAAAAGAAGAAGGAATAACCGGGTGAGCCATGAGCTATGAGCTATGAGCGAGAATCAAAAGCAAGCACCACGGTTTGCTGATTGCTCATTGCTCATTGCTCACCGCTCACGTCTCCCGCGCATCACCGTCCGCTCGGGAAAATGGCGGCCAATTCCTGCGGAGGCACGACTTCGAGTTGCGCATAGGTGCAGTCGGTTGGCTTCTTGTCGGGACGCCATCGGCGGAATTGCGCCGTATGGCGGAAACGGTCTCCCTGCATGTGGTCGTACGCCACCTCCACCACCAACTCGGGGCGCAGCGGCTCCCACGAAAGATCTTTCCCCTGGCTCCAGCGGCTTTGTCCGCCAGGCATGCGTTTGACCTCTTCGTCGCCTCCATGATCCGCCCAATGCTTCCAGGGATGAGAAACCAGCGCATCTTTGCGGTAGGGCGCGAGGAAGTCCACAAGTTCTTTGCGCTTGGCAGTACTGAAGCTTGCACATACCCCAACGTGCTGTAAGGCGCCGGCATCATCGTAGAGCCCGAGGAGCAAGGAACCGACAAGGGTGCGATCGCCCTTCTTGTGCCAGCGGAAGCCAGCCACCACACAGTCGCACTCGCGTTCGTGCTTGACCTTCAGCATCACGCGTTTGTTGGGTTCATAGGTCCCGGAAATTTGTTTTGCCACGACTCCGTCAAGCCCTGCCCCCTCGAAGCGTCGAAACCAGTCGGCGGCCAGATCACGGTCCTGTGTGGCGGGTGTTAGATGGATCGGCGGAGTCGCTGAAGCCATCAGCGATTCCAGCCGCTGCCTCCGGCTTTGGAAGGGCTCGTTCCGCAGATCGCGCTCCCCCTCGCAAAGCAGGTCGAAGAATACAACCGATGAGGGTGTTTGCTTCGCCAGGAGAATGACTCTTGATGCCGCCGGGTGAAGGCGCAGTTGCAATGCATCGAAGTCCAGTTCGCCATCACGCACAATCACAACTTCTCCATCCAATACGCAGCGCGCCGGCAATGTGGAACGCAACGGTTCCAACAATTCCGGGAAGTAGCGATTCAGCGGCTTTTCGTCGCGGCTCTGAATCAGGATCTCGTCCTTGTCGCGAAAGATCAGCGCTCGGAATCCGTCCCACTTGGGCTCAAAGATCCAGTCTTCGCCCGGCGGCAGTTCATCGACACGCTTCGCCAGCATGGGCAACAGCGGCGGGTTTACAGGAAGCTCCATTTCCTCATGGTATAACGCCGGCTAATATGAATGTGCTATGTGGTGCCGATGCCCATACAGTGTAATGTTCGAAAACCTGTGGGTATTCTGGAGCAAGGACAATATCGACTATGACTTGGATTCGCACCGTATCCCTCGCTGAAGCCGACGAAAAGCTGCGCAAGGCAATCGAGGGCGAGAAACTGCTTTATCCGAAGGAATATGCCGAGCCGGTGCATCCCGATCCCTCGGGCGCCTCGTCCATCGTAGGATCGCACACGCTGATTCCCGACGCCCTCTATCACGCCTTCAGCACGTTTGGCGCGCTGATGTCGCCCGATCTGCCGTTGAGCCGGGCGCAGCACGAGATGATCGCCACCATGGTTTCGGTGACCAACCGGTGCGTGTATTGAATCGAGTCGCACGCAGAGTTTCTGCGTAGGGTCACGCTGGATAAGGGCCTGGTCGAGGCGCTGGAAAAGGACTACACAACCGCGCCAATCTCCCCGCAGGATCGCGTGATGCTGGATCACGTCGTGAAGCTCACGAAAGACGCGACCAAGGTTTGGAAGGACGATATCGATCGACTGCGTGCCGTGGGCTTCGACGATCGCGCCATTTTGCAGATCACATTGATCTCTTCCTGGTTCAACTACATCAATCGAGTGGCCGACGCGCTGGGGGTTGGAAGGGAGTAGGAGTCGCCCGTTATGCACGTTAAGATGCTCCCGTGCGGCGTCTGATTTTAAAACTTCATCTTTGGCTGGCGATGATCGCAGGAGCCTTCCTGCTGGTTCTCGGGATCACTGGAGCCATCCTGGCGTTTGAACCAGAACTGGATCGCCTGCTCCATCCTCACCTCTCCCGCCTAAAACCGGGCGGCCGGACACTTTCTCTTGTCGACATCGGGGAAGCCGCCTCGAAGAAATATGGCGGCGAACCGGTAGTCGCGTACCTGCCCTCGTCACCGGATGTCCCCACCGAAGTAATCCTGTCGAGCGGCGTGGTCTCGGTCAATCAATACACCGGAGAGGTCCTTGGCCTCCGAACTCGAGGGCAGACCGTGCTGGGCTTCATGCGCGCCCTTCACGTGCGCCTCGCAACTGGGGATATCGGGCGAAACATTCTGCGCTGGTCTACTGTCCTGATGTTGATCTCGCTGGCTTCCGGACTATACCTCTGGTGGCCCCGCAAAAGGATACGAATTCGCGGACCCTGGTGGAGCCGATTATTCTGGTCCGACCAGCACAACTCGTTCGGTATTTTCTCTCTCGTGCCTTTGCTGTTGCTTACCGCGACCGGCATTGTTATCGGCTTCGAAGACGAAGTGTCGTCCCTGCTCGACAAAATGTATGGGACGAATCCGGTCCATTCCAGTCAAACCCCGGAGCAATCCGAACCCAGCCAAGGGAGCACCGAATTAACACCGGATCAAGCGATCGCGATTGCCAGCGCGCAACTGCCCGGCGCTTTACCTTGTCGCCTGCAGATGCCGCGTTATGGCGGCCTCTACGTTGTGTCCTTGACCTATTCCGACAACCGGATCGCTGCCGAGCGCAACTCGATTTCCCTCGATCCACGGAACGGCCGAATCGTTGCGATCAATCAGTCGGCCGGCCTTACACCCCGCGAGCGCTTCATGGCCACAAACGAGGCAATCCACACGGGAAACATCCTCGGCATGCCAACCAGGATTCTTGCGGCGCTAGCAAGCATCCTTTTACCCCTTCAAGTAGTCAGCGGCCTACTGATATGGATCCGCCGGACAAACATCCTCCGGCGCGGCTAAAATCAGCGGCGGAGTTGCACCCATGAACAGGACAATCGCAGTCGTAACATTGCTGGTCGCGAGCGCGACAGCAAGTGACCTGACCGGCAAGTGGTTCGGCACGTTCAAGGTGGATGGCGGCGACCACACCGTCCCGCAGTTATTCATTCTGAAGCAGCAAGGGAAGACTCTCAGCGGCAGCGGTGGCCCCAATGCAAGCGAGCAATATCCCATCGAGAATGGCAAAATCGATGGCGACGAGGCCCGTTTTGAGTTGACCACCGGCGAATGGAAGTTCGCATACGATCTGAAGCAGACTGCGCCCGACGCGCTCAGTGGCACATTGAAG
>DATMOO010000136.1:0-4711 GCA_035568275.1 Candidatus Sulfotelmatobacter sp.
ACCTGATCGAACGACTACTCTGCAAGAATCCGGATTTCGCCTACAACGACCTGGCTCAATGGCGTTATTCAGAACTACCCCACGCACTCGGCTGCGACGGCTGGTTCACGGCTCGCGTTACCACATGCGGCGAATTTGATGGGGCCCTCAAGGCCGCGCGTCAAAAGGATCGCGCCGCATACATCGAAGTTGTCACTGAAAAGTATGCAGCTTCACCTCTAGCGCAGAAGTACCACGAAAGCGTGGCAACGCTCTACCACCAATAATCACTGAACGTGGGACGAGTGAAAAGGCCCTCGGCATGTTCTCGCGACCGACGGCCTTCCTCTTTGTTTGGACACACCCTCATCGGGTCAGTTAATTAGCTCCTCCTCTTTTTGCTTCCTTTACCGTCAACTCAGACCACCGATTCTTTACTCTGTTGGGGTCCGCCTGGAATCCGTCGCAGAGCGTACCGCATCGAGGCGGTCAGGTGGTCGCGGCCAATCCTTCGGAACAGTTCGTGTGTACTCGATCGTCATGCCGTTGCTCTCGTGCGCCAAGCAAAAACCAAAACGGACGGAGTTTTGCACGCATCTGTCCGGCATCCTTCTGCCGACCATTGCGAAAGATGGGATCGAGGAATTGCAGAGGAAAGCCTGCGCTGATTGTTCAGGACCGTGACGCGGGGCAACGGCCTCTTAGTGTGCCACCTTCGTCTCAGGGTGCACGATTCTCAGACGACGCAGGAGTTGGGCGTTCAACGCGACGATGATCGTTGACGCGCTCATCGCAATCGCTCCGACACTCATAGGGAGATCGATTCGCCACCGGACAAAAAACCCTGCTGCAACCGGGATGGCAATCAGATTATAGGCTGTCGCCCAAACCAGATTTTGAACCATTTTGCGATACGCAGCGCGTGACAGCTCGATCGCTCCGACAACGTCGCGCGGGTCGCTACGCACAAGCACGATTCCTGCGGATTCCACGGCGACGTCTGTGCCGGCTCCGATTGCAATACCGACGTCCGCGGTTGCCAGCGCCGGAGCATCGTTTACACCATCGCCTACCATCGCCACTTTCTTGCCCCCGGCCTGGAACCGAGCAACCGCTGACGCCTTCTCGGAAGGCAGCACTTGAGCTGCGACCTCGTCAATTCCGATCCTCTTCGCAACAGAATCCGCGACTGCCTGTGAATCACCGGTGATCATCGCCACACGCACGCCCAAATCGTGCAGCTCTTTCACGGCTTCGGCGGATTCCGGACGAATTTCGTCTTCCACCGCCACAGTGCCGACCACCCGGGCGTCCACAATGACATAAAGCACAGTTCGCCCCTCGGATGCCCAGGCCGTTGCTGCCTTTTCCAGTTCGGCTGGGACGACGACCTTCGATTCGGAAAGGAGATGCGGTCCTCCCACGGAGACACTGTGCCCATTTACCGTCGCGCGTGCACCGGTCCCCGGCATCTCCTCAAAATTCTTGCCCTGCAGGGGATTCGCACCGCGGCGATTCGCCCCACTGACGATGGCTTTGGCGAGCGGGTGCTCGGAGTCGGCCTCTACCGACGCTGCCAGTTTGAGCACTTCTTCCTCGCTTGCACCCGAGACAGCGGCAACCCCTGAAAGCGTGGGCACACCTCGCGTGAGTGTCCCTGTCTTGTCAAAGATCACAACGTCCAGATCGCGCGCCCGTTCGAGCGCCAGCCGGTCTTTCACGAGCAAACCATTTTGCGCCCCCAGCGAAGTCGAAATTGCAATCACTAGGGGGATCGCCAAACCGAGCGCATGGGGACATGCAATGATGAGCACGGTGGCGGTTCTGGTGAGTGCATGTGCGCTGTCACCAGCCAACCACCAATATCCGAACGTCAGCACACCTGAAGCCACTGCGACATAGAACAGGAGCGCGGCGGCACGGTCGGCAAGAGCCTGCGCCCGCGAGCCGGAAGCCTGAGCAGCAGCGACTAGTCGCATGATTCCTGAGAGAGCCGTCTGTTCCCCAACGGCATTTATCCGTACTCGCAGACTTCCTCCAGCAGCAACTGTGCCCGCGACAACGGTTGCACCCGGCCCTTTCGTAATTCCCCGCGACTCGCCTGTGACCAGCGATTCATCCACATCGGCGGTGCCTTCAATGACCTTCCCATCCGCAGGCACGCGAGTTCCGGGCCGCACCAGAACGACGTCACCTACTCGCAATTCCGCGAGAGGAACTTTTTCGATGCCTGACTCCGTTATGCGCTCGGCACTGTCCGGCAGCAACGCGGCTAGCGCGTCGAGAGCGCCTCTAGCTTGTGCTATCGCCTTCATCTCCAGCCAGTGGCCAAGGAGCATGACAGTGATGAGCGTCGCAACCTCCCACCAGACATCGATCCGGAAAAATCCGAATGTCGCCGCAAGCGAAGCGACAAACGCAACCACGATGCCAAGACTGATCAAGGTCACCATCCCCGGTCGCCGGTCAGCGAGTTCTCCCCAAGCCCCGAGAATAAACACACTTCCGCCATACAGGAAGACGACCGTGCCGAGAAAGGCCGGGACATATTGCGACCCAGGGAAGGTGGGAGCAGTGTAGCCAAGCCAGTGTTGAACCTCTGGAGACCACGCCACGACGGGTAGCGCGAGGATCAGAGTCAGCCAGAATTTGTCCCGGAACATGGCCACCGAGTGTCCGGCATGTCGGTCATGACCCATATGTGCGGCCCCAGTTTTCGGAGGCATCCCGTGTGACAAATGCATCGCCTGTTCAGACTGATCGTGTTCTAAGTCTGTACTTTTCATTGGATCTACTCATTTGTTCGTAATTCGAACATCGTAATATTTACGCCAAAGCGCTATCGGAACTAGTCCGAACGTGCGACGTGTCGATGCTCAGGTACGTCATGCCACGTACGTCGAGGAAGACTCGCTCGCGAACATTTACAAGACGAAATAGTACGTTTTCGCAGACAGCACAGCGCGCCACGACGCCGGGGCCCCGCATGTATAAATGCGCCTCGGCGAAGCGGCGCTTGGCGCCGCAGTGTGCACACTGTCCCTCTGCCGCGGTAATATCCATTGCGAACAATGTGCTCAATTCGCCCGCGGCAGCATTACCGTCAAGGTAGTCATAGTTGTTAGAACTCATTTCCGATCTCCCGTGGGGCCGAAACGCTCCGTCCTGATGTTGTCGCGGTCATTGCCCGAGGCAGTAAGGAGTTCCGCCACGCTTTCGACGAATGGTGTAGGACCGCAGATGTAGCAAGTCGAGACGAGATTTGCGGGCCAAGCAGTGCCCGCGATCATGGCAGCATCTATGCGGCCCGGCGCTCGAGGCCAATTCTTTGGAGCGGCTCGTGTGTATGCGTATGTCACGACCAGGGAACAGTCTTGTGCCGATAAGGCTTCCAGTTCATCACGATAATAAACTGCTCCCGGTTCGCGCACCGAATACAATAGTCGAAACGGTGCTTTGCTGCCCACGGAGGATCGCGACCGAATCATGGCCATTAGCGGAACGATTCCTGAACCCCCTGCTACCAACTGGACCGGCTCAGTCTGTTGACTGCGCCACACGAACCAGCCCCCGATCGGACCCCGCAACTCCAGACGATCGCCGACCATGACTTCTTGGGTGAGATACGGGGACACTTCACCGTTTGGCAGTCGTTCGATGGTTATTTTAACCAGTCGCTCGGAGTTCGGTGGCGAGGCGATGGAGTAAGATCGGACTGCAGAGTATCCATCCGGGGCTGTCAGCCGCACGTCGAGATGCTGACCTGCGACGTGACCGGGCCAATCGCGAACTTCCACCGTGATTGTCCGCGCCGTCGCGGTTTCGTCGTGCAGAGCGACGACGGTTCCAACGCGCCACATCACTGGTCGCCCGAGTATCGCTGCTCCCGCCACGGATCTCCGTAAATGTGGTAGCCGAGGCTTTCCCAGAATCCAGGTTTATCCTCGTTCATCAGCGTCATGCCTCGCACCCATTTAGCGCTCTTCCACAAATAGAGATGCGGCACAAGGAGCCGCGCGGGGCCGCCATGTTCAGCCCCAAGGTCTTGGCCATCATATCGGAAGGCAATCCACGCTTGCTTGCTCAAGAGGTCCCTCAGAGGCAGATTCGTCGTGTAGTCACCATACGAACGAACGAGAGTATAGGAAGCGTCGGTCTTTATGTCTGCGAGCAGGGTATCCAGGGAAACGCCTTCCCAAGACGTGCCCAGCTTCGACCACCGCGTAACACAGTGCAAATCAACTGTTACGGTCTGGCTGGGGAGGTCGCGAAAGGATTTCCAATCCCATCGCTGCAAGACATTCTTCCCGTCATCGATCACAAACTCCCATTTTTCAAGTGGGACATGTGGAGTCGGGCCTGCGGACAAAACTGGGAAATCCGTCGTGAGGTACTGTCCCGGCGGCAGCTTGATATCTGTCGGAGTGCGCCGACCAGAAAAGCCTCGAGAGACGATACCCATCCTCATTCCTCCTTACTCAGCGACGCATGTGGGCAAAACATCGTTTAGTTTGGTACTCCGCTTAGGCCCGATCTGACGTACTAGGCGGCCGCCTTGGCCAGTCCGCCATTCTCGATAATAAAGGTTGCAATTTGCTCGACGCCTTCGCCGCTCTTCAAATTCGTGAAAACAAAAGGCCGGTTCACACGCATTCTTAGCGTATCCGATTCCATTACCGCGAGGTTTGCCCCAACGAAAGGAGCTAAATCAATCTTATTGATAACCAGAAGA
>DATMOO010000137.1:0-2891 GCA_035568275.1 Candidatus Sulfotelmatobacter sp.
CCTCCAGTCCGGATGTGTCTGGCGTCGATGTGATCTGGCCCGGAACCCTGAGTGAGGATTTGATCGACCTCAAACCATATTTTGTGAAAGAACTCTCTTCGGTAGACCCTGATGTGGTCGCGAGCTATACGGTCAAGGGGAAGCTAGTCGCCGTGCCATACATTGCCGATATAGGAGTCTTGTTTTATCGAAAGGATCTTCTTCGAGAGTATGGGTATGGGACACCACCCAGGACGTGGAACCAACTCGAGAAAATGGCCGCCAGGATCCAACAGGGAGAACGCGCCAAAGGACAAAAAGACTTTTGGGGTTTTGTATGGCCGGGCGCGGCGGGCGAAGGTTTGACCTGCAATGCGCTGGAATGGCAGGTCGGGGAGGGGGGCGGGCGTATCATCGAAGGTGACAGCACGATCAGCGTGAATAATCCTGACGCCATCCGCAGCTGGCAACGCGCTGCTCACTGGATCGGCCGGATATCATCTCCCAGCGTGATCTCCTATGAGGAATGGGACGCCATCAACGCCTTTTACTTAGGAAAGGCAGCTTTTTATCGTGGGTGGGCTCGGTCTTACTTTCTGAGCGTCGAGGATAAGTGCGGGCCTGCATCGACGAGCAGGCGCATCTGCGGGCCGGCGGTTCGAGACAAGATTGGTATCAGCAGTGTCCCCGATGGTAAGGCTGCGCAGGTCTCTGCCTTGGGTGGATTTGGTCTCGGAGTTTCCCGATCGGCACCTCATCCCGCTGAGGCGTTGGAATTGGTCCGATTTCTTGTCCATAGAGAGATGCAGTTTGAGTCGGTTCGCTCGCATTCCGAATCATCGCTTGAGCAGTTGGAGTGGCCCGCCATTTTAAAGACTCACTCTGGTTCTGCTGACATCGGGCAGCACCAACTGGGGAGCGGCGTGGTGAGTCGACCCACTACAGTTTCCGGACAGAAATATGAAGACGTGAGTCACGCTTATATCGGGGCAGTGCATTCGGTTTTGATCGGCAAAACCGGCGCGCCGCAAGCTGCGGCGGGGTTGGAAAAAGAGCTCGTTGGGATCACTAGTTTCAAGACGGGACCGCCAAGCCGGATTCGTGGCCCCAAGGATTAAGCGCGCGGAACAAGTTCGCTAGCGCGCAACCGGCAATCCCTTCGATGAAGGGAGTCCGTGCCGTGTGCAATTCAGCTAGAGGTAATACATGACTCGTACCAACAGTCCGACTGGATGGCTGAGGCATGCGACAGCGAGCAGTCCATTCCTCAACCGTCTCAACATCCATCGCCGCCTGACACTCTGCTTTATCTTCATCATTGTGCTGATGTTAATTGGCAATGGCGTCCTCCTTTGGCAGTTGCACTTGATCAGTGCCCAAGTGGAGCGATTGAACGGTGTGAACGAAGAGCTAATCGAAGTGCTGCGCGTACACACCGGTCTCCTGTCAGCTTATGAGAGGCTCGGTGATGCGGCACGGTCGGAAGACTCTGGCCGACTGCTGAAGGAGTGGGAGACACTTCGGGCGGGGCTAGTTGAGGACGCTGAGCGCACCCAGGCTGCCTTCAGTCACTTGCCTCCCGAAGTGAATGCGGATCAGACAGTTCTGCCAACTCTCGAATCAATCGAGCGTGCGCTGCCGTCACACCTGGATGCAATCAGAGCGTTGGCCGCATCGGGAGAGTGGGAGGCTGTGCGTATCCGGATCGAGGTACAAGTCCAACCGCTAGAATCCCTGAGTTCCGAGCTGGTCAAAGATGTCGCCCGCGAGGTTGAAGAGCAGCGCGCGCAAGCCACTTTAAACATTTCGCGTGCGGAACGTAGAATCTTTCTCGCTGTGCCAATCACAGGATTCGTCACGCTCCTGATTGCCGCTGGCCTCGGGGTAGCAATCACGCGCAGTATCACGGAGCCACTGGGGCGGTTAGTAGAGGGGTCCAAAGCGTTGGCACGAGGTGAATTTCAACATCAAGTTTCCGTGATCGGCCAGGATGAGCTAGCTCAACTTGGTCAGGTTTACAACGCTACGGCCGGGAGATTACAGAATCTCTATGAGAACTTGCGCAAAAGCGAAGCTAATCTCGCGGAGGCCCAAAGGCTTAGTCATACAGGAAGTTGGGATCGGGATGTTGCCAGCAAGCGGATCTTCTGGTCGGCCGAAATGTTTAACATTTTTGGCGTCGACCCAAAAACCACAACCCCCACCCCGGAAAACTACTTGCAGAGCATACATCCGGATGACCGTGCCCTTATCGACGCCGCCGCAAGTGAGCTCTACAAGGGGAACGATGCAGAATACAACTACCGCATTGTTCTTCCAGATAATTCCGTAAGATATGTTCGCACCATTGCCCACGCCATTACCAACGACTCGGGCCAAGTGATTGAATTTGTCGGCACCGTTATCGACGTAACAGAACAGCGGAACGCCAGGAAAGCTCTGGAAAAGGCCTTCGAGGAAATCAAGATCCTGAAGGATCAGCTCTACAAAGAGAACATTGCGCTGCGCGAAGAAATCGACAAGGTATCCATGTTCGAGGACATCGTCGGGTCTTCTCCCGCACTGCAAGCAGTACTTTCTCATGTATCCAAGGTCGCTCCCACCGACTCAACAGTTCTCGTCACCGGCGAAACCGGAACTGGCAAGGAACTGGTGGCCCGCGCCATCCATAAGAGGTCTCATCGTTCTTCGCGAGCTTTTGTGAGTGTGAACTGCGCTGCCATTCCGCGTGACTTGATCGCCTCGGAATTGTTTGGCCACGAAAAGGGCGCCTTTACGGGTGCAACTCAGCAACGTTTGGGCCGCTTTGAATTGGCCGAAGGAGGCACAATCTTCCTGGATGAGGTTGGGGAGCTCCCGGCCGTGACGCAAATCGCTCTCTTGCGTGTTTTGCAGGAACACGAATTTGAGCG
>DATMOO010000138.1:0-52067 GCA_035568275.1 Candidatus Sulfotelmatobacter sp.
TCGGTCACATGCGCATCAGTCATCCAAATCAATTCGAATACTGAGAAGCTGCGTCCCGAAGAGGCGCACTGCTCGCGAATTCCCGGCGCTGCTTGGCAACTGATTAGACAGCCAGCGTTGACGCTCACGCGGATCATCGTCAGGGAGCAAGTGGGCGGTGCCCATGTGCCATCTAGTCCTTAGTCCCCCGCGCAATTTCAGTCGTACACGCGGATCACGTTCAATGTTGCGGACGTATCCCGCCTTCATGCCATGCTCTGCCACAAGCCAGAACTGGTTTCCGATGCGTCCATCCCCTACTGGTATGCGTCGTGGCTTCCCCGTCTTCCTTCCTTTTGTTTCGAGCAACGCATATCCGGGCAAGGGCAGCCCAACCACAAGCGCGAGCTTGATCGGCGGGTTCAGCACGTATTTTTGAAGCGTGTGGACAATGCGATGTTTCATTTCGAGTCCTTCGCGCACATGACGTTGATGTCGCGATTCTCAAGGACAGGTTTGGGGAAGCCTCGCTTGGTGACATTCAGCATGGCGCGACCTACGCATTCGGTCGTCGTCACGTAGTTCGGGAAAAGCATGTTCAATAACGGATAGAGGGGTCTCATCAAAGCGTAAGCCGCCCCATACCATCTGGTCTTTGTGCGAAAGCCATGAAGGAGCTGAACGTAGCCGGGGCGAAACAGGAATAGTGCGCACAGCGCCGAAGCTGATCGACACCACCAATACAAGGATGGCGCTTGTCATGATGCAATCCGATCCCGGTCTCGCCATCGGGGTAGAGGTTGCAGGCGCATTGCGTGAACACGCGACCAGTGGCTTCTTCTAGCATCCTCTTGAGTTCGAGCACAGGACCGTCCCACTCGACGGCTGGCTTGGCGTTGACGTTGTAGTCGTAGTCGTCGCCGTAGTTGCAAGTCTCGCGCTTGAGCACCAGTGGCTTGCCATACATCTTCACTCTTTCCGGCGACCACGGTATTTCATTCTTCAGGCGCTTAAACCACTGCTCGGCGTCAGCAAGCCATGTGTCGGCATAAAGCAGGTCGCCGTCGCCGAGCTTGATCGAGGTTAGACCCTCAGTCTTCAGCCCAGCTTGAGAACCCTTATTAGGTTGGTCTGAGTTCGCGGGGATGGATTGCGACAGCGTGGTCGTTGGTACTGAGGAATTCCCGGTCGGCAATTCGATCTCGGGAACATCTCCCGATTTGAAAGAGGTCACGGCAGCGGACGCGATGCCCGCTGGTGCTGCTGACGGCTCGGCCTTGACTTCCGACATAGACGGACTCCTGCACTTCTCTTTGAAGTACCGAGTCCCTCCAAGGTCCGCCGCTGACGCGGCGTGCGTAGGCTTGCGCCTCCCGGTTCTGTGCTGTTAGGTGCCACGCACACAATGAATGTCGCAGACGCCGTGCCAGACGCCGAGTTCGGTTGGGGAAGCTAATTTGATGGTTTCTGGCACTCTGTTCCGCAGCCCTCGGCGCGGTCCGCTCTCACGCAACTGGACGTTCTCTCTGCCAGCACCGTTTCTCCCGATCAAGACCCAGATTGTTCACAATCTTCTGAGAAGGTCGAGTATTAAATCCGTGAAGCCTGATGAGCATTTCTGGGTCGTCACCGCGACTCTGGAACACTCGACGGCATCAAAGCTGGTAGATTTCAAATTCTTAGGGCGGCTTGTTCCCCCTTGGTGACGCCAGATCGCTGGCGGACACCGAGGAGCCTTTTGTGGAGCGCCCCATTTCGCTGCCGGATTCCGGCACGCCAGCAGCGGGAAGTACCCCGCTCTGGGACATCAAACAAGCAGCCGAATACTTGCGGGTTTCGGAATCGTGGGTTCGGCGGCACCTCTCCGAATTGCCCCACAGCCGCTACGGGCGGTTGATCCGCTTTGATCCTGAAGCATTGAAGAGTAAAGTAGCTGACCGGAAGTCGCTGGAATCGGGAAGGAACACTGCAATGCCAGTACCCCGACGATACCAGCGAGGTAGCATCGTTTGGAAAGACACAGAAAACGGGAAAGTAGCTTACGGGACTTACCGAGTAGACGTGCGAACGGCAAACGGCATTGAACGCAAGCAGAACAAGGTGCGACTAGGCACTCGGAAGGAACTACCGACCGACAGCCAAGCTGGCAAGAAACTAATAACGTTAATTGCTGAAGCCGAGGGTGGATCGCCTGTGCCGGAGAAGATGACATTCGGAGCACTTGCAGAACTGTGGCAGGAATCCGAGGGCCCGACTCTCACAAAACCGACCTTCGACCGCTACGCTATGGTCCTACGGACTTGGCTGTTGCCATTCTGGAAGGATCGTAAAATTCAATCAATCACTCGGAACGATATCCAACTGTTTCTGAACAGCAAAGCTTCTCAGTACAGCAAGAGTTCCATTCGCTCCATGCGGTTGGTTCTACAGATGACTCTGAGCTTTGCGCATCTGAACGGGTGGATAAGCATCTATCCTTGCGTCAAGATCAAGACCCCCCGAATCACCAACGAGAGCAGGGCGGTGGAGCGGGCGGAAATGACTGAGCAACAGAAGCTCAACCTCTCCGCACGTCTCGCAGAGCCGTACTCGACGTTGGTGCTTCTTCTGACCCGCATCCCAGCGAATCGAGGAAGCGATTGGCATCAAGGAAACTGATTTGGACGGTCATGTTCTGACGATTCGCCGAGTGGTGTATGAAGGAGAGGTGTACGACCTGCAACCGAACGAGCAGCGAAAAATTCCGATCATGGACATGGAGTTGTTCGCCCGGCTGAAGAAACTGGGGGAAGGCAGGAAATGGGTGTTTGAATCTCGCAATCGAACGCCCATCAACCCGTCCAACGCCCGTCGGCGTATCCTCAAACCTGCTGCGAAGGAACTTGGGATCAAGCTGTGCGGATGGCACGATTTCCGCCACAGCCTGACAACTGAGCTTCGACGCAACGGCACGCACCCGAAAGTGATCTCCGACTTGCTCGGTCACAAGAAGGTGAACTTGGCGATGGACGTGTACGACCGCAGCAGCCTACAAGACTTCGAGCAAGCCTTGGGTCAGGTCGTGGGCAGCCAGTTGTTACCCAGTTGTGACCCAAAGGCGAGTGTGCAGTAAGAATTTGTCAACTGTATGGGGTTTTGGTGGGCCCACTTGGATTCGAACCAAGAACCAACAGATTATGAGTCTGCTGCTCTAACCGTTGAGCTATGGGCCCGCAGATCAACGAGACCCATTGTAATTCAAGGCCTGGCGTGCGTTTCCCAAGATCTCACGCCGGCCAGCAGAAGGCCGCATTGGCGGCTTGAGTTACCAAGTTTTGCCGAGAATCGAGGATGGATTTTAGTCTTCGCGCCTGCGCGAAAGCAGACTAGTGTTTCTTGTCCTCCTTCTTGCTCTTGTCGCGTGCCTCTGCCCGGTCAAATACTGCCTTGATTAGCAGGATGACACACAAAAGCGCGCCCGCAATTAGCAGAATGTGTCGCACCCATAACAACGTATCGTGTCGCTACCGTCCAGTCGAATGGCGTCGGTAATGGCACTGGTAATACCACGAAAGTTGGGCCAGCGGACCACCTTCTTGGGATGTTGCGGCAGACTCCAGTTTGTGTAGGATCGGGGAGTGATATACGGACTCACCATTCAAAAAGTAGGGAAGAGTTTTGAGCTTCGCTGCCCTGAATGTACGTGCCTAACGGGGAGACTCGGCCTGGTTCGCCAGGACGGCCCGCGCATCAGGCTCCACTGCCGGGTGCATCCGGGGAATTTCGGAGAGTGGCGCTCGGAACCAGACCTGGAAGCAGAAAAACTGGTTTTGGCGGGACGTATAGGACTGAAGTGAGGGCGGAACTGCAGCACTCAAGAAGTTCAAACTAGCAATCGCCGGCCCCCCGGTCCGAAGCCGGGACTACCGGGAAGTTGCCATCAGAAGCGAATCACGACGAAGGTCGAGATCCGCGCCACATTGTGCCTTCGAACCTTCGCTGATTGTCCATCGTCTTAAATCCATTGTGCAGCCAGTCCACTTGTCCGCGGAGCGCGAACCAATGGGTCAGCCCCACATCCACGCCGCCGAGGTCCGAGGGCCTACGCCGGCCTCTAGTGTGCCGTCGCTTTCTCCGAGCCCAGGCCAGTATTTGATCGCACCAGCAGTTCGTTGAATTTTTCCTGCGAGGTCGGCTCCGAACTGATCAGCGTCCCGATGATGGCGCCGAGGAATCCCAAGGGAATACTCAGGATGCCGGGATTTTCCAGCGGGAACCAGGCTTTTGCCTGAATCAGATGGCGCGCTGCTCGCGTGACGGCCGGCGGATCAATCCCCATCAGGCTCGGGCTCACCAGAATCAGCCCAATCGACGCTAGCAGACCGACGGCCAATCCTGCGACTGCGCCCGCCGTGTTAAACCGCCGCCAGAAGATAGACAGCACAATCACCGGCAGATTCGCCGACGCAGCCACCGCGAACGCCAGCGCCACGAGAAACGCTACATTCACCGTCTGCAGTTTGATCGCTAACGCGATGGATACTCCACCGACCACAAAAGCCGAGATCCGGGCCACCAGCACCTCCTCGCCCGCCTTCCGCTCTACTCCGTTGTGGATGACGTTGGTCCAGAAATCGTGCGAGAACGAAGTGGTCGCGCTGATGGTCAATCCCGCCACGACAGCAAGGATCGTCGCAAATGCAATCGACGAGATGAATGCGAAGAAAATATTCCCCGCGAGCGCCTGTGCTAATAGCGGCGCACTCATATTCGTTCCACCGTGGCCCTTGATGAAATCCGGGCCGACGATCGTTGCCGCGCCGAATCCCAGGAACGTGGTCATGATGTAGAAGCTGCCGATCAACACCATCGCCCACACCACGCTATGGCGCGCCGTCTTCGCGTCAGGCACCGTGTAGAACCGCACCAGAATGTGCGGCAGGCCCGCCGTTCCGAAGATCAAGGCCATACCCAGCGAGATGAGTTCCAGCGGGCCGTATGGAGGCTTGTATCGCAGACCCGGTTGCAGAAAGTCCTGCACCACCACGGCGCCCTTCGCGTCGTGATAGGTCACGTGGCCGATGGCGCCGAAGAATTGTCCAAAGCTGAAGTGGAAGTGGGACATCACCAGAGTGCTGAGCAGGATCGTGCCGGCCATCAGCAAGATGGCCTTGATGATCTGTACCCAGGTTGTCGCCAGCATTCCGCCGAACACGACGTAGACGATCATCAAGATGCCGACACCAATCACCGCCTGGTTGTATGTCACGTGGTATGTAGCAGATCCGCCGAGCAGCAACTTCACCAGCGCGCCCGCGCCTACCATCTGCGCGATCATGTAGAAGGTGCTCACGGTCAGCGTGCTCAGCGATGCCATCGCCCGCACCGGCCGCGGCTTCAGACGATAGGCGAGCACGTCGGCCATGGTGTACTTGCCGGCGTTACGTAGTGGCTCTGCGATCACCAGCAGCACCGTCAGGTAAGCGACCAGCCATCCTACTGAGAAAAGAAATCCGTCATAACCCTGAAACGCAATGATGCCAGCAATGCCAAGAAACGATGCCGCGCTCATGTAGTCGCCGGCGACCGCGATGCCGTTCTGCCATCCTGTAATCTGGCGGCTTGCCGCAAAGTATGCTGACGATCCAGCCGACCGACGCGATGCCCAGTACGTGATTCCCAGAGTGATCGCGATGAATACCAGGAACATGATTAACGAGATATTCATGACTTACTTGTCCCCCTTGTCGGTTTTGTCCAGAATGTCCTTGGCGAGCCGGTCGAAGTTATTCGCAGCCTTCACGTACAACCCTGCGATAATCCACGCCACAAAGAATTGCGAGAGTGCGAAGAGGTAAGCAAGGTTCACCAGCCCGACCTTCGTCGCCATGAACTTCGGGGCGTAGCCGACGAGCACCGGGAGCGCGAAATAGTAGACCAGGAAGAAGATGAACGCTGGCACGATGAATGTCTTTTTGGTCGCCATCAAATCTTTAAATTCCTGGCTGGCTGCGATGCGGTCCCAGACCGACTGGGATTGCGCGGGTTCCTGACCCGGCTTCGCGACCTCTAGGTTTTGGGCGGCATTCGCCATAAGAGTCTCCTTCACGGGTGAGCTGCAAACTTTGCACTGCACAGTGACGCAAGAGTTGTACCACGGTTGACGGACAGCTTACTCCCTGCTGTCAAGTTTCCGAACGGGTGGCGCGTCCTGGGGTGAGGGCGGCTGTGGGGACGGGACTGCTGGGCTTCGCCGTCGCAGGACAGCCGAGGCGGCTGTCACTACGTGAGCAGAGGTGGCGTCCCGCTTGGGACGCATTGAAAAACTGTGAAACCTTGAAACTTAGACCTTCGCCGACTTCGCCATCTTTCCTGTCGCCGCTAGTTCCGCTAGCGAGGGGATCGATTCCGGCTCGGTCACCTTGCGGTCGGGCATCATCGTGCCGCTCTTGAATGCTTCGACCAACATTTCAATCGCCAGGTCCGTGTTCGGGCGAATGTAGATCGTCGCCGCCAGGCTTCCGTTTCGAACCCAGGCTTGACCTGTCTTGGGCATTCCGTCGCAGCCCGTTATGGGGATCTTCATCCAGCGCGCGCGATCGGACTCTGCAATCTCGCTGAAAGCCTTGCGCGCTCCCATGGCCATGCTGTCGTCTTGCGCGCCGACCAGATCCATGCGGCTGTGCTGCGAAGTCTGCAGGCGCAACCACGAAGTCACCGCCTTATACGAACTCTCCTCAGTCCAGTTCGCCCGGAGTGTCTTCACTTGAACGTTCGCGGGCTTGCTCCTGTTCATCCCGATCGACCGTTGTTTGGCTGCGGAGCTATTGTTCGGTCCTTCGATATATAAAACCGACCCGCCGTTCGGCAGGAGAGCAGCAAATTGCATTCCCTGAATCTTGCCGATTTCCTCGTGATCGGAGGTGATGGTGCACATTGGAACCTTATATTGGCGCCGCAGCTCCAGGATGTAATCCACATCAAAATTCAGCACGACCCAGCCAATGCCTGCAGACGCCGCCGCCCTCGCCACCTGGGGAAATGCCGTCCCGCCGGCCGGCTCGAACATGATGGCGTCCGGTTTCGCTTTGGAGGAGTCCTGCACGTATTGCAGCAACTGCTGGCTCTGCACCAGGGGATCATTGCTGGCGTGGATGATCTTTACGTCGACGCCTAGACGCCGCGCCGTTTTCTCCGCCGTGGCAGCCTGTTCCTGCTGATAATCGTTGTCGTCGTTCGTGAGGGAAATCAGAAAGCTGAGCCGCTTCATGGCGCACACCTCTTGGTTTCGATCATAGACCCGGAGTATCGCGGACCAATGTGACCAGAGTAACTGGGTCTTCCTCAGACTTTCCGCGTTTCCTGATAACCGAGCTCGTGAAAAACGAAAGGCGTCCCGTCAGGGGCGCCTCAAATTGCGAATGGATGATTGCTACGCTCCCGCGGCTGCGCCCTTCGCGGTTTCGCCTAGGAACGTCTTCAGTTTTGCGTCGAGAATCTCGCGACTATTTTGGGGAAGATCGACAAAGCGGAAGGGCTGCATCCAACCTTGGGTCGCCCACATGGGAAACAACATCTGCGCCTTGCTGCGAATCGTCGCCTTGCTGATGTGAAAGATCATTTCGACGTCCAGCTTTTCGTCGAGGGGCTTCTCCAGATGAATCACTCCACCGCTGGTGGAGAGTTGATGAATCGCCGCGCGCACCGCCCGCTTATTCGGCAGACGCACCAGCACCAGCACAGATCCGCGGAGCTTCACCCGGAACGGGCGCTCCACGGGCGCGGTCGGAGTGGCCGGGCTCTCCGTGGGCTTGATCTCTGCCACCGGCACTACTCGCGCTGATGATTGGAATTCGTCTTCCATACGCTTTGCCACAGTATGGCAGTCTGCCAACCCTTGGCGAAGTTACGGAAGAACAAGACCGAAATGGAAAAAAGTTTGTGTAGGGACGGACGCCTTCGTCCGTCCCCCGAGCGAAGCGAGGGTGGGAAGGCTTGCAGAACTGGTAGAACGCAGGCAAAAGGAGTTGAAGCCTCACCTTGCTTGTAACTTATTGTCCTTCGTGATGAGCTATTCTGGCAGAAGGGATGCTTTATTTTCGTCCGGGATGGACTTCGGCGCCTTCGGAGAACACGTTATAAGGCCAGGATTTCTTCTGGACGGCCGACTTCGGCACGCTCGCCGGTTGCGGCTGCGCAGCGACGGGATCATTCTTCGCTACGACATTCCAGTCTTCGGGAGCGTCGGCAATGCCCCAGACATTTCCGTGATTGTAAAGCGAGGCTCCAATCAGGAAGCCGTCATTCCCCAGCGGGAGACAGTTCGCCACGCGGGCGGTCACGGTAGCCCCGCCGGGTAGATCGCCGATCATGACCGGCGTCTCCAGTTGCAGTGCGCGTGTGCAGCGGAATCCGCATCCCTGCGCACTTACGACGAGCACCATGCATCGCTCGGCGAACGGGCGCATGCGATCGAGACTCGTCACCGTAACGGGAATCTCGACCCGTAGCCGCGTGCTGCGCCGCGTCGTTTTCGGAGTGTGCACTTCCATCGGCGGGGAAATCGACCGGATCTCCTTAGCAATTGTGGCAGATTCATTCGCTGAGGGGACGGTGACGAAGGTAACAGGTGGCGGGGCAGAGTAGTACTTAGTTCCCGTCGACGGCTTCTTAGCTTTCGGTCGACATGACATCCTCGGTGACTTTGCGGGTCAAACGCAACTTATTTGGCGTTTCGGCGGGCCTGCGCGATGCCGGCGGACACGCCCTTCCGGACGACGCGGGCATAGCCGGCTTGGCCCATCGCCGCCATGGTTGCCGCCGCAATTCCTCCGGGGGTGGCCGCTTCATGCAAGAGTTCGTCGAGTTCTAGCCCGCTTTCTCGCCAATAGGCGATGCCATCGCTGAGCGCGTGGGCTGCGGCGATCAATGCCGCTTTGCGATTCAGCCCGGCCCGATGCGCCGCTTCGGCTAGATTCGCCAGCGCATGATATCCATGGGTGGGCGAGTGCGTGGCAGTGATCGCATCCATCTGCGATTCAGGCAAGTCGATGACCGGACCTACCAGTGCGAACAATTTCCGGACGTGCGCGCGATCTTTCTTTGGGACGCCGCGGTCAAAACTGACCGGAGTCAGTCCTCTTCCAATTCGACATACCGGACTTGGCATGGCACGCACCCACTGCACCGGGGAGCTGAGCCACTTCCGCAGATTGCGGAAGGGAATTCCTGCAGCCAGGCTAACGCAGAGAATTGGGGGCGCAGTACCACAGGCTTCGACCTCGCGGAGCATCTCTTTTACCGACCCAGGCCGGACCGCGATGATCAGTAGTCCAACTTGCGCGACTGCCGATTGCAAGTCGCGCGCAATCTCGACGTGCGATTCCCGGCGGAGAGCCTTCAGCTTTTCCGGATGGCGGTCGTACACCACAATCTTGCGCTTATCTCCCGCCAGCCGCAGGCCGGCGCACAGTGCGCCCGTGATTCTCCCACCGCCAAGAAAAACGGTTGCCTTCATTAATCCGCAGTGCCTCCCCCGTCCACCACCAGTGCGGCCCCAGTCATGAACGACGAGTCATCGGACGCGAGAAACAGCACGGCCTTCGCAATTTCTTCCGCCGTGCCCACCCGTCCCAGGGGACGCTGCGCGCATCCCGCGAGGTAGTCGTCCCACTTCTGGCCGCGGATCTTTGCGTCTGCGGGAAGCATTGGAGTCTCCACGTCCCCGGGACAAACGCAATTTATACGAATGCCCTGTGCTCCATGATCGATCGCCATCGCCTTCGTCATCAGGACCACGCCACCCTTCGACGCGCAATAAGCCACCGCATGATCTCCGCCAACGATGCCCCATCCGGAAGCGTTGTTGATGATCACTCCGCGCCGCTGCGCGATCATCACCGGCAACACGAACTTCGACATCAGAAATGTGCCCTTCAGGTTAATGTCGATCTGTTCGTCCCACTCCTTCTCCGAACATTCCAGCGTCGTGTGGGGATAGAAAACTCCCGCGTTATTGAACAGAATGTCGAGACGCCCGAACGCCTCCATCGTTTCTTCGACCGCCCGGCGGCAATCGCCCGCCTCACTTACATCCGCATGCACGAAGACGGCCTCGGGCCCAATGTCTTTGATTCGTTGCACCACCGCCGCGCCGCGCTCACGATTCCGGCCAGTGATCGCGACCTCCGCACCCTCTTTCGCGAACAGCAATGCGGTCGCCTCGCCGATGCCGGACGTGCCGCCTGTGATCAGAGCAACCCTATCGTTAAGTCGCATACTGTTTCCTTCCGGCCCAGCAACAATGTCGGCTTCCTTCCGGCCGAGAACGATGTCGGCTTGACTGTGGAAGAGCGGCCCTTTAGGGCCGCGTCAAGCGATACGAATTCCTCGGGCTTTAGCCCCCGTGGTCGTTATTCCAGACTCATCGACTGGCCAGTCCTCCCGCGGTCTCGCCGCCATCCAGCGTGTACACCTGGCCCGTCGCAAACGCCGCATCGTCGGATGCGAGATACGCAAAGAGCGTGGCGATCTCATCCGGTGAGGCATGTCTTCCCAGAGGAATCTTCGCGTTGACCTCGGCCAACATTGCGTCGGAATATTCCGCGCGCTGCATCGGCGTCAGCACATATCCCGGGGCCACCGCGCAGACGCGCACTTTTGGCGCCAGTTCCAGCGCCATCGACTTGGTCAATTCGATCACACCAGCTTTGGTGGCGTTGTAGTCGGCGTAATACGGATATCCCATCACTCCATTCGTCGATGCAGTCTGAAGAATCACTCCACTGCCGCGCTCCCACATGTGGCGGGCTGCGGTCTGCGCGACGTAGAACACGCCGGTCAGGTTAACGGCGATCACACGATCCCACTCCTCCGGGGTAATGTCCAGGAATTTGTGCCGTATGCTGACCCCGGCGTTGTTGATGAGAATATCTACGCCATCCATTAACCGGATCGCTTCGGCGAAGGCGGCCTCGACCTGCATAAGATCGGTGACGTCGGCGATGATGGCCTCACCCAGGGCAGGGAGTTCATGCTTGATGCGCGCGCCGGCGGCGTCGTCGCGATCGAGCACGCATACGCGTGATCCTTCTTCCAGAAATCGGGCGGCAGTGGCGGCGCCGATGCCGCTGGCCCCACCGGTGATTAACACTCGTTTGTCTTTCAATCCGCGCATGGGATCTCCTCTGCTCGTGTAGGGACGGACGCCTCGTCCGTCCCGCCGAAGCGAAGCGAGGCGTGTCGAAACTCAACCTTCTTCGCAATGTTTCGATGCTAGCTCGCCTCGCGGCTCGCTCGACGGACGAATGCGTCCGTCGCCACATGGTTCAGCCCACATGGTTCATCTCAGCATCCTGCCGCCCGTACGGCTATCGTATTCGGCACTGCGCGCAACTGGGCCATCAACTCTTTGTCGCACCGGCGGTTGATGTCATAGATCGCGTATCCCAGCGTGCCGCGCGTATTCAACGACTGGCGCTCGATGTTGATTCCGCGATCCCCCAGGATATCGTTGATGGCGCGCAGAATGCCGGGCACGTTGTGATGGATATGCATCAGGCGGTACGATCCTTCTTCATATTCCAGATGGCATTGCGGCAGGTTAACGCTGAGCGTCGAATCGCCGCTGCGCACGTAGTCGACCAGCTTCGCCGAAACGAATTGACCGATGTTCTGCTGGGCCTCCTCGGTCGATCCGCCGACGTGCGGCGTCAGGATCACGTTCGGCAGTCGCTGCAGCGCGCTCACGAATCCTGCGCCGCTCTCCGGTTCTTTCGGGAAGACGTCGATGGCTGCGCCCGCGATCTTGCCGGACTTCAGACACGCCGCCAGCGCTTCGTGGTCGACCACAAATCCACGGCTTAGATTGAGGAAGCAAGCGCCATCCTTCATCGCTGCGAATTCCTCCGCGCCAAATAGATTCCGGTTTTGCGGGTTGCCGTCAACATGCAGCGTCACGACGTCGGCCGTCTCGAGCAACTCGCGGAATCCGAGGCCGCGCGCGTTACCGCGCGCCAGCACGTGCGATACATCGTAGAAGACGACCCGCATGCCCATGGCCTCGGCCAGATCGGAAAGCTGTGAGCCGATTTTGCCGTATCCAACGATACCCAGGGTGAGACCCCGGACCTCATGCGCGCCGGCCGCCGATTTATTCCACACGCCGCCGTGCATCTCGGTCGAGGCTTGAAAAGTGCGCCGCAGCAGCACAATGATCTCTCCGATGGCGAGTTCGGCCACCGAGCGAGAGTTGGAGTGAGGATCGTTGAACACGGCAATGCCGTGCTCGCTCGCAGCAGCGCGGTCAATCTTGTCGACCCCGATGCAGAACGCTCCGACGGCAGCGAGTTTCTCGCCGGCTTGAATCACGGCCTTGGAAACGGAGGTCTTCGAGCGCACGCCGAGAATCGCCGCGCCGCGAATCTTCTCGATCAACTCCCGCTCTTCCAGCGCCGCCTTGTGCGACTCGACTTCGTATCCTGCGGCTCGAAACTGCTCGACCGCCACGGCGCTGATGTTCTCGAGCAACAGAACCTTCAAGTCCCCTCCCTAGGGCCGGTTGGAAAACAGAAAAACACCGACGTTCAGGATAAACAGCAAATGCGGTTTGCGGGTAGAAAGTTGTTGCAGGGGCAGCCGGGTGAGTTCATTGCCTCCAACAACCGAGGCTGCCTTAATCTCCAGCCGCGCGAATCAGAAGCACGAGAGGCAACGTCTTACGGCATGAGGTTCATGGTGAAGGTTCCGGTCGGAAACTGACAACCGGAAGGGATTCCGGATTCCAAGGTGTAGAGACCACCTCCGCTCGTTGTGCCCAAATCGCCAACGAGATTGAGTGGGTCCGTGGAGCTCCCGGAGCCAGGCAACTGAATCGTCGCGTGAAAATTTGCTATCGCTTCTCCTTGCTGCGTCAGCTGCCCGCTCAGTGCGGAACCGGACAGAGGAGGGTTCGCCGGGAAACAACTTGAGGGCTGCACGAGCGAGGTAAGGCTTCCGGTCAGTCCGGTGCCGCTCTGTACGAGGGAAACGGTAAATGTCGTCTGTTCGCCCTGTTGACCTTGCTGCGCCGCCGCACCGGTGAAGACCACATTCCAGCGGCCCGTCACGGAAGATTTTGAGGAAGAACCGCAGCCGACCAATCCCGAGCAAAGGGCCGCCAGACAAATCGCTCTCATTCCAATCATGGGGCTCCTCCCGCTGCGCCCGATTATCTCTCAAAGGCAGCAAATCGGAAACTGCGGTTCACAATCTGTCTCTATCTCAAGCCCCTTTAAAGGTACTGCCGGACACCGTGCGGGTAATTCGACCCTCACAATCCGTCAGCGACATTCGGTCCACATCCGAACGTTTACGTGGAGAAACTCAAATCACAAACGCCTGTTGCAACATTAACTTCCGAATTCCCCGTTAATCATCAGGTGCCGGTCATGGCCATATCATCGTCGTTCCCTTTTCGGATTCTTTAGTGGCCTTGGATATCAACGGACATTTCTACCTCGGCGGCATCGAAGAAGAAGTGCTCGGGCGGGCGTTGCACGGAGCCCGGGTGTTGCTCCTCTTTCTTCGTTGCAGGTGGCTCTGCAAAGTGCCTCAGCGTGCCAGTAACTTTTACAGTCTGGCCCCTGCGAAATTGAGCATAGAGACTGTTTTCCTTTTCAATGCCTGATTTGTTGGCCGCATAGATATAGGCACCCCAATTGTTGAACGCGAGCCAAAAGCCTTGTTTCCCGTCGTGCAGGGTTCCCACGACCGTGATCTTCTGGCCGACCTTGGGCATCATCTCACTTTTGAACTTTGCGAAGGCTGGGGTATCGTTCTGTGCGGCGGCCGCTATCATTAGCGTCAGTCCGACCAGGGCGGCTGCGTATCCGGCTGTTCGCCACATGGGGGGCATTGTAGCCCCGATCACCGTTGTAACATCCTCGATTACACTTAAGTGTGAAAATTCCCGATCGCACTGATCACTTCAGCGGTCATTGGATGCTGTGCGTAGTGCGTAAAGAGGCGATGGTTCACAATCCACCTTTGAGGGATTACTTCATGCACAGTGCTCGTCGTGGGACGGTTGCTGTTCTGTTGCTCCTCTTCGCAAGTCCATTGATTTCCCAGACCACTAAGGCCCCGGACGCGGTCGTGGTGCGGGCGGCGAAGATGCTGAACGTGAAGGCGGGAAAAGTCGTGGCTAATCCCGTGGTCATCATTGAAGGAGAGCGCATCAAGGAGGCTGGTCCGGGGCTTGCCGTTCCGGAGGGCGCGAAAGTCATCGAGCTGGGCGGCGCGACTCTGATGCCCGGGCTGATTGATGCGCATACGCATTTGCTGCAGAACTATGATTTCGCGCTGGGTGGCGACGACAACAACATGGTGCTGACGGTGACGCAGATGAGTCCAGCGGAGAGGGCTCTGCTGGGGGCAAAGATGGGGCGTGAGGATCTCGAGGTAGGAATCACGACAGTTCGCGACGTGGGGAATTCCGGCGTCAACGGGGACGTGGCTCTGCGGCGAGCGATCAGTCACGGCTGGGTGAGCGGGCCGCGGATTGTGGCTTGTACGAGAGCCCTGGCGGCGGCCGGCGGGCAGTTCGGTAAGTTGCAGCACGACGCGCAGACTCTGGTGGAGCAGGAGTATGTGGAGATTGCGACGGTGGATGATGCGCGACGGGCGGTGCAGCGGGCCTTCTATGACGGCGCGGACTGCATCAAGGTGATCGTCAATACTGGTCCGCGGGTGGTGTCGCTCGAAGAGATGAAGGCGATTGTGGAGGAGGCGCATCGCGTCCATAAGAAGGTAGCGGCACATGCGATTGGGGATGATGCGACGCGGATCGCCGCCGAAGCGGGAGTCGACTCCATCGAACATGCCTACATCGTGCCCGACGACGTACTGAAGATGATGGCGTCGAAAAAGATATTCATGGTTCCGACCGATTATCCGGAGGAGATTTACACCGGGTTCACTCCGCCGGGCGCGACGCCGGAGGAGCGCAAAGAGGCAGACGCCGCGATGAAACAATTTGCGCAGGGCAATCGCGACCGACTGAAGCGGGCGGTAGCGGCGGGCGTGCGCATCGCCGCGGGTTCGGACGAGTACTACCAGATGGGAAAGCGCACCCGGGGCGAGAGCAGCACTCTGATTTATGAGGCGTATCGCGACTCAGGCATGACACCGTGGCAGGTCATCCAGGCGGCGACCGTGAATGGTGCGGAATTGCTGGACTTGCAGGGCCGGATCGGGTCGATCGAGGCCGGGAAATTCGCCGACCTGGTGGCGACATCGGGAGATCCGTCCCAGGATGTGACGGAGTTGGAGAAGGTCAAGTTCGTGATGAAGGGTGGGGAAGTGGTTCGGAACGATTTCACCGAGCCGCACAAACGATAATGTGGTCGCAACGTTTTACTGCTGAATTTTGAACAAGTTACTATTGGGAGACTGGGGTCATCCTAAGCGTTGACAGCTTCCATAATCGGAACGTAGAGTCGGCGAAGGTTTTCAAACAAGTAAAAAGAGCTCGGTCAGGAGGCAGGTATGCGGTCAAGGCTATTCTGGACGGGGGCCTTGGTGTGTTTGGCTGCGGTTTTCAGTGGCGCACAGGATCCAACCAAAGTCGAGCCCAAACACTACAAGCTGGATTTCGAAAATGACAAGGTGCAGGTGGTCTCGATTCACTACGGGCCGCACGAGAAGTCAGCCCTGCACGAACATCCGGGCGGCGTGGTTGTGATCCTTACCGCGGCGCATCTTCGCTTTACCGATGAAAACGGCAAGACGCGGGAAGTTTTTTCCAAGCCCGGAGAGGCGCGCTGGTATCCACCCTTTCATCATCGCGTGGAGAATCTGGGAGACACAGCATACGACGCGGTGTATGTCGGGATCAAAGGGATGTCGAGCGCATCGAATGGATCGAAAGATCCGATGGATGCGCTGGATGAGGATACGAAGAAGATTGTCGCGCAGTTGAAGGCGTCGTCGAGGCAGTAGAGTCTCATCGGTATCGAGCCGGATCCTCAAGACGTCTCGCATGTATCTCCGGAACATCCTTCGACACGCCGGGGCGGCCTGTGAGAAAGAAAGTCCAGAAAGTCAAAAGCCCTACCCTGTCGCATAAAACGCGACCAGGGTGGGGAACCCACTCAATTTTCATTCCCTTCTTCGCGGTGGACACACTCCCGTTTAGAATTCGAGGCAGCCGTCTAGCAGGGAAGAATGAGTGACGGGAAAAACTCATGATCGGTGCGGTCGATATTGGAGGAACGAAAATCGCGGTCGGCGTGGTCGATGACTACGGGCGAGTACTTGCCCGGGCAGAAACACCCACGGACGCGCATGACTATTCGAACGGGCTGGCAGCGATCGTGCGCATGTTGGGGGAAACTGCGCGGGTGACAGGAACATCTGTTAGCGGCATTGGGATTGGAGCGACCGGGCCGGTGGACCCAATTGGCGGGGAGTTCGGGGACGTGGATTTCCTTCCCGGATGGAGGGGAAAGAATCTGGTGCGCGACCTGGAGCAGAACTTTTCGGTGCGCGTCGCGATGGAGAACGATGGCGACGCGGCCGCTCTGGCCGAGGCCGGATGGGGTGCGGGCAGGAACCGCACGCGCTTGATTTATGTCACGGTCGGAACGGGAATCGGCGGCGGAATCATTCTGGATGGGAAGCTGTATCGCGGAGTGGATGGGGCGCATCCGGAGGTCGGGCATCATGTCGTCGATCCTTCTGGACCGGAGTGTTCGTGCGGATTTCGCGGATGCTGGGAATCGCTGGCGGCTGGACCTGCGATGGTGGCCTGGATGGAAAAGCACGCACCGTCCGGTTACTTGCACCGGCAGGGAATCACAGCGAAGCGAATCTGCGAGTTGGCCCAGCAGGGAGACGAACTCGCGCAGAAGGCGGTCGAGCATGAGGGCTACTACCTGGGGCTGGGGCTGGCGAATCTGATCAGCCTGTTTGCGCCAGATGCCATAGTCCTCAGCGGCAGCGTGATGAAGAGTGCGCCGCTGTTCATGGACCGGATCCGCGAGGTGATTCGTTCGGGCTGCCGCTTTGTGCCGGCGGAGAAAACGGAATTGACACTGGCATCGCTTGGTGACGACACGAACCTGATCGGCGCGGCTCGCGTGTGGCACTACCGCTTTTCGTAGGGTCGCGGTCTTCCTGTCGCGAGGGCATCCTGACCACGCAGATGGGGGCGAGACTGCGTGAGAACTACCATCGAAACGCAAGCCATTGAGCAACCACCACCAAAACTCCAGCCGCGTAGCGGCGGGATATGAAAGCCCGGCACGGAAGTTCCGGGTGAAGTGGACCAAATGCGCGAGTTCCGCAGGGACGACACGCGTTCTCACGCACACTCGAGACGCCCCCGCCACAGCCGGCGAGACGCCGGCGCTACCTATCTGATACTGTTTCCAGTTCGCTTGTTTCCGTGACGCATGTCACAGATTTTGTGCGCTGCCCGTGAAAAGATCCTGACCGGGGCAGTAACTGATTGCGACCGCGGCCGGCGGATGGTTGATGGCCGCGGAAAGGACGAAGTCGCGTGATCGTCGGAGTTCCGAAAGAAAGCTATCCCGGGGAAAGGCGCGTTGCCCTCGTTCCCGTCGTCATTCCCAATCTCACTAAATCCGGACTCGAAGTGGTGGTGGAAAGCGGGGCCGGTGAGCAGGCCGGGTACCCGGACGCCTCTTACGTCGAGAAGGGCGCGAAGATTCTGCCCAGCCGGGCCGCCGTGTTCAGTGCGGCCGACATCATTGTGCAGGTGCTGTCCTATGGGTCGAACGACGTTACCGGTAAAGACGACCTTCCGCTTTACAAGCGCGGGCAGACAATGATCGGATTCCTCCGACCCTTCGGATCAGCCGAAATTGTGCAGCAGATCGCGCAGGCGGGTGTCACGGCATTCTCCGTGGAACTGATGCCCCGGACCACACGGGCCCAGAGCATGGACGCGCTGTCTTCCATGGCGACTGTCTGCGGCTACAAGGCAGTGCTGCTGGCCGCGGAAACTTCGCCCCGCGTTTTCCCCATGATGACCACCGCCGCGGGGACGATTACTCCCGCGCGGGTGTTTGTGATCGGCGCGGGAGTCGCGGGGTTGCAGGCGATCTCGACGGCTCGGCGCCTGGGCGCTGTGTCATCAGCCTACGACATGCGACCGGCTGCGAAGGAGCAGGTGCAGAGCCTGGGAGGCCGTTTCGTCGAATTGCCGATCGAGGCTCAGAATGCGCAGGACGCTCGCGGCTACGGCACCGCGCAGGATGAAACCTTCTACGCGCGGCAACGGGAACTGCTGACGCGGGTGGTGACGGAGAGCGACATCGTAATTTCTGCGGCCGTCATCCCCGGCAAGAAGTCACCGGTGTTGATCACCGCCGATATGGTCAAAGGGATGGCGCCGGGGTCAGTGATCGTCGATCTGGCGGCAGAGCGCGGAGGGAATTGCGAACTCACGAAGACGGGTGAAACCGTCAAAGCCGGCGGCGTCACCATCATCGGCGCCATCAATCTGGCGAGTAGTGTTCCGTACCATGCCAGCCAAATGTATGCGCGCAACCTCACCAGCTATCTGACGTACATGGTGAAAGACGGCAAGCTGCAGATGAATTTGCAGGATGAGATTGCGCGCGAGACCCTGATCACCAATGGGGGAGAGATCGTGAATGCGCGCGTTCGGGAGTTCTTCAAGCTGCCGGCGCTGGCGCCGGCGGCACCGTGATTTGAAGTTGTCATCCTGAGCGAAGCAAGAGTCGCGGAAGCGGCTCTTGCGCAGTCGAAGGATCCCTATTATGGCGTCGGACGTCGCGTATGAGTGGGGATCCTTCGACTCCATGGCTGCTCCGCTTCGCGGACCAGCCACTCCGCTCAGGATGACAGACTGAGAACTGAGAACAGAGAACTGAGGTACTGCATGCATTCCGACCTGATCGACGCGCTGTTCGTATTCATGCTGGCGGCTTTCATTGGATTTGAAGTTATACGCCACGTTTCTCCTTTGCTGCACACGCCGTTGATGTCGCTGACCAACGCACTGGATGCAATTGCGGTGGTCGGCGCGATCGTGCTCGTGGGCGAGAAGAAGAGTACGTTCGCGACGGTGCTGGGCGTCATCGCCATCATTGCTGCCACCAGCAACGTGGTCGGCGGATTCATCATTACCGACCGCATGTTGCGCATGTTCAAGACCAGCCGTCCTGCCAAAGCTCAAGGGACGAAATCCTAATGAACGCCGAGTTCGCTGGAAGCCAGTACGTCATCGAAGTCATTTATCTCATCGCCAGCGCGCTGTTCATTCTCTCGCTGAAGTGGATGAGTTCTCCAGCCACCGCCCGGCACGGCATTCTCGCCGGTGAAATCGGCATGGTGCTGGCCATCGGCGGCACGCTGCTGCGCCACGGCATCATCGACTGGAAGTGGATCATTATCGCGCTCGTGCTGGGGTCGGGCATCGGCGTCCCGCTGGGCATGGTGCAGATGACCGCGGTCCCGCAGCGGACGGCATTGAGCCATGCGTTTGGCGCGCTGTGCGTAACGCTGGTCGGTTCCGCGGAATTCTATTTGCGCTCTCCCGACGTGCCGAAATTCATGATGTCAGTGCTGTCGATGGAGGTAATTCTCGGCGGGCTGACGTTCACCGGCAGTCTGATGGCGGCCGGAAAGCTGCAAGAAGTTTTGCCGCAACGGCCGATTACCTTCAAAGGACAGAATCTCGTCAACTTCCTGCTCTTCTCGGCTGCGGTCGGCAGCGCTGTCTATCTGGTACAGCACCCTGGAGCGAAAGAACTCTTTCCATTCGTTGTCGGGATTTCACTGGTCATCGGTGTCCTGTTGGTGATTCCGATTGGCGGCGCTGACATGCCGACGGTGATCTCGCTTTTGAATTCCTATGCCGGGCTGTCCGCCGCCGCAATGGGATTCGTGCTCAACTCGAAGCTGCTGATCATCGCTGGTGCGCTGGACGGATCATCCGGATTCATCCTTTCGGTGATCATGTCGAAGGCCATGAACCGGTCGTTCACCAATGTCTTGTTCGGAGCGTTTGGACAGGTGCAGGCGTCGGGGGCCGCGGGACAGGAAGCGAAGCCGGTGCGCAGTGCCACGCCGGAAGAGGCTGCTGCCATTCTCGCAGCGGCGAACAAGGTTGTAGTCGTTCCCGGATACGGCATGGCGGTGGCGCAAGCGCAGCACAAGGTGCGTGAGTTGTACGACCTGCTCACCAAGAAGGGAGTGGATGTGCGTTTCGCGATCCATCCCGTAGCAGGGCGCATGCCGGGCCACATGAACGTGCTGCTGGCCGAAGCCGACATTCCTTATGACCGCCTCATTGAGATGGACGAAATTAATGGCGACTTCCCGCAGACCGATGTGGCGTTGATCATCGGTGCCAATGACGTGACCAATCCCGCCGCGCGCACCGATCAGTCGAGTCCTATCTTCGGCATGCCGATTCTCGACGTGGACAAGGCGCATACGGTCATGGTGATCAAGCGCGGCATGAGCCCGGGATTTGCGGGGATCGATAATCCGCTCTACTACCTTGATCGGACACTGATGCTGTTCGGCGACGCCAAGCAGTTCGTGGGCGGGATCGTCAAGGAACTCGGCGGGCACTAAGCTAGAACCAGAAACTCAAGAAGAGGCGGTCTTGCAGTATGCCCTACTGAAACGTTTTAATATGTTGCTTTATCAATCTAGCCTCAGGTGACCTTATGCGTACTCTTGGATTGACTAGTTTCATGTTCGTCCTCACCAGCTTTGCTGCATCCCAAGCTCAACCACAACTCAATCTGATGCCCCTGCCCGCGAGCGTGCAGCAGGGTAGCGGCATGCTGCCTGTCACACAGTTGTTTTCAGTGAGCGTGACGGGGACTCACGATCCAGCGCTCGAGGCGGGCGTGCGGCGGTTTGTCGCGCAGCTTTCAGGGCAGACGGGGATTCAGTTTCGTCCCAAAGCTGCCGCCACTCCTACGCTGACCGTACACGCCGACAAGGCTTTGGAAGCGATTCAGAAACTCGGCGAGGATGAATCGTACCAACTCACCGTCACCGATTCCGGAGCACAGATTTCGGCGCCCACCACGCTGGGCGCACTTCATGGCCTGCAAACATTTTTGCAGCTAGTCACGATCACTCCGAGCGGTTTCGCCGCCCCGACCGTCACGATTAAAGATCAGCCTCGTTTTCCGTGGCGCGGCACTCTAATCGATGTGAGCCGCCACTTCATTCCTATCGACGTGCTGAAGCGCAATCTGGATGGCATGGCTGCCGTGAAGATGAACGTGCTGCACTGGCATCTCTCCGACGATCAGGGATTCCGCGCCGAGAGCAAGGTGTTCCCGAAGCTGACGGGGATGGGTTCCGACGAGATGTTCTACACGCAGGCGGAAATTCGCGACTTGATCACCTACGCTCACGATCGCGGAGTCCGCGTGGTGCCAGAGTTCGATATGCCTGGCCACAGCCGGTCTTGGGCGATTGGATATCCAGAACTGGCCGCTGGACCGGGGCCATTCACGCTGGAAGACGGCGATCCGATCCTCGATCCCACACGCGAAGAGACGTATAAGTTTCTGGAAAAATTCATCACTGAGATGGCGAAGCTGTTTCCCGACGCTTACTTCCACATCGGCGGAGATGAGGTCGACGGCAAGCAGTGGAACGCGAATCCGAAGATCCAGGAATTCATTCACGCGCACGGAATGAAGAACAACCAGGATCTGCAGGCGTATTTCAACCAGCGGCTGGAAAAGATTCTCACCAAGAATCACAAAATCATGGTGGGATGGGACGAGATTCTTCACCCTGCCTTGCCGAAGACCATCGTGGTGCAGTCATGGCGCGGGCAGCAATCGCTGGCCACGGCCGCGCAGCAGGGCTACCGCGGCCTGCTTTCCTACGGATACTACCTCGATCTGATGTGGCCGGCGGCGCGGCACTATGCAATTGATCCCATGAGCGGTGCGGCTGCGGCATTAACTTCCGAGCAGAAGGCGTTGATCCTGGGCGGTGAGTCGTGCCAGTGGGCCGAATGGGTCACGCCGGAAAATGTCGACTCGCACATCTGGCCGCGCAACGCGGCTATCGCCGAGCGGTTGTGGTCGCCGCAGGATGTGACGGACGTGAATTCCATGTACGCGCGGATGCACGCCGTGAGTCTCGAACTCGAATCGCTCGGGCTGGCGCATAACTCGGCCCGCGATCGCATGCTGCAGCGCATGGCAGGAACCTCCGACGTCACCGCATTGCGGGTCCTGGCGAACGTCGTCGAACCGGTGAAGGACTACAACCGGTGGAGTGATGAGAAAGGGCCGATCGATTTCCACGCTCCGCTGAGTCGCATGATCGATGCCGCGTATCCGGAAAGCGATGCAGCGCACGAGTTCAGCAATCTCGTACAAGAGTTCGTGCAGAGCGGATACAAGGATCCGGCTGCCGAGGCGCAGATTCGCACCTGGCTGACGCTGTGGCGTTACAACGATGCGAAGCTGCATCCGCTGCTGCAGCAGTCCGCGTTGCTGCAGGAGAATATTCCGGTCTCGCAGAATTTGGCGATGCTGGGCGCGGCCGGCCTGCAGGCACTCGACTATCTGGATAAGGGACAGGCCGAGCCCGACCTCTGGAAGGCCCAGCAGATGGCGGTCATCGAGCAGGCGAAGAAGCCAGTGGCTGGACTTCTGCTGATGGTGGTGGCGCCGGTGCAGCAGTTGGTCGAGGCTAATGGACAGGCCTCGCACTGAGTGCGGTCGTCATGCTGGGCTAGTTCGGTTGACGCCATACTCACCAAGTGATATCGTGATATCACTTGGTGAGAGGTGCCTACCTGGCGCAGCTTTTGGTTCGAAATATCGAGCAGAGTGTGAAAGCCCGGCTGCAGCGCCGTGCGAAAGAGCACGGCCGCAGCATGGAAGAGGAAGTGCGCGACATCCTGCGTAATGCGGCGAAGGAGTCGGACCCTCCGAGCGTGGGATTGGGCACTCAGATCGCGTCGCTGTTCAGAGGTAAAGGGTTCAATTTTGAAGTGGAAGAATTGCGCGGGCATCCTGTCCGTCCTGCCTCGTTCGATGAAGAGTGACGATGATCATTCTTGATACGAACGTTCTTTCGGCCCTCATGCGGGATGTACCTGATGTGAAAGTTGTCTCATGGCTTGATGAGCAGCCTCGAACCTCCATCTGGACGACATCGATCACGATGTTTGAAGTGCAAGTCGGGCTACAGATTATGTCTGATGGCAGGAAGAAGACTGCATTGTCGGAAGAATTCGAACGGTTGCTGGACCAGATGGATCATCGCGTCGCCGTTTTCGACGAGCATGCGGCGCGGCTCGCGGCGAACCTTGCCGGAGTAAGGCGAAAGAAAGGGCGGGTGGGAGAGATGCGCGACACTATGATTGGTGGTATCGCGTTAGCCCATCATGCATCTTTGGCGACACGGAACGTCTCTCATTTCTCAGACATTCAGGTGACAGTCATCAATCCGTGGGTCGCATGAAAGGCACAGCCGAGCCTTGTCATTCCGAAGGCGAAGCCCAGGAATCTGCTTTGCTGGCAACAGGCACAGGGTCGAGGACAGCAGATTCCTCACGGCAAAGTGCGCCGTCCGGAGTGACAACATGGTGAGGAAGCAGGTTTGGGAAGCAGGGAATAAAGCAATTCACAACCACGAGCCTTGTCATTCCGAATGCGAAGCGTAGAAATCTGCTTCTTGAAGCGTCGTGATATCCTAGTAAGATCAGCTGCGCACCGTCTTGGCGGAAATTCCCCCGCGGTTCCTGAAGAAATTCAGAAGTCAGCAAGAGAGAAGCCACAACCATGCTTTCAGTCAGTAATGTGTCCATGCGCTACGGCGCCAAAGTTCTGTTTGAAGACGTTTCCACGGCGTTCACCCCGGGGAAGCGTTACGGCCTGACCGGCCCCAACGGCTCCGGGAAATCCACGTTCATGAAACTTCTCAGCGGCGAGATGGATCCGCAAAAAGGAACGGTAGTCCGCCCGCGCAAGCTTGGTGTATTGAGCCAGGATCAATTTGCCTTCGACGCCTACTCGGCGCTCGACACCGTCATCATGGGGAACAAGCGTCTGTGGGCCGCGATGCAGGAGCGCGACGCCATTTACGCCCAGCACGATATGACCGACGAAGACGGCATGAAGCTCGGCGAACTCGAGGGAATCGTAGGCGAGGAAGACGGCTACTCCGCCGAGAGCGAGGCCGCCATCCTGCTGGAAGGTCTCGATATTCCGGAGAAACTGCACTCGCGAAAGATGGGCGAGTTGCAAGGCGGACAGAAGGTCCGCGTACTGCTGGCGCAGGCTCTGTTCGGCCATCCGCAAGCTCTGCTGCTCGACGAGCCGACGAACCACCTCGACCTCGATTCAATTCACTGGCTGCAGGGATTTCTGAACGTGTATGACGGCGTAGTCATCGCCATCTCACACGACCGCCATTTCCTGAACAGCATCTGCACACACATCGCCGACATCGATTACGAGACGATCATCAACTACACGGGCACCTACGACGACATGGTGGTCGCGAAGACGCAGGTCCGCTCACAGATCGAAGGGCAAAATGCGCAACGCGAGAAAAAGATTGCGCAGTTGAACGAATTCATTGCCCGGTTTGCCGCCGGTACGCGGTCGAGCCAGGTACAGTCCCGCCGCAAGGAGGTCGAACGCCTGCAAGTTACGGAACTGGCGAAATCGAACATCCAGCGGCCGTTCATCAAGTTTGAGCAGAAGCGTCCCTCGGGCAAGCACATCCTGGAAATCGAGCATCTCGACAAGAGCTACAGCGACAACCACGTGGTTCGCAACTTCACCGCCAGCGTCGGCCGCGGCGAGAAGATCGCGCTGATGGGGCGCAACGGGGCGGGGAAGACTACAGTGCTGAATGCGCTGCTGGCTAACTCCCCGACGACGCCGGAATCCGAACTGCGCAAGACCAGCGGATACGATGGGCCATTCGTCGATTCCGGCAAGGTGATCTGGGGACACCAGGCCTCGATCGGATACTTCGCGCAGGACCACCGCAGCCTGATCGAGACCGGTACGACGGCCATCGAGTGGTTGCACCAATGGGACCCCGCGGCTGTGACCGAAGAGCTCCGCGGGATTCTCGGCCAGATGTTGTTTGCCCGCGAGGAAGCGACGAAATCCACCAGCGTGCTTTCCGGAGGCGAGGCCGCGCGGCTGCTGTTCTGCAAGCTGATGCTACAGAAGCCGAACGTGCTCGTGCTCGACGAGCCGACGAACCATCTCGATCTGGAATCGATTAACGCGCTGAATATCGCGTTGCAGCGCTACCAGGGGACGGTGCTGCTGGTGACGCACGATCATGATCTGATCGACGAAGTCGCCACCCGCATTTGGCACTTTGAGAGCGATCACAAGATCACCGACTTCAAGGGCACGTACGAGGAGTATCAGGCGGCGGTAGTGGCGGTGTAGCGATCAGCACTTAGCATTTAGCAATTGGCCAAATCTGCCGTGAGCATTTCGTCGAAGGACTGCCAATTGGCTAAATGCCAAGTGCTAATTGCCACTTGCCCGTTGTTGCACCATTTTCGCTGCATGTAAATTAACCAGGTTCTCCACAGCGTTTCACAGGGTTTGCAGTTGCGTTGCGCTCGCAAGTTGAAGATAATTAACGCGAACAGTCCCCTGAAGGCTTCAGGGGGCATGGTGTTGTGTAGCCGTGTATAGTCGAGCTGATCTACTCAGGATTCTGCATATCACGCCGCGCCAGTTGGCGAACTGGGAGCGGAATGGCTTGGTAACGTCCGCCCAGGCCTACTCATTCTCCGACCTACTGGAAATCAAAAAGGTTCGCGATCTGTGCGCGATGAGTGTGCGGCCCAATGTGATTCGCCAATCCCTCGACGCGATGCGAAAGCAGGCAGCAGGGCTGGAGAATCCGCTTTTGGAGGCTACCGCTTCGTCCACAGCGAAGCGTCGGGTCGCGTTCCGTCATGGTGGCAAGTTACTGGAACCCATCGCCGGACAGTTCCTGATGGATTTTTCCGAGCGCGAGAAAGTCGTGACCAGCGCGCCGGTCGGCGGCCGGCCAGAGCCGGTACCCAACGAGAGCGAGGTCAGTTCCTGGTTCGCGCGCGGCATCGCACTTGAGGAAGATCCCAATACCCACGGCGAGGCGATAGCGGCCTATCACCGGGTGCTGGATCTCGCTCCCCACCATGCGGCGGCTCACATCAACCTGGGAACGCTCTACTACAACCGTCAGGATTTTGGCCTCGCCGAACGCCACTACCGGCAGGCGATCGAGGCCGATCCCCGCTATGCCCTGGCTTATTTCGATCTGGGCAACGTGCTCGACGAGACGGGACGCGTCCAGGAAGCGGTTCAGACCTACAAGACAGCGCTGCAGCTAGCTCCTACCTACGCTGATGCGCACTATAATCTCGCGCTCGCTTTTGAAAAACTGCGCGAGCCTCGCAAAGCACTGAAGCACTGGCAGGCCTACGTGAGGCTCGATACCTCAGGCCCGTGGTCGGTGCATGCGCGCAGCCAGATCAAGCGCATCCTGCAAGCGGATGGGCTGCGGCTGGTCTACAAGCGCGGGTAAAGCATTCACCACAAAGGACACGAAGGTACACTAAGGTACACTATGGAAAAGCCCTACTTGGAAAGGTCTTCCTTTGTGAACCTTCGTGCCCTTCGTGGTTAACGCCTTTGATCTTCCTTCCACGACGAACCGTTCACGAAGCGTTTGATTCCGTCTTTGAGATCCACGACGTTGAAGTTGATCAGCAAGCCAATCGATTTCCCGCTGAGCTTGAGGTAGGAAATCACCTGCGCGGATGCACGGGACAGATACCCTCAACGGACTTAATCTCGACAATGACGAGGTCTTCGACGAGCAGGTCCATCCGATAACCGAGATCCAGTTTGGCGCCGTGATACACGACAGGAAGCCCGACCTGCGCCTCGGAGCGAAATTCCTGCTTGGCGAAGATCGTATTGCAGGCACGCTTGGTACGCGCTCTCCAGCAAGCCAGGGCGGAGTTCGGTAGGGACCTTCATGGCTGCGGTGACGACTGCGTGACTCACTGCCTGGGCGCTTAAACGGCGGATCGCGTACGAAGCCATGGCGTCCCATGAATAATCTTTCCAAACTTTCAAGTGCAGTGCGCTGGTCACAATTCCTCAGCAAAATCTTCAAGAAAACCCAAATCGGGAAACCACAAAGGACACGAAGGTACACGAAGGAAAAATCGTTGCCCTTGGGTTTCCTTTGTGAACCTTCGTGTCCTTCGTGGTGAATGCCTTTGACGAGTGCTACCATAAAAGTTCGCTGAAAACTCGCTCACGAAGGTGTCTCCCATGCCCGAAACGCTGCAAGCCGCCTCACCCGCCCCGCTGACCACGCTCACAGAAGACGAAATTCTGTTCCGCGACAATATCCGGCAGTTTGCCGACGAGAAGGTCCGTCCGCTGGTCAAAGAAATGGACGAGAAGGGCCTCTTCGACAAAGACCTCATCCATGATTTCTTCCAGCTCGGTCTGATGGGCATTGAGATTCCGGAACAATACGGCGGCGGAGGTGCCAAGTTCTTCGAAGCCATTCTGGCGGTCGAGGAACTTTCGCGGGTAGACGCTTCCTCCGGCGTGATCGTCGACGTGCAGAATACGCTGGTCAACAATGCCTTGCTCCGCTGGGGAACTGAGGAACAGAAGAAACGCTATCTCCCGAAAATGGCGTCGGAGATCGTCGGAGCCTACGCCCTCAGCGAAGCAGGTTCCGGCTCCGATGCATTTGCCTTGCAGACCCGCGCTACCCTAAAGGGCTCAGACTACGTCTTGAATGGCCGCAAGCTCTGGATCACCAACGCCAAGGAAGCCGGACTGTTCGTGCTCTTTGCCACGCTCGATCCTGCGGCAGGCTACAAAGGGATTACCGCGTTCCTGATTGAAAACGATTTCCCGGGATTCACCGTCGGCAAAAAGGAAGACAAGCTGGGCATCCGCGCGTCGTCTACCTGCGAGCTGATTCTGGAAGATTGCCGCGTGCCCAGGGAAAACGTGCTGGGCGAGCCCGGCAAAGGCTACAAGATCGCGATCGAGACCCTGAATGAAGGCCGCATCGGCATCGGCGCGCAGATGATCGGCTTAGCCCGTGGGGCTTGGGAATTCGGCTGCAAGTACGCGGTCGAGCGCAAGCAGTTCGGCAAGCCCATCGCCGACTTCCAGGGAATTCAGTTCCAAATCGCGCAGATGGCCACCGAACTCGAGGCCGCGCGGCTGATGGTTTACAACTGTGCCCGGATGAAAGACGCCGGCGTGAACTTCGTGAAAGAAGCCGCTATGAGCAAGCTCTTCGCGTCGCAAGTCGCCGAGCGCGTCACCTCGCTCGCCATTGAGATCTACGGCGGATATGGCTTCACCAAGGACTATCCCGTCGAGAAATACTGGCGCGACGCCAAGATCGGCAAGATCTACGAAGGCACGTCGAACATGCAGCTGGCGACCATCGCCAAGCTGGTGTTAGGAAAATAGCGGCGTCCCGGAACCAGCGTGGCTCCCGGACGCCGCAAGCCGTTAGGGCGTGAAGTGCAGTTCCACGCTCTCCTGCGATTCCGCACCGGGAGCGTATTTCCACTGGGTAATGGCAGTTTGGGCAGCCTGCATCAGAATCGGGCTCCCACCGACTGGTTCAACTTTCTTGACGCTCCCGTCGGTGCCGACTACAGCGACGACTTTCACCGTCCCTCCGAGTCCTATCCTTCTAGCAGCTAGGGGATACTCCGGAGCCACTTTGCGGACGACCCGTCGTCTGCTTTCGAGGGAAGGCTGTTGATTCTGGGCCCGGACAACCGGCGCCAGAGAGTAAGAGAGGGCAAGAGCAATAACAATAGCGAACAAACTCTTCATAAGTTGGGGGTCCTGATATAAGGTAATTATTGTTCACAGCGTCTACGTAATAGGAATCTTATCGAACCGCCTCATCGGTCGAAAAGTAACGCCGGTAACTTGAGGATGAACGATCGTTCTCACCTGCCGTTTGCACGCCTCACGGGATCCGTAAATCTGCCGTCCCGATCTTCGCCTTTTCAAGCCAATCGAGCTTGCTCATAATGTGCAGCGAGTTGCACTTGGGGAATGATTGGTGCTCTGCGTTGCATCCATCAAGTCATTCCGTTTCAGCAACTTGCGCAGTTTTGGCGAATTGGCGTCGTGGGTGCAATTCCCAGTGTGCCTGCGTGCTTGAGGCAGATGACGGGGTGCACCTTGACGACGCTGTTCGGAACGATCGAATACAAAGAAGTCTCCGAAGTTGCTGAAACTCCCCGCAAGAAACATGGCTGGCTGCCATTGCTGACCGTGTTATTCATGATCTCTTATGGTCTGATGACGATGCTGATCGTCGAGCAGGGACAGACCATCGAATCGCAACGCGCCCTGATCCGCGAGCTCTTCCGCGACAGCACCGAACTGTCTGCCACAAAGATGAAGGCTGTCGAAGAACACAACCACGCCCAGGCATTAGCGCAAAACCCGTCATCCCAGAACCCGTCGACCCAGGCTCCATCGATTCAGGCTCCAATGAAACAGGCCCCGTCTTCCCAGGCAGGATCGCAACAACGTGCGCATAATCAGCTGAAACCGAAGGCAGATTTCCAGATGCCGTCGAAGCCGGCGGCTGATCTGGCTGACCATCGCCGGTCTCTGATCACGATTTAGTGAAAGCACGATTCAGAAAAAGAAGAACGATAGCAGCGATTGCAGTACTTGGTTCTGTAGTTCGACACTAGGCGCAAGCGAGCAGGAAACAATGAAGGTACTGACCCTAGCCTTGTTGTTCAGTCTGAATGTGGGGACCCTAACCCCACAGAAGCCCTTGCGCCAACCCACCAGCCAACTGTCCAAGCGCTCCAAGGGCGGACGCTGGTACTTCGCCGCCAGTGGACACGCCGTCTACTGTTACGGCCCTGTCATGACCGTGCCCGGCGCGAATGGCGAACTGCAAAAAGTAGCGACCTTCTGCCGTGACGGCAGCGCGGTTGTTCCTCTCAAAGACTAGACAGCGTGTCTCATACATGGTTTGAGAGGGCGCGGGCTTTAGCCGCGCCGTAAAGAGCCAGAAAAGACGCGGGCTTCAGCCCCTGAGGGAAGAACTGTAGATCCAGCCACCCGATCTATGCGACTACTCTTGCTTCGCGAACTCGGAAACGCCTAGGTTCTTAATCCACCCAACTAAGAAGGCTCAACTGCCTGCGGATTCGGGCTCTGCCCCGGTCTCCAAATCAACAATAGAATCATTCCAAGCGCAAGAAGGCAGTTCGCCTGCCAAAGCGGACCTCCAAATACGCGCAGGATCAATCCAAAGCATTGCCCTTCTTGTTTTGTTCGCACTGGCAATTGTGACAGTCGACAAGCGTCTTCGGACGTTCTGAAATGAGGTGGGCCTAGTGTTCGTGAGGAGGGCGTGAATCACTCCGATGAGAAGTTGTTCGGCGACGACCGACAGAATCAAGCAACGGGGACAGATTACGACGACGAATTAGGTAAGCAGAGTACGCCTGCAGCTTCACGCTTTCTGCCCAGTGACACTTTCGCCGGTCGGTGACACGACTTCAACGACACGATCAAGATCTCCAGGAGACACCATGCGCAAATGGATCCCGTTCACCCTAATCATGATGTTTGCACTGTGCGCTGCTGCGGCTACGAAGGAGAAGGGAAAAGTGGCGCTGAAAGACGTTCAGCCGGCCGGGGTAACTGACAAGAAGCACAAGCATCAGCAGTACGATTTGTCTTTTATTAGCACCGCTGGCAAGAACTACACCTGCCGAACCCCCGAGAACGCATCGGTAAAGGCGACTGATCTTGTCGTTGGTAGCAGCATTTCCTACGAGGTCAATGGTAATAAGGGGAAAATCAAGACTGAAGCCGGGAAAAACGTCGACTGTACTATCGTGCGTGTCTCCGATGCCTCGTCCGCACCCAAGTGAGGCGCTATGCCGCCAACTGATCAAACCTGAATGCTGAACCGTGCCCTCCCAAACCCATTGATGAGACGACTTCTCAATTCCCCGGCATCCAACTCGAGAACTCCGGCCACTTGCTCATCGCGTCTTTGGCCCACGCCGCGTTCTTATCTTTGTGGCACGACGTGCACGGGTTCGGAATCCCGTATTTGTCCGTCATCTCCGGAGAGATGAACCGGAATGTGTGCGCGTGGACGAACGTCCCGGGCACGCCCTCGCTTTCGATCGCCGGCATATGACAGGCAACGCACTGGCTTCCCGCGCTTCCTTCCTTATGATGCGTGTGAGCCTCAAGAGAAGCCGTGTGCGGTCCGTTCGGGCTCGAAGGGCCGTGACAATCTAGGCAGATCTGCTCCGCGGGTTTTCGAAGCTGAGCATAGTTCGTGGTCCCGTGCACGTCGTGGCACGACGAGCAGGTGATCCCGCGCCGGTACATCACGCTCTGGGCAAAGTCGTTTCCCTGCATGCGATTCTTGTGCGCCGTGCAGTCGGGGAAATAGTAGAAAGTTGTCTGGCCCAGCGTGCAGTCCTCCAGCTTCCAATAGTCAGCCAGCTTCAGGCCGACGTTATAGCCGACCGGCCAGTCGTAGTATTTCCCCTCGATCGGACTCGATCGCGGCTGGCCTTGCGAGTGGCACTGGATGCAGGTATCGCTGGCAGCCATCGCATCCATCAGTCCCGGATTCACAATATTGGTGCGCGATGGATGCGCCACGTGCTCGCTGCCCGGGCCGTGGCATCGCTCGCAGCCGACGTTCCACTCCGCCACCTGCTTGGTATGAATGTCGTAACCGACGGAATGGCACCCGTCGCAGGTCGGCGCGGTGGGGCGCTGCATGTTGTCGGAAGGATAGAAGGCGGTCCACCAGTCTCCGCCCTTGTCGGGCACGTGATAGGGACGCCAGGAGTGATCTGCGAAAACCCACTGCACAGGCAATGGAAAGTAGTCGTCGCCGACCTTGGTGAAGTACCGCTGCTTCCACAGACTGCCATACACGAATGCCACCTGATCTTTCGTGAACTTTGCGACATTGTTCGTGGCTAGGTCGGGAGTGATGGCTTCCGGTTGTTCGTGCGGATCGCGTACTACGTTCGCCATCGGTGTCTTCTTCCAGCGCGCGTAGATTTCCTGATGGCACTTCTGGCAGGACTGCGAACCCGTGTAGTGCGCCGAAGCGATGATGGTTGACTGCTGTTGCCGCTCGTCAGGACTGAGCGGGCCCAGGCTTCTCACGAAGAGGACTAGCTTCCAAATGTCATCGTCTGATCCGGACTTGTTCCACGCCGGCATCCCCGTGAGCTGCACTCCGTTCTCGATGATGTAGTGAATCTGCCCGTCGGTGAGGCGTTGCGTCGGCGCCGATCGCAAATCGGGCACCCGCGGATAGAGGTTCGACCCGACCGGCGTCTTTCCGCTTCCGTCGAATCCATGACAAGCCGCACAGTGAGTCAGGAACGAGTCTCGTCCATCTTGCAGAAACGTGGGACTGGCGGCGACAGGATTCGCCCTGTAGCGTTCCTCCCCGGGGATCGACAGGTTCCGCACTCCTCGCGCCACCTTGACCTCCCATGGCGGTACTGGCGCGTTGGCGCGAAAGCCGCGGCGCATCAACAGATCGGCTCCAAAAGCCGCGAGCACAACGATCGCTAGAAACAGTAGAATCAGGCGTTTCCTCATGTATCTGCCCACTTTGGTGGAAAGTCGCTGTCCGTGTCAACTCCGGGGGCTGTGGCCCGACGTGCGTCCAATTTGCACTCGGGCGCATCAATATCTGCGCGTGTATAGCGATATCTCTGCGTGTGAAAGGAACGTCCATGTCGATCCGTCCGGTGAAGCGCCTGATCAAATCCAAGCCCACGCTCGAAGGAGCTGGAGTCCATCTCCGCCGCGCGTTCGGCTTCGGCAATACGCATGAGTTCGATCCTTTCCTGCTGCTCGATGATTTCCGCAACGACGTTCCGGAAGACTATCTGAAGGGATTCCCCTGGCATCCGCATCGCGGGATCGAGACGATCACGTATGTTCTCGCCGGAACCGTCGAACACGGCGACAGTATGGGCAATCACGGCGCCATTTCCGCGGGCGACGTGCAGTGGATGACCGCCGGCAGTGGCATCATTCATCAGGAAATGCCCAAGGGCGATCCGACGGGGCGCATGCATGGTTTTCAGCTCTGGGCAAATCTTCCGTCTGCGTTGAAGATGACGGCGCCGCGTTATCAGGAGGTGAAGACCGGCGAGATCCCCGAAGTCACCGATGACGACGGAACGCACGTCCGCATTGTTTGTGGAAGTTTCTGGGGCAAGAAGGGCCCGGTGGAGGGAGTCGCTACCGACCCGATCTATCTTGATGTGTCGGTGCCTCCGGGGGAGAGAAAGACGTTGCCCGTCGAGACGACGCGGCATGCTTTCGCTTATGTCTTCGCTGGCGATGGCAAATTTTGCAATGCTTCTGGCCCGTTGGCTGTGCCGACAGAGAGCGTCGGATGGGCCGACACGAAACCGCCGTCCGATGCGGAGAATCGCGCGCTCGTAGTCTTCGACCGCGGCGATGAAGTCTCCGTGCAAGCGGGAGAGGACGGCATCCGGTTCCTGCTGGTCTCAGGCAAGCCGCTGGAAGAGCCGGTAGCGTGGTACGGCCCGATTGTCATGAACACGCAGGAGCAACTGCAGCAGGCGTTCCAGGAACTACAGCAGGGAACGTTCCTGAAGAAGTAAAGACCGGCTTCACCACAGAGGGCACAGAGTTACACCGAGGAAGAGCCAGTCTGGGGTTCCTTCGTGAACCTTCGTGTCCTTCGTGGTTAATGATTTTCATCACCATGCCCGAACTCCCCGAAGTCGAAACCATCGCCCGAGGCCTCGCGAAGCGAGTCACCGGAGACGTCATCGAATCCGTCTGGCTAGGCCAGAAAAGGGAGCCGCTGAAATCCCCAGCCGCAGAGATAGCGTCGGTGCTAGAGCAGAGCCGCATCACGGAAGTCCGCCGCATGGGGAAACACATAGTCTTCGACTTAGACCGTATGGGCGATGCTCGTGTGGCGCGGGCACTCTTGCCCGCGAATGGCCAGGGGACTAAACGTAAGCAAAAGAAATCGGATGCCACCTTATCCACTGTGCACACAGAAGCGGCCGGAAGCGCCCGCTCCACACAAATCGCCAAGGCGCAATGGATCGTCCACCTCGGCATGACGGGCCGCCTTCAAGTCTGCGATCCGCAAACGGAAATCGCCAAGCACACGCACGCGATCCTCAAGCTATCCTCCGGCAGGGAACTGCGTTTCGTCGATCCGCGCCGCTTCGGCCGCCTGAGCGTAGCCTCCTCCGCCGGATTCGACGCGACTGGCGTCGAGCCTCTCGAGCTCGATCTTGACCGATTTGTAGAATTGTTCCGAGGCCGTAAGACTCCGATCAAGAGCGCGCTGCTGAATCAGAAACTCCTGCGCGGCGTAGGAAACATCTATGCCGACGAATCGCTGTTCCGCGCGGGAATCCGCCCCCGCCGCCGCGCGTCATCGATCACCCACGACCAATTGAGGAAACTTCACCTGTCGATCCAGGAAGTGCTGAAGGAAGCAATCGCGTTGGGCGGTTCTTCGGTTTCCGACTACGTAAACGCTGACGGCGAAGAAGGATTCTTCCAGCTCCAACACCGCGTCTACGGCCGCGAAGGCGAGCCCTGCCTCGTCTGCAAGACGCCCATCAAGCGGGTCGTGATCGCCGGCCGCAGCAGCCATTACTGCCCGAAGTGCCAGAACTAGACTTCAGATTGAAGATCTCAGATTGCAGATTAAGGACTACGTGCGTCTCACGAATCTGCAATCTGACTGCAATCTGAAATCTCAAATCTGCAATCTGAAATCGATTTAGCACCTCACCGTGTTACCCTCATCCGTTATGCCTGACTACTCAATCGGTGTAGACATGGGCGGCACCAATTTGCGGATTGCCGCCATCACCACGGAAGGCCAGCTGCTGGAGAAAATCACTCTCGGCGTCAAAGTCGCCATGGGCCGGGGCTATGTTATCGGCGAGATGTGCGATGCCATTCACCGTCTCACCGAGCAGTATCGCGGCACCGGACGCTTCGTGGGCGCAGGCATTGGCGTACCGGGCATCATCGACATGGAGACCGGCATGATGCGGAAGTCGGCGAACCTGCCCGGATGGTCCGACTATCCGGTGCGCGATGAGATTGAGCGCCGGCTGGGAGCGAAGGTCTTCCTCGACAATGACGCCAATGTCGCTGCTCTGGGCGAGAAGTGGCTGGGCGCGGGCCGCGATGCCGATAACATGGCGATGCTGACTCTCGGCACTGGCATCGGCGGAGCCATCGTCCTGAAAGGGAAGCTTTTCTACGGCATGAGCGGCATGGCAGGAGAATTTGGCCACGTCACAGTCGAGCCCAACGGTGTCCTCTGCGGATGCGGCAATCGCGGGTGCGCCGAGCGTTATGCCTCCGCCACGGCTATTGTCCGCATGGCTCGTGAGGCGATCGAGTCCGGTGAAGCTCCGGAGCTTGCGAAAGCCGCCAACGCCGATCCCGAGTTCAGCGCGAAGTCGATCTACAACCTTGCGATTCAGGGAGACGCCGCTGCCCAGCGCATCTTTCAGCGCTTCGGTGAAGTATTGGGAATCCTTCTCGCGGACCTGGTCAATGTTCTCGACCTCGACATGTTCGTGATTGGCGGCGGCGTCGTCAGCGCGTGGGACGCTTTCGCTCCGCGGATGTTCGCAGAGCTGCGGGAACGCTCTCTGGTCTACGCCGCATCGGCGCCGTCAGATCCACAGGCAAAAATGGACGGCGCATCCGCGCAAATCGCCAACTACACCAAAAAGAAAACGATCATCACGCAGGCATTGTTAGGCAGCGATGCAGGCCTTTACGGCGCGGCAAGAATCCCCGCATCCCAGTAGCGCCGCCGTCCCGGCGGCTGTGGTGGGGGCGTCTCGCCCCACTTCCAGACAATTAAATGATGCAGGTTTCAGCCGCCTTGCAAAGAGGTAGGTATCGATAGCCTGCGCATCGCCTCAAGAATTTTCTCATTCTGCGGCACCGTCCCAATGCTGATCCGGATGCAGGTCGGCGCACCCCACGCCCCGAGCGGACGCACGCTAACGCCTTCTTCCCGTAGACGAGCGCAGACTGCCGCTGCATCCTGCCTCAGATCGCAGTAGAGAAAATTCGCCCAAGTCGGTACAACTCTGAATCCAAGGTTCGACAGGCCAGCTTCCAAACGCTGGGCCTGCTCCGCATTGTGCGAAACCGAGCGCGTGACATGTTCTTCATCGTCGAGTGCCGCAAGCGCTGCTGCCTGCGCAACCGATGACACAGAATATGTATCCTGCATGCGCCGGCAGTAAGACAGCAGCTCCGCCGGACCGAGTCCATACCCGATGCGCAATCCCGCCAGCCCGTGCGCCTTCGAGAATGTTCGCAGCACCACCACGCTCGCACCCTGCCGCAAGTACGTGAGCGATCGCGAATATTCAACTTTGCGTCCCTCGCCAAAATGCGCCGCGAACTCGTAATAGGCCTCGTCCAAAACCACCACCACATGGCTAGGAACTTTACTTATGAATCGCTCGCGTTCGTCCACGTCGAGCAGCGTGCCCGTCGGATTATTCGGGTTGGCCAGCAATACGAGCCGAGTGTGATCGTTGATGGCACGCAGAATCGCATTGAGATCGAATCCGTCGTTCCGCGTCGGAGTTTCAATCAATTCCGCGCCGGTCGCGCGCACGCCCATGCCATAGACGATGAAAGATTGCTCGCTAGTCACCGCATTCAGCCCCGGAGCCAGCAACGTGTGGCACAGCAGACTGAGCATGCCCGTAGACCCGGCAGTCACCAGGATCTGCTTGGTGGGCGTGGAATGAAGCTCGGATAGCTTAGCCGTCAGCGCAGAGCACTCGTTGTCGGGATACGCGTGCGCCTCGGCCAGAGCGCGCCGCATGGCTTCGATTGCCCGTGGAGACGGTCCGAGTGGATTTTCGTTCGAATCGAGCCGGATGAGATGCGGCTCTGAGGTTACTGATCTCGCCGGAATGCCCGGCTCGGAGCCGCCCATCTCCCGCGCCGGTTTGGTTACGAGATCGAAAAATCGGCTCATCCTGAGATTTTGCCTTAACGCTTTTTCTCGCCGCCAGCGCTTGCCGATTTCAACCGTTGCACTTCTTTTAGCGTCAGCGAGCGGTAGTCCCCCGGCGGAACATCGAGCGCCAGCGGCCCATAACGGACGCGCTTGATCTTCTCCACGTGATGCCCCACAGCCTCAAACATGCGCCGAATCTGGCGATTGCGGCCTTCGATCAGAGTGATCTCGTACCACGGATTGGCAGCTTGCTTCACAATGCGAACTGCGGCCGGACCAGTTCTCACGCGCTTCCCGTCATCCGTCGCAATGGAAATACCGCCGCGTAGTTTGGCAATCGCTTCCTCGGTTGGTGTGCCGGCCACTTTTACCACATACGTTTTCGAAACGTGCGACGCCGCTTTCATCAGAAGATTGGCAAGCTCGCCGTCATTGGTCATTATCAGCAGGCCTTCACTGGCGTAGTCGAGTCGCCCCACCGGATACACGCGCCCCTTGACGCCGCGGACCAGGTCCATCACAGTAGGCCGCTTCTCGGGATCGTTCGCGGTAGTGACGTACCCCTTCGGCTTGTTCAGCAGCAAGTACACGTGACGTTGTTGCTCGCGCTGCAACAACTTTCCGTTCACCCGAATGTGATCGGTTTCCGCATCGGCCTTGCTGCCAAGTTCCGTGATCGTAGTGCCATTAACCTGCACATGTCCGGACGTGATGAGTTCCTCGGCCTTGCGCCGCGAAGCAACTCCAGCAGTCGCGATAATCTTTTGCAGGCGTTCGAGAGGCATTTGAGAACCGTGTAGAACCGTGGAAGAGCGGCCCTTTCAGGGCCGCGTCGGGGAGATCTTAGTGACAGGGCTTTAGCCCCCGTTGAGGAGCGTCAGCCCGCTTTTTCTTCAGTTGCGTGCTCACTTGCCGTCTCCGCCGGCTGAGCGTTGTCTGACGTGGGCGCCGGCTCGTTCACCGCAGCCGCGCTCTCCGCCGGGACCAACTCTTCCTGGAATGATTGGGCCACCAACTTCTCGAATTCCTCCATGCTGGGCAATTCGTTGACGTCCTTCAATCCGAATCGCATCAGGAATTCCTTGGTGGTCTTGTAAAGAATCGGCCGCCCGATCACTTGCTTGCGCCCCGCAGTGGTGATGAGCTTGCGATCAAGCAGAGTGCCAATAACGCCTCCAGAATCGACGCCGCGAATGTCATTGATCTCCGGCACAGTCACCGGTTGTTTATACGCGATGACGGCCAGCGTTTCGAGCGCCGGCAGCGACAACCGGACGGGTGGCTTCAGGCTCTTGGCGAACGCGCGCACAACTTCATGCTGTTCGGGCTTCGTCGACATCCGGTATCCGCCGGCAACCTCGCGGATCTCCACCCCGTGGTCGGGTGATCCATATTCACCGACAAGTTCCAACAGGCTTGAACGTACGCGCGACTTGATCTCCGCCAGGTCAGAAACGCCGTCTGCCGCAACGGAGTCCTTGACTAGCGCCGTGATCTGCTCCAGCGTGATCGGCGTTTCCGCCGCGTAGATGATGGCTTCGAGTTGAGCTTTGAGGGACATCAGTGATCAGTACCCAGTGCCCAGTATCCAGTCGAATCGTCGCCGTATTGAAACTGGCAACTGGCAACTGAGTACTGGCAACTGCTTTTCATCTCCAGTCGTCCCTTACCGCCGCACGCTCGTTCATCACTTCTTCAAAATGTGAATGTTTGCGAACTGCGATCTCGCCGAACAATTTTTCCTGCCGCACCTGAATCGCCTGCAGTCTCACCAATTCCAGCAGTGCCAGGAACATGCACACCAGCGCCTGCCGCGACGGGATACGCATCAAGAGCTGCTTCAGCCGGATCGGACGGTCCTCGAGCGACAGCCGCCGGTGCAGATAGTCGATCATCTGCCCCACGGTCACCGTCTCTTCGTCCACATTGAGCACGGGACGAGTGCGTACCCGCTCGAGCACCTGCTGAAACGTCTTGACCAGATCGATTACGTCAGCGGCGAGTTCGGGCTCCGCGCCCTCAGCCTCGATGAAATCCCTGAGCGCGGGATTGGTCAGCACCGCCTCTTCGATCTGCTGTTTCTGCAAGAGCATCTGCGCCGCCGACTTGAACTTTTCATGTTCGAGCAACCGGTTGACCAGTTCGCTCCGCGGATCTTCCTGCTCCTCTGCCGGCGCCATCGGATCGCGCGGCAGCAACATCTTCGACTTGATATGAATCAGTACGGCCGCCATATAAATGAACTCGGCCGCAACGTTCACATCCAGTTCCCGAATCTTCTCTACATACACGAGATACTGCGCCGTAATCTTGGCAATCGGTATGTCGTAGATATCGATGTCCTGCTTGCGGATCAGGTCCAGCAGCAAATCGAGTGGCCCCTCGTAGACATCCAAGACGGCAACCGCAAAAGGGAAATCGCTCTCTTCTTTTTTCTTAGCGGCGTCCTTCGACTCCGAATCGGTCGGACCGGCCACAATCGCCGGCGAAACCGCCGTGTGCCCAGAAACGAATTTTACTTCTTCACTCATCTCTACTTATTTTGTCATCCTGAGCGAAGCGAAGGACCTGTGCACTCGCTCCCATCGCAACGACTACTTCCCCGGCGCCTCATACTCCAGCGACATCCCCATGGATGCGCGCACATCTTCCATCGTCTCACCCGCAACCTTGCGCGCCCGCTCCGAACCAGCTTCCAGAATATCCCACGCCAGCTTGGGATTCTCCTCAAATTTCCTGCGCCGCTCCTGCATGGGACTCAGCAAGAGCAACAGTGAATCGGCCGCCCAACCCTTGCATTCGATGCACCCGATGCCCGCCGACCGACAGCCCTCATTTACTTTTGCCATCGTCTCTTTGCTGCTGAAAATCTTGTGTAGATCCCCTACCGGACACACATCGGGATTCCCCGGATCCGACCGCCGTACCCGCGCCGGATCGGTCACCATGGTCTTCAACTTCTGCCGCACGACCGGCTCCGGATCAGCCATCATAATGGTGTTGCCATACGACTTCGACATCTTGCGCCCGTCCGTCCCAGGCAACTTCGGCGCCGGTGTTAGCAGGCTCTGAGGCTCGGGGAACACGGACTTCGTCGCGCCATAAAATCCGTTGAACCGCCGCGCGACCTCCCGCGTCAGCTCGATGTGCGCCACCTGATCTTCGCCGACCGGCACCACGTCCGCCTTGTAAATCAGAATGTCCGCCGCCTGCAGCACCGGATATCCCAGGAATCCGTAGGTCCCCAAATCCTTATCCTTGATGTTCTCCCGCTGCTCTTTGTACGTGGGCACGCGTTCCAGCCAGCCCAACGGAGTGATCATCGAAAGCAGCAGGTGCAATTCCGCATGACCCGGCACATGCGATTGCATGAAGATCACCGACTTCTCTGGATCGAGTCCAGCAGCCAGCCAGTCGAACACGACTTCCAGCGAATTCTCTTTGACCTTCGAAGTGTCCGCATAATCGGTGGTCAGCGCATGCCAATCGACCACGCAGAAGTAGCATTCATATGGATCCTGCATCCCGACCCAATTTTGCAATGCCCCCACATAGTTGCCGAGATGCAACTTTCCGGTCGGACGCATGCCGCTGAGCACACGTTTACGTTTCTGCGACGAAGCGGTCATTTTCCAGGAAGCCCCACTGCCAGAGACACGATGACCCATGCGGAGGTTCCGAGATCATTCAAATGTAGAAGTGTCATGCGGGGCTAAGTCGATACTACCATGCGGAAAGCCCGAAAATGTGAAAAGCCAGAATGTGGGGACAGCCGCCCCCGGCTGTCCGCCGTGCGCAGCACGGCTTCCTGGCTCGCGCCAAGCCGCTGCGATCGCAGCAGCGCCAACCCTACCGATGCTTTATAATTCGCGCCGCTCCCTCTTATCAAACCCAACCCGTGACTACTCTCGCCCGCAAACTGCGCGCCACCGACTACTTCACGCTGGGATGGGGCACCATGGTCGGCGTCGGCTGGCTCGTCATCATGGACGACTGGCTGCTGCGCGGTGGCTCCCTTGGAACGGCCCTAGGATTCTTAATCGGCGGCGCGCTGCTCCTGCCCATCGGCTGGGTCTACGGAAAACTCGTCGTTGCCATGCCCGATGCCGCGGGCGAGGTCGCCTACACGGCAGCCATCTTCCCACGGGCAATAAGTTTCGCCACCGGTTGGATGATGACCCTCGCCTACTTCATCGTCTGTCCGTGGGAGGCTGTAGCGGTCGGACGCATCGCCGCCTACATATTTCCCGGGCTCGATTCGATGGAAATTTATCGCATCGCAGGCCGTCCGGTTTATCTTCCTCACCTGATCGTCGGGCTCACACTCACGGCGCTACTCACGGTGCTCAACTATCGCGGCGTACGCCTGAGCGCTAGCTTTCAGAACTGGACCAGCTTCGGCACACTCGCCTTATTCGTCGTGTTCGTCGTCGCCGGTGCAAGCCGAGGGAGTGTTACCCATTTCGCGCCACTCTTCACGCATGCTCCGCTGGTCTCGATACTGCTGGTGATCCAGATCGTTCCTTACTTCATGACTGGATTCGAATCAGTGGGGAAGGCCGCGGAGGAAGCAGGTCCCGAGTTCCGCGTACAAGGATTCTTTCGCGCCATCTGGATGGCGATTCTGATCGGCACTCTTTTCTACGCCAGCATTGTCGCGTCGGTCGCGTTCGTAGCGCCGTGGCGCAGGCTGACGGGCGAGAGATTCATGACGGCGGTTGCCTTTGAGCAGGCGGTCGGCAGCCGCTGGATCGTAAACATCATTCTCGCGGCGGCTTTGTTGTCGCTGTTTAAATGCTTCAACGGAAACTTCGTCGCCGCTAGCCGCCTGTTCTTCGCTTTAGGCCGCCGCGGCATGATTGCGCCGAGGGCAGGGAAAGTGCATCCGCGATTTCAGACTCCATCGACCGCGGTCCTCTGTGTCGGAATCGCAACCGGGGTGTGTATGCTGCTGGGCGACGCGATTCTCGTGCCCGTGACCGAAGTGGGCTCGGTCGCCTGCGCCATCGGCTGGGCAGCCGCGTGCGCGGCGTGCCTGGCATTGGCGCACTGGAAGCCCGATGTAGTTTCGTTGTCGGCGGCCGAGAAGGCCTTTGCACTATTTGGATTAGTCGTCGCGGTTGCGCTGGCCCTGATGAAAATCGTCCCGACAGTTCCCGGCCACTTCACCATGTATGAATGGTTGGCCCTGGCAGTCTGGTCCGTTCTAGGCGTGTTCGCCGCAGTAGCAAAGTAGCGCCGCCGTCCCGGCGGCTGTGGGGGCGGGCGTCTCGCCCGCCCTGCTGGAAGTGGCAATGAAAGAAGGTAGGATGTCATCCATGCTCTCAAAGCGAATCACATTCACCATAGTCATAATCCTCATTTTTGCGTCGAACCCTGTCCGCGCCCAGGCCCCGAGCTCCTTCGACATCGTCATCACCAACGGCCACATCATCGACGGCACCGGCTCGCCGTGGTACTCCGGTGATCTCGGCATCCGCGACGGAAAGATTGCCGCCATCGGTAACCTTTCCGCCGCCCAGCGCCAGCGCACCATCGACGCCGCCGGCAAGGTGGTCGCCCCGGGTTTCATTGACATGCTCGGCCAATCCGAGCTGACGATTCTCGTCGACCCACGTTTGCCATCGAAGATCTACCAGGGCATCACTTCGGAAATCACCGGAGAAGGGAACTCGATCGCGCCGCTCAACGATGCCATCATCGAATCCGACCGGGTCGGTTACGACCATTACAAGATCAGTCCCGACTGGCGAACGCTGCGTCAGTATTTCGCGCGTCTCGAGAAGCAGGGAATCGGCATCAACCTCGCCACGTATGTTGGCGCAACGCAGGTTCGTCGTATGGTGCTTGGCGACGACAACAAGCAACCCACGCCCGAGCAACTCGACCAGATGAAGGCTCTGGTGCGCGAAGCGATGAAAGACGGCGCCGTCGGCGTTTCGACTTCGCTCGAATACGCTCCCGCGCCCTACGCGAAGACCGACGAACTGATCGCCTTGGCGACCGAAGCCGGCAAATCCGGCGGTATCTATGCCACGCACATGCGCAACGAGAGCACCTCGGTGCTCGAAGCGATCGACGAAGCCCTGCGCATCGGCCGCGAGGCCCATGTTCCCGTCGAGATCTGGCACATCAAGGTCGCCGGCAAGAACAACTGGGGACACATGCCCCAGGTCGTTGCCAAGATCAACGCGGCACGCGCCAACGCCGCTGACGTCACCGCCGATACCTACGCGTACACGGCGTGGTACAACGATTTCTCCGCCTTCATCCCCGCATGGGCGCACGATGGCGGCACCGCAAAACTGGTCGAACGTCTGAAGGATCCCGCCACCCGCGAGCGCATTCGCAAGGATATGCTCACGCCTTCGCGTGACTGGGACAACGAATGGCAAGAGATCCCCGGACCCGACGCCATTATGATCGGCGCCGTGGCCAATCCAAAGTTGGTTCCGCTGCAAGGCAAGCGCCTCTCGGAAATCGCCAAGCTGTGGAACAAGGATCCCATGGACGCGCTCTTCGATTTCCTCATCGAAGACCCGAACACGGGCGTCGCAGTTTTCGGCATGTCGCAGCCCGACGTAACCCTTGCGCTGCAGCAGCCGTGGGTCTCGATCGACAACGATTCTGAAGGCACTTCGCCGGAAGGAATTCTCGGCCAGGCGCATCCCCACCCGCGCGCCTATGGCACGTTCCCACGCATCCTGAGCAAATACGTTCGCGAAGAAAAAGTCCTGATCCTGGAAGATGCCATCCGCAAATTCTCATCGCTCCCGGCGCAGCGCATGCGCCTGACGGATCGCGGCGTGCTCAAGCAGGGAATGTGGGCCGACGTCGTGATCTTCGATCCCGCAACGGTGCGCGATCGTGCCACTTTCGACAATCCCAACCAGCTTTCGGAAGGGATGGATTATGTGCTGGTCAACGGAACGCCCGTGATTGAGCAGGGGAAGATGACGGGCAAACTACCAGGAAAAGTCTTACGCGGCCCTGGATATGATCGCTAGCTTGTGTGGGGACAGCCGCCTTTGGCTGTCTGTCGCCCAAAGGGCGACTACTTTTGCCTGCGCGGCTGCCATGAAAGCAGTTCCTTCTTTGCTCGATTATGTTCTTTTATGAGCACTGAATTGACGGCGCAAGAAGCAAAGACGGCCGCTGGCGCGGCCGGACAGCCGAAGGCGGCTGTCTCCACAAAATTCCTCCTTATCTTTCGGAGTGCCGCTGTTACGGTTGAGGTTTCAGCCGCGCCTGCTCCGTACCGTTGATGTGTGTAACGCGTGGTTCAGCAAGAGTCCCGGTAATCGTATAGGAACTGACTCCTGATCCCGCTGGAACTCGCGCCAATTTGAAATCAATTTCTCTCGTCAACGTGGCAGTGCCGCTAACTTCGTAGGTTCCTTCCGGCGAGTCCAGTTCGCCTTCGCTGACTTCGATCGTGCCGGTATGCAACTGAGCCTGCGCGCTGAACTTCCGGATCTTCAACATCCCCGCACTTTCCCTGAAGAGTACGTGGGGGAGGCTTCCATCCGCCACATTTACCTGCAGCGTCCCCTCGGACGTTTGCCAGAAATCAGCAGAGCATGGCCCGCGAATCTCGTAGCTCGCGCCGGCGCTGCCCTCAACCCACTCGTCCTTCATCAACCGGGAAATGTTCCCCAGGGAAATTTCCGTCAGACGTCCGCTTCCGCGGCACACAGCAGGTTTCACGCCGAAGTCCGCCTGCCATTTCCCGCGATGCTTGCCGCCAAGCAGGTCCGCGTCCACTGACGTGACCTCCAACTTTCCGGCATCGAGGCTGACATTCGCCGACACTTTGGACGCCATGATGCCGCGCAGCGCAAAGCGGTCGGCTGTCACCTGCCCGGATGCTCGCACCCGCGCCAGCAGCGACGGCGCAGGCCATGCACTTCCCAGGCGATACCAGGGCCGGCTCTTCGGACTGGGATTCGCCCACTCGTTGGTTTCGTTCAGCGAGATCTCATCCGTATTGAGCTGGAAACGAATCTGACACTTCTCCGGACTTCCGCAGCCGCGCGGCATTTCCAGGGATCCTTTCCACACGGTCCCCGCGGCCTTCAGATTCAACTTCCCCACGCGCACGATGTCGGGTGAGAGTTGCATTTCGGCCGCAGAAATCTCTACCGGTTCTCCCGCGCCGCGAAGTGCGAAGCGCACATTCTTCAGTTTTGCCGATCCGGTGACTTGCGGGCCTGCGAATGCAGCCGTTCCGCCCTGGCCCATCCACGACCCTGCCATCTGCAGGCTCAGTTGTGCTGTGCCTTCCGCCGCCGAGTTTAGCGTGCGAATTCCAAACATTCTGGCTAAACGTAGAGTCCTGCCTACTTCGGCATCGCCAAGAATGGTGAAGCCATATCCGGAGCGGTCGACCCAACCGCGAACGACCGCACCTCCCACGCGCGCACGATCGAGTGCGAACGGCCCCAACTCCATTTGCGTGTGTCGCGACGACTGCGTCCTTGATCGATCTCTGGCAACGCTGGCCGTCGCGCCTGTCAGAATGATCGGAATCGTAACCGGACCCAGCTCAACCTTCTCGGATGTAGAACTCAGTCGCAAGCCTGCAATCTCGCCATGCGCTTCTACATGAGACTGGACACCGGTGGCGGCGTTCTCTGACACCGTGAGCTTGCCCCCCAGCGTCCCTTCCAGCAGCAAATCCTCAGGCAGATCTTGCTTCGCCCGCCGTGCGAGTGCACCGATCGCGCTTGCGGGCAGATCCTGCGCGCTCACAGTCAGGTGATACTTATGCCTGCCGGGAGCGCCCGCGTCTCCTGTGATGGTCACCAGTCCCGTTCCCACGGGAGCCATGCAGGCGATCCGGTGAAACTCATGCTCCTGCGTGTTGTACTCCCCGTCGCAGCGTCCGGCCAGTCGCAACGAGCTCCCGGTCAGGATGTCGTAGCGCCGGAAGTCATCCGCAGAAACGGTGCTCGAGATTTTGAGAAGCGCCGGCGTTCCCGTGACCGTAGCGCTGACTCGAATGTCCCCCCGCCAGCCCCGGTCGCTCCCGGTAAAGAATTGTGTTATCTGCCCCAACTGCGCCCGGGCCCACTCGACGTTGAACTGCACAGGAGTGTCGCCGAAAGTCCCAGCGCGTTGCCAGGTGCCGCTGAGCTGTAGCTGTCCTGTATCGTTCAAATTCATGTCGCTGCGGAACGGCAGAGCCTTAAGCCGGACGCCCCAGGTATCCTCCGACTCTTGCCACAGCGAAAAATCCGCATTGGTCAGCGCGTAGGGTTTCTTCTCCGGGCCATTCTTGAAATTGATCCGCCCTGATGTTCCCTGGATGTAAGGGAAACTCGGCCTCGGCTCCGACCTCATTTTTCCGGTAGGCGCCAGCGGCGTGCGTGCCGCGCGCTCCAGCAGGCTCTGAAGGTTCCATCCGCCGCCCTCGTGGTGCGCGAGGTTGAGACTCGGCTCGGTGAGGTCCAGCTTCGATACCTCGAGCCTTCCGCGCAGCAGAGAACGCAGCCGCAGGTCCGCCGTTACCGCGCTTGCCCGCAGGATGGGTTCGGAGCCGAACGCAGGATCGTCGTACACCACCAGATTCTCCAGATCAAAACCCGGTTGAGGCAGCAACCGTATATGAACCGACGCGAGATCGACCGGACGCCCCACGGCCGCGCTGAGAGAGGTAATGATTCTGGATTTCAGGCGGGATGCGCCCGGGCGCACGAGGAACAGCGCCAGCAGCACCAATGTTGCCGCCGCAGCCCAACGGCGCTTGGAGGAGAAGATGTTCACCGCGCTCTCACCGAACATCCGAGCGGTTCATTGGACGACTTTCAGCGTCCGCTTCCAGCGTGTCTCGTCAAAGAAGTGAAGAACTACTTTACCGAGGAGAAACTTGACCCGATCGGTCCATTCTGTCTTGAGGTACTGATTATCGGGAGTTTCAAACGACCAGTAAATAAACATCGGCCGCCCGATAACATTTTCCTTGGGAATGAATCCCCAATAGCGGCTGTCCAGACTGACGCCACGATGATCGCCCATGGCGAAGTAATGGTTGGGCGGAACTACGATGTCATCGCCCTGGATGTACGTTGGCATGTCGATCGCCCAGTTCGACCAGACATTTGGATCATCGCCCGGGGGAATTGCTGGAAAATTGTTTCGGTAAACATCGGCCGGATTATCTCTGTCGGTGTCGAGATATTTGGCTTCATCCAGCGGTTGGCCGTTGCGATACACCACTCCGTTCCGCAGGTGGATCTTGTCTCCCGGTAAGCCGATGATCCGCTTCACAACATACAGCCCGGGAGTCTGCGGCGACAAGAACACGACGATGTCACGAAAGTGCACATCGCGGTAGGGAAGCAGCGAACCAACCCACCCGCTCTTGGGCGCAAACTGGACTCGATTGACGAAAACGTGGTCGCCGATCAGCAGCGTACTCTCCATCGAACTCGATGGAATCTCAAACGCCTGCACAACAAACGTAATGATGAAAAGCCCGGTCACCAGCACTGCCGCCAGTGACGAAAGAAACTCAACCGTAGTCTCTTTCGGCTTTTCTTCCTCGCCGTTCTTTTCTGCCTTCGCCAGCTTTTCTTCTTTCTTCGCCACGGTCGCTTTCATGTACTCGAGTGTTCCTTGGGTTTCGTGGAAGAGCGGCCCTTCAGGCTTGCCCTGAGCTTGTCGAAGGGACCGCATCAGTCGGACCCCAAAAAGGGCTTCAGCCCCTGAGGGACCGATCCATCAGTGTACCAGCCGCAGAGTCCGGTTCCATCGCGTGATCTGAAACAGGTGCGTGACCGCGTATGCCAGATGATAGATCCGCCCGCTCAAACTTGATGACGGATTTCGGTCCCAGTCCTGCACCGACCAGTAGATCACCAGAGGTCTTCCGATGATGTTCCCCTGCGGAACGAAGCCCCAGTAGCGGCTGTCCTGGCTGTCATCGCGGTTATCGCCCATCACGAAATAGTGTCCCTGCGGGATGATCAGTTCCCCGTCTTCCACCAGTTTCCGCATTTGCAGCCACCACGAGCCTTCCATATTCGCCGCAGGAATGTCGGTTCTGGGGAAGTCGTCCCGGTAAAGATTGTTGGCGGGTTCCAGAAAATGTACGTACGGCTCGTCGATGGGCTTGCCGTTGATCAACACCTTTTTGTTGACCATGCGGAGCCGGTCGCCGGGGATCCCGATGACTCGCTTCACAAAATGCTGCTGCGGGTCCACCGGATAATGGAACACGATGATATCCCCGCGCGCGATCCTCTGATATGGCATCAGGTGATCGCCGAATCCAGATCCGCCGTAGCAAAGCTTGTTGACCAGCAGGTAATCGCCGACCAGCAACGTATTCTCCATCGATTCCGAGGGGATCTGGAATGCCTGCGTGATGAAGGTGATCACAAAAATCGCAATCACCACCGTCCCCATCAGCGACTGCAGCGAACCGATCAAGTCCGAGCCAAAGCTGCTGCCGACCTTGCGAGCGGGAACTGGCGAAGGTTGTGATGGAGACGGCGCAGGATCCACCGTAGGCTCGCTCGAAGCGGCGAGTTCGACAGGCGGCTCCACCGGGGCCGGCAAGGCCGCGGGCTCGGGCTGCGAAACGGTAGGCTGGTTTAAAGAATCCATGAATCCTACTTATCCACCGCCTGCGCGGACCGTGCCGTCTTCCCGTCCGCATCCTTGGGCCGTGATGCCAGGTAGGTCAGCAATTGCCGCGCGGCATCCTGTTCAGCAGTCTTCTTGGTCGAGCCTTGCGCGCGTCCAACAAATTCCGGATTGCGGCTCTCGCGGGAATGCAGGCGGGCCTCCACGGTAAACGTCTTGCTGTGCTCCGGCCCCGCTTCCTCGACCAGCACATACGCCGGCTGCGGCAGCCCAAGGCTCTGCACTGCTTCCTGCAGCGCCGATTTGAAATCCGTAATAGGCAGGCTCCCGCCGCCGCGCTCCATCCGCTCCAACTCGGGCGCAATGACATTGCGCAGAACAAACTCGCGTGCCACTTCCAGCCCGCCATCGAGATAAATCGCCGCCAGAATCGCCTCCAATGCATCCACCAGCAGGGCCGTCTTGCCCCGTCCGCCGCTCTTTTCCTCGCCGCGCCCCAAGCGGAGATAGTGGCCTAACTCCAGCTGCTGTGCCACCTGTATCAAATGCCGCTCGCTGACCAGATGCGCCCGCAGCTTCGATAGTTCCCCTTCGCGAAAATGCGGGAAGCGCTGAAACAATTCTTCGCTGGTCACCAGGGCCAGCACTGCATCTCCCAGAAACTCCAATTGCTCGTTGTCACTGACCTTGTACTTGCTTTCGCCGGCCTGCTGCGCCTCGATTTCGCGCGCCTGCGAACTGTGCGTGACCGCCTGCTCGATCATCGCCCGCCGCCGGAAATGGTAGCCGAGCCCTTCCTCCAGCGCCGTGATTTCCCGTTCCTTCATAGATAGAGACGTTGCTTGCAACGTCTTGCTTCGAACGTCTCGCGCGAACGTCCCTTGGGGCGGGCTAGTTCTTCGGAGGTGTCCCAGCTTGGCCGGAGGTGCCGGTGGTCGAATACTTCATCAGGCGATCCTGCTCTTGGCGAGCTGCCTTTCCAGCGGGCGAATCGGGGCTATCCTTCGTCAGTTCCACTGCCTGCTGCGCCGCTTTCAAGGCTTCCGGAATTTTGTTCTGGAAGTCGAGCGACAGCGCCAGATGATATATCGTGACTACGTCCGGCGACTGTGGAAGCGCGTCGATCGACTTCCTCAGATTCGCCTCCGCTTCCGGCCAGTGGCTGGCCTTGTAGGCAGCCATCCCGATGACAAAATAGGCCTGCGACCGGATGAAATTCTTGTAGTTCTTGAGCTGCTCCTCCGGATATCCGGTCGTCGGTACGTCCGTTTCCACCGTCACCAGGCTGCGTTCGGCACCTTTCTTGGCTGCAGCGAGACGCTCATCCTTGTCCAGACTGTCGTCTTTGGTCTGGTCGATGTCTGCCAGGGCGACGGCTACCAGCGCTTCCGGATCGTCGGGATCGATCGCCAGAACTTTCTTTGCTATCTCAACCGCCTTGGCCTCATTGTTGGCCTGCTGATAACGCAGCATTGCCGCCTTGTAGACAATTGTACGCACCTCGCTGGCGGGATATTTCGCAGCAAAATCATTTGCCGCCTTCTCGCATTCCCCAGCGTCAGCTACTTTAACCGCTGCCTGGTACGCCGCATATTCTTCCTGGCTGTTAATTTTCGGCGGACGCTTTCCCTGTGGAGCTGCCGTTTGGCTCGCCCCCTGTCCGGCTGCCTGCCCGGCGGGAGGATTCTGCGCCGCCGGTTTGTCCTGTCCCCAACTCCCAACGCAGATTCCGAGCACTACTAAGATGATCGCTATGCGCTTCATGCGTTCTCCTCGACCCAAACGTCCTTCATTTTCATTGGAATCCTGCAACGTGCATTCTATCCCAGCGATAGCGCCCCTACGACACCGGGGTGCCCCACCCTTGTCCCGCCGTCCTTTCGCGGGACAGGGTGGGGGATTTTGACTTTCTTCGGTAGCGCCGCTATGTCGTAGCGCCGTCGTCTCGCCGGCCGTGGGGCGGGTATCTAGCCCGCGCCGCGCTATTTCGCCGAGTCCTGCGGCTTCACCCTGGCCGGAGGTTCGTACGCCGCCTGCAGCCCGTGCTCGGCCGCAGCCTTGGCCTCCGGCAGATCTGCCCCTGCACTCAGCGCCGCCCGATACTCGTTCACCGCGGCCTCTCGCTCCGGCGGATCCTTCATATCCAGCATCCGCCCCAGATACACGTGTGACCACGCCACCACCTTCGGATCTTTCGTCGCCTCGATGGCCTTATGGAAATTATTCGCCGCTCCGTCCGGATTCTTATTCGCCACCGCGACCTGTGCCAGGATAAAGAGCGCTCGTCCTTCGTCCCCGATCTTCTTATCCAGCGCCTGCTGCGCAAGTTCCTGCGCCCCCTTGGGATCGCCCGCTGCCAGCCGCTTTTCGGCCGTCACCAGCATCCGCCGGTCCTCCAGTCGCGACAGTTGCACGAGTTCAGGCGCGGTATTGCGCACAAACTGCACCTCACTGGCCGCCTTCTGCTGCTGCTTGATATCGATCGCGTACAGGATGTCGGAATACGCTGTCCTCAACCCCGCCGGATCCTTCTCGAACGCCACGATCGCGTTGTAGAAATATTTGGTCAGGATGTAACCCTGCTTCTCCGCATCATCCACGGCCTGCAATCGCATCGCTTCGGCAGTCTGCTTCGTGCCTGAGGTCCGTATCTCAATCGCCCGCACCAGGCACTCGGTGACCAGCAGCGAAATATCAGTCTTGAAGTTCTCGTCGAGAGGCGCCCGCTTGACCGATTGCAGCAACGGTTCCAGCCGCTTGATCGCGGTGAAATGCTTCTCCGCCATTGGATCGAGCAGGTAATGCAGGTACGTATGCCGGATCTGCGGCATCTTCAGCGGATCTACAGTCGACGGGTCGGGCGAGGGGAATACCACGACGTAATAGTCAGTTCCGTAGTTTCGGGCGTTCGCTTCATTGGGATCGCCCATGAAATCGAGCAGGACCGTGAACGTCCTCCCCAGATATCCGCCGGATTGCAGCTTCAAATAGATGTCCGTATCGAAGACCATCTTCTGCAGCGGCACGTGATACCGCGCGACCAAAGCTGCATAACTCGCCCGGTGCGTTTCCCAAATCGAGTGCAGCGACGCCCTGTCGTAGAACCGCTCGAGCAGCGCCCCAAACCCGGCAATGGGCACCGCGTCCGGAGGCATGTCGTCCTCCTTTACCCGCGGCAGAAAATGCGGAGGCCCCTGCATATAAAGCGCCAACGACACGAACTGCGACAGATCATGCTGCGGATCCTTCCCCTTGTGCGCCACATACCAGTCGCACAGAGAGGTCAGCGACGCCTGCGCTTCCTCGGAGTTGCGAAGATTCCTCTGCACCTCGGCGCGCACGTTGAGCCGCTGCGCGTCGGAAGTATTCAGGCCCACGTCATATCCGCACGAGTTCATCGCGGTGAGCACGACGAACAGCGTCTC
>DATMOO010000139.1:0-17028 GCA_035568275.1 Candidatus Sulfotelmatobacter sp.
CCGCAGACTCTATTCCGTCGACGCCAACCGCACCGTGCTTGAGGCCGCGCGCTACATGCTGGAGCACAACATCGGCGCACTTCCTGTTCTTCGCGACGGAAATCTCGCTGGGATCCTCTCCGAACGCGACATTATGAACCGCGTTGTCGCCGTCGGCCGCACGCCCGGCACCACCGCCGTTTCCGAAGTCATGACCGCGAACCCGCGCGCTGTCCCCGCCGATGAAAGCATCGAAGAGTGCCTGTTCATCATGCGCGAATTCGGATTCCGCCATCTCCCCATCGTGGAAGGCAAGGAATTGAAAGGCCTGGTTTCGTTGCGGGACGTTCTGATGCACCAGGCGACGGAGATCGAAAAGCAGACGAGACGAGCGGCGTCGTAAAAACCGGGCCTCGGACCGCCGACCTCAGCCTCGGGTACTACTCCGAACGATCGACCTTACGTCGGGGGGTCTCGGGAACGCTGGGATCCGGAGCCTGAGGTCCGAGGTCTGAGGTCCGAAGTCTGACGCCCGACGCCGCTTTCCTCACTCCCGCTTCCGCAGAATCGTTTCCCCCGGCTTCGGCGGCAGCCGGAACGGAAACTCGAAAATCTTTCCTGCCAGCGGCACGCGCAGGATGAACTCCTCCTGCTTCTTCCACCGGCTGATCCACTTGCTGTCGGTGCTGAACAGGACCCAGCCGCTGGCCTCGGTTTTCCCCGGGCTCAGCCTCGTCGGCCGCAGGCTATTCTTGCCGACGAATTCCTGCAGTTCCGCCGAATCCTTCAGGAACGCCCGCACGAGAGCTTCCTTCTGCTCCTTCTGCTCCGGATGCTTCTCCACCTGCCGCGCAGTCTCATCGTTCAATGTGTCTGCATCGTTCTGCACTTTGTCGGAGAAGTCGTCCGGATCGAGCGCGGTCTGCATTACCTGAAAATGTTTCATGAACTGCAGCGAGATGTTTTCGGTTTCAACCTCGAGTGACGCCTGCCCGCGATAACGCACGGTCAGCAGCACCGCGAAGAACGGCTGGTGCCGCCGATGCACTTTCTCCAGTTCCTGCGAATCGACCGCCAGCACGATCCCAGCCTCATCCGACCAGAGCCCGTAACGGTACTTCCCGTCCTCGCCGCGCGAGAATGTACAACCGGGATTGCCCTCCGCCCAGCGCACCGCCGGAATCCTGTTCTTGTTTTTATCAGACGCGAACGCCGGACGCGACAGCAGGGAACTGACCGCGATCATCAGCACCAGCAGCATCCGTCTCAGAAGGAGTTTTGAGAAGGGCATGGCTTCACAGCTTGCGGAAAAATGCGGGTCTTGAATCCGTTTTGAAAGGGCGCGTCTTCAAGTGTGTGCATGAGAACTACCACTGAACAAGCGGTGCAGTAAGCACCACCAAAACTCCAGCCGCGCAGCGGCGGGATATGAAAGCCCGGCACGGAAGTGCCGGGTGAAGTGGAACAAATACGCGAGTCCCGTAAGGACGACACGCGTTCTCACGCATATTCTTCAAGTCGCGCCGCAGGCCACAAAATCCTTGCGGCTCTAGCCCCTGCCCGGCGGAGCGGCTCATGGCTACGGCGTTTTAGGAGGCGCGGTGACCGTCAAACTGACGGTAGGCCCGCTGGTGGTTGTGCTGATGTTACTCGAAGCCACTCCGTTGGAATCAACCCCCGCAATCGTGAACGAATACGTGTTGGCCGGCGTGATCCCGTTTGGTGTCGTTGCGGACGTGGTGTTGGTCGCGCACCCGGGAATCAGGATGAAGGCTCCGCCGAGCACAATAACTGCCATCATGCCCCAGGCCCCTCTCAGGCGTTTCCCGCTCGCCGCGGCACCGATGCCGACCAGTCCGATCAGCGGCAAAGAGATCCAAAAGCCCATGAGGTTGCGCGAATGGGCTCCGGTGGCGATTGGCCCAAACGTGCCGATGGTCAGCGTGGCGTTCGCGGGCGTCCCAAACACCTTCAGGTTCGGTTCATTTTGCGGATAGGTGAACGAGCATACGGGAGCGATCGTCACCAGCGGGGAGATGGACGCGCATCCCAGCGTAATGCCCCCGCCCTTCGGAGTCACGTACCCGTAAACCGGATTCACCGTAACCACGGCCTGGGCGCCGCTGCCGGCAGGTACGCTGGTCGGCGCCACCGAACTGGTCACGCTGATGGTGAATTGCGGGCTCACCGCCAGAACCGTGAGCGGAAGTTCCGGCGTCGTGTAGGTCGTAGTCGGCCCGTTGCCCGTAATCGTGATGTTGTACGGCTGCGTACTGGTATCGCTGTTAGTCGTCACCGTCGCGCTCGCGCTCCCCGGAGCCGTGACCGACGGGGGACTCACCGTGCATACCGGCGGATCCGTCGCCACCGCCTGCGACGTGACCTGGCAGGTCAAATTGACGGTCCCGCTGAATCCGTTGACCGATCCCACCTGGATCGAGGACGACGAAACACCGCCCGGTGCAACGGCATCCGGGTTGAGCGACCCGGGGTCGATTGTGAATTCCGATGTCCCGCCTTGCGCCAGCGCCGCTGGGGCGAAACAAGCAAAGGCAAAGGCCGCGGCCATCAAGCACAGGGCAGCAACCCCAGGATGCCCAAAGGAGGATTTCAACTTGGATTCACACCACTCGGATCTCAACATGAACGGATTCTGGTTCAACTAGCTTCGATTCCCGGGAATGCAAAAACGCTGCCCGCCACCCGGGCGGATCGTGTTCCGTACGGTTCGAGGTCACAAGGCAGAGTTAGATCTCCCTGAAACCATCAACTGTGAATTTCCATACTACCATTCCCCGCCGTTGGATTATTGGGACTTGAGCCTTCGCGGAAAGAGAACGGCCGCCTCCCGGAAAGGAAGGCGGCCGGATACCAGTTGCCTATGCCTAGTTGATTGTAAGCGTGAGTGCCGGTGTGCCCGTTACCACAGTCGTCCCATTTGTGCCAGTAACGGTGATCGTGTATGTACCCGTAGGTGTTCCTCCGCCACCGCCGCCGCTACTGCCGCCGCCGCAAGCTGGCAGCAGCAGGAGACACATCAGGACCATTCCAAGGACCACAAGTCCGACGAACCTCCTGCGGCGGGCGCCCGATCGCCGAATCCCAGCGCCCAGTAGGGTGACGCCAAATACCGGCAAGAGCAGGGCATATACAACACCAGAGCGCCGGCCGTTCGCAGGGAGTGCCAGCATCGCACTCGCGACAGTAGTAGCAACATTGAGAGTGGACGTTGTTGTACTGTTCGCGGGCGGAGTGACGCTCGGGTTGCTGAAATTGCAAGTCGGTCCCTTTGTCACTGCGGGTGAAACGGCGCAAGTCAGGGCTACAGGTGCGTTAAAGCCACCTGTGGATCCAACTGTGATCGTGGCGGTCGCCGAGACGCCCGCGTGCCCCGACGTGTTCGACAGTGCGCCATTGCTGACGGTGAAACTGCCGGACGATGAGCCGGTACTGTACTTCGCCACGAACGCATCCGTGCCGCCACCCAAGGTTGTCTGAAGAGACCCGGTAATGGTCGGAAACGGGGAAGACGCCGTATTACCGGCGACGTAGATGTTGGCACCCGCGGCATCCACGGCAACCGCCCCGACGGGATTCAGAGGGTTCGCATTGGTATTTTCGTTGAGTGCGCCACCGAGGTAGGTCGAGAAGACCAACGAACCTGACGCGCTGATCTCCGTGACAAACGCGTCCGCCAAGCCGCCCGGCGTTCCCTGGGTGGCGCTTGCCATCGGGAAATTCGTGGAGGTCGTTTGGCCGGTGACATAGGCGTTCTTGCTTCCGTCTACGGCGATACCACTGCCAGCATCATCAAGGGAGCCGCCGAGAAACGTGGAATACACCAAGGCAGTTCCAGTAGGGTTCAACTCCGTGACGAATGCGTCTTGAGTCCCCCCACCGAAAGTACCCTGCAGTGCAGACTTCAGGGGGAAGAGGCTGGATTGCGTTAACCCGGTGACATACGCATCTCCTGAACTATCGACTGCTATACCGAGACCCTGATCATTCTTCTCTCCGCCGAGGAAGGTTGAATAGACAAGTGCTGCTCCTGATGAGTTGAAGACCGTCACAAACGCATCCTGCAAACCGCCGTTGCAGTTTCCATCGGTGCCGCAAATCGTTTGGAAAGCGCCGAAGGTTGTGGGAAAAGCCTTATTCGAGGTGACACCCGTCACGTAGGCCTGACCCGAGTTAACGGCGACGGCGGCTGCGAAGTCGTTCGACCCGCCGCCAAGGTATGTCGAGTAGTCCAGCGAGCTTCCTGACGTGTTCAGCTTGGTCACAAAGCCGTTCGAGGTGCCGACGAGAGCTCCTTGGAATGAGCCGGTGGGTACTGGAAAATTGGCCGAACCGGTCGAGCCCACCACGTATACGCCCGTGGGGTCTACCGCAACACCGTTCGCGACATCATCACCAGTTCCTCCCAGATACGTGCTGAAAATTAAAGAACCGCCAGAAGAGGCTAGTTCGAGAACAAATGCGTCGACCGAGCCACCTCCGAACGTCGACTGAAAGGCTCCGTGGGTGGGAAAATCCGCGCTGGAATTAGTCCCGCCTGCCACATAGGCATTTCCAGAACCATCTACCGCGATTGCGTTACCGCTGTCGTCCAAACTGCCGCCGATGTAAGTGGAGTAAACCAGGCTCGACCCATTCGCCGCAATCTTGCTGACGAACACATCGAAGCCGCCCTTGTTGGTTGAAGCGTAGGCGCCTGCCACGGTTGGGAAGTTCGTTGATTTAGTCTGCCCAGTGACGTAGGCGTTTCCGCTGCCGTCGATCGCGATGGCATAGGCGTCGTCTTCAGCAGTTCCGCCAAGATACGTCGAGTAGCTCAAAGACGGATCAATCACCAACTCCTGCCCGCGATCGTAAGCGCCAAGATTCAACCCAACATCGTTCCCGCTCTTTACTTGGAACGCCGCGTCAACGATCTCGCGCTTGCCGTCCTTCTCCTGATACGCCACCGGTTTATGCAACACGACATCGCCGGCAGACGAGGCGAGCACCAGGTTGCCGCTGGCGTCGGTAGCGAGTTTCTGCGCGCCCTTGAAGCCCAAGCCAATCGTCTTCGGGTCCGCGCCGGGGCTTACCACGAAATCAAATTCCAGTTGCCGCTGCGCGCCATGAAACACCATGTTCACGCCGGGATAAACGTCCTTGTAGGAAACCGACGAGTACTGCTTCACACCCGTATGCCAATTCTTCGGATCGCTTCCCGTGTAGTAGTTAATGACTCCCGGAACTTCATTACCGGCAGCAATTTCCGGCTTCAGATTTCCGCCGACCAGCCGCATGTCGATGGCTCCACTCTGAACCTTCTCGGCACTTCGTGGCTGCGAATGCGTGCCCGGAATGCGCGATGGCGCTGCCGAGTGCTTCGCCGAAGTGATCGCGAACACCGTGTCGCTCGCCGTCAGGAATACGGAATATCCATTCCCCCGCGCCGTGTACTTCACCTGCGGATCGGTCTGTCCCTGGTTGGCTTCGAAGGCCAGCGGCAGGGCGTCCAGGCTGGCGCGAACCCGTCCGCGCTGCTCGGCGCTGACCGTCGGCTGAGCCTTGTTGGCGCTCTGATTCATCGCTTGTACGTTCTTCGCACCCGAGGCGGAGAACAGAGCCGCGCCCCCAGCGACTGCGACCGTCAACACGGCTATCGCAGCAACCCACTTGGAAGGCATCCGGAATTTGACAATAGAAGGTTTAGACACGACATTCTCCTGAATTGAACCCTTAGTCTCTTTTGCGGGGGATAGACTCGGCTGCAAGGCAAAGAAATGGCGATGCGCGCCGATGCTCTGATGTCAGCAAGGTTCTTAGATTTTTGAAGCTTAGGCGAAAGTATGGATTGGACCAAACGGCCTTGTCAATGAAACTAAAGTACCTCTTTGTGTACCGCACATCCGGAGCCGCACTAAGCCCATCGGGTGGCCCATCCTTGTCGCGCAGTTTGGACAGGGCCTGCCCTGAGCGAAGTCGAATGGGTGGGGATTTTGACTTCTTGAATCGTCGAAGCCGTAATTCAAAATCCCCGCCCTGTCCCTGCAAGACCGCAGGGACAAGGACGGGGCACCCTGTCCTTACGGGACAGTGATGATTACCCCGGTGCACTGTTTCTGCCCGCGCCGACGATAGCTATGTTGCACAGCCGAATCGAAATAAATCGCGTCCTCGGCCTCCAGTGAGAATTCCTCACCGCCGATCTTTATGGTCAACGACCCTTTCATCAAGTAGAGCAATTCCACCCCGGGATGCTGATGGGGGCGCAGTTTCTCCGGCGCAATTTCCTGGAATTCGGCCACAAACACGCTCATCTTCCGTTCGGTCGCCTTGTAGTCCAGGCACTCAAAAAAGTACGGCACATCCTGCGTGGCAGGCCGCTCCGGGAAGCGCACCCGGTCCTCTTTCCGCACCACGCTCACCACCCGCCGCTTGCGCTCATCGGAGAAGAAATATTCCAGTCCCACCGAATACACCATCGCAATCCTCAACAGAGTGGGAAGCGTAGGGAACAACTTTCCTCTCTCCAGCTTCGATAACAGCGCTGCCGAAAGCCCTGTGTGCTTGCTGAGTTCGACCAGTCCCATGCTCTTGCGCAGACGCAAACTGCGGAGCTTTTCGCCGATCGAATACCTTCCCAGGCCTTGAGAGATGGCGTCAGCAACCCGTGTCATGATTTCATAATAATAAAATAAATGTTCGTATAAATAAAATTATTTCGCTCTCGTAGGGGCCGGAAACATCCATACTTGGAAGGCGGAAAAGCCGCGTCTGCCAGAAACACAAAGCCCCAAATCTCCGCCGAAGGAGAAGATCTGGGGCGCTTGAACCTGTCGGATCTCAGTCCTTATTTCGGCTGCTGTTTCTTCTTACCGAACAACCCCACCACGCTGTTAATCGGATTCTGCTGCTGCTGATTGTTGCCCTTCCCCTGATTATTCAGATATCCCTGCAGTAATCCGGTGGCGATTCCTTTTACGTCAGGCGTGAACTTCGGATCGGAGGTTGTTCCCCCAATGCCAAACGGGACTCCCATGCCGCCCACATCGGCCTTCATTTTGAAAGCAAGTTCATTTGAGGGGCTCACCGTGCCCGCCCCTGTGAGTACACCAATGGCCGGAACGGTCAGATTGACGTTGTTCGCTTCGGTACCGGCCGGCGACATCTTCACGTCCGAACTGAAATTCTGGATCGTAGTGTCATTGCCCGTGTTCTTCCCAGAGAGGGCTGAGATGGCCGCGCCCATCTTTTCCCCAAGGTTGAAGTTCGCCAGTTGCGTATTCTCCATCTTCACCGAACCGGTGCTAACCAGCTTGTCAACAGGCCCGGAGCTAACCACGTTCACGATCAAGTCGCCACCCTTCAGGGTTGCCTTTGGAGGTAATATCACTCCAACTGCGGGGAGCATGGCTTCCAGATCGTCCACCGGCATCTTGTCGCCCACCAGTTTCAGATTGACCACGGTGACCTTGCCGTGCGCATCATAGGTCCCGGTCAGATGCGCGACCGCCTGTCCCATGGAGACGTCGCCTCGCGTGATGTTTCCCGTCTCCCGCGCCAGGTTGTGCACTACGGCGAACTTCACGTCGACCGGTCTTCCCGCTGGAGCGCCCTTCTTCACGACCTGTAGATTCGTGGCTTTCAGCGTACCGTTCACCTTTGCCTCATGACCGTCGGATACCACGGTGCTGTCGAGATCGGCGATGCCCGCAATTCCCGCCGCCGGATCGATAAATCCTGACGCTGCCAGATTCATCTTTTGCACCGCGATCTTGGCGTTGAGAGGTGTGAGCGCTGCGTCGGTCGGGTTGATCGGTCCCGCCGTGCCTGAAAGTTTCATCGTCCCGCCGGAAGGAGTGTTCGCCGACATCGTCAGAGGGAACGATGAATTGAAAGAGAAGTCTTTAACCTCGATATTAACTTTGTCGTATACGCGCTGAGCTTTGGTCGACTCAGCCCTCGAGACCGTAAGCTTTCCGTTGTTCACGTTCAGCTTGCCGACCGACAGATTCGGATTGCCGCCGCCCGTGCCTTCTTGAGCGGGCGTTTGTGAGGTCGTTTTCGGCGCGGCAGTCTCGGTCGTATGCGCCGGCGCCGACGGATTCTTCCCGCCCAGGCTGGAGAAGTTCCACTTCTCACCGTTCTCCGATTTCACCAGGCTGATCTGCGGCTGATCCAGCGTCAGCTGCGTGATATTCAGGGTCCGCGAAAAAATCAGCGGGATCATCTCCACCCCGACTTTGAACGCCTTGGCCTGCACGAACGGAGCCTTGCTGAACTGCGGATCGTCGGCGATCGAAATGTTGTCCGCCGTCACCCCACCCGACAGCAGCGACAGCGATATGTTGCCCACCTTCACTTCCCGCCCCAAAGCGTCGGTGAGTTCCGCCTCCAGCTTCGGACGGAAGGTGTTCGCGTCAATGAAAAACGGAATTGCGATGGCGATCACCACGAGTACCGCAATAACAATGGCCACAATCTTCAGGAATCTTTTCATGATTTTTTACCTCCTGTAGGAACGGCGGTAGCAACCGAATTGAAGGATGTTCGTGCGGCAAGGAAAGTGTATCACTGCGACTCCTGCATCAGTTCGGGAGAAGGCACGGAAACGTCCTTCTTCGGATTGGCGGCCGCCGTCATTTCTTTCTTGGCTTCCTCTTTTCGTCCCAGTCGGAGCAGCACCTGCCCGCGTACGTAGTGCGCCTCCGTCCGCTCCGGGTCCAGCTTCACCGCTTGATCGGTTTCAATCAATGCCGCCGCATACCTCTTCTGCCGTTGATAAATCTTTGCCAGCCCAAGGTGTGAACTTGCCAGCCGGGGATCTCGCCGCAGAGCCTCGCGATAACTCTTCTCGGAGTTGGCATCGTCTTGCATCTGCCAATACACTTCTCCCAGTTGGTCGTAGTTCAGCGCCAAGTCTGGTTCGATCGTCACATCCTTCAGAAACTCCTCCCGCGCCTGGGAGTACTCCTGCTTTTTCAAGTGCGCTACCCCCAGATTGAAATGGATGAATGCGAGCGTGGGGTTGGTTTTCGCCGCGGCCTCAAACTCCGCAATCGCCAGGTCATATTCCTGGCGATTGAGATGATATTTTCCGGCGAAGAGATGGTATTCGGCCGAGTCATTGCCGATTTTCAGCAGTTGCGCCGTCGCCCGGTCGTCCCATTCCGCCTGCCCCGCCCGATGTGCCGCATTAGCCAGCACGTACAGGTACGGCAAATTATCCGATTCCTGCGCCCATAACGGTTCCAACGTGGCAGCGGCATCGCTCCAGCGCTCGGCGAAAAAGTAGCAGAGCCCCAGCAGATACCTCGGCTGCACCGAATCCGGCTGGTCCCGCACCACCGACTCGAAAGCAGGAATCGCTTTCAGAAATTCATTCTGCCGGTAGTACACCAGCCCGATATTCAGCCGGATACCCGGAACATTCGGCATCAGCTCTTCCGCTTTATTCAGCGCCTGCAGAGCTTTGGCCCACTGCTTGCCCCTCATGTACACGACCCCCAGATTCGTATAAGCAGGTCCGTCTTTCGGATCTATCTGCAGGACGTGACGAAAATCCCCCGCGGCTGCTTCTAACCGGTTTTCCTTAAGGGCTTGCTGCCCACGCTGAAAAAGTACTGCCGGATCCCCCGCTTTAACATCTGCAGATCGCCCGCCCGGCGCGCCTCCGGATGGGGTCTGCGCCACGGCGTCCGCCACTGCGCCTGCCAGTGCAAGAAGCAAAACGCAACTGATCGATGTGATCCGTAAGCTTGACACTCGCATAACTCTCTGCTGTAGTGTCCGCCAGCGATCCTCTAAATTCAAGCGATGCTTCCGGTGCATTTCGTATGAACCGTGATGCCCAGGGAGGGTCGCAAGCACCGTGAGCAATGAGCAGTGAGCAATGACCAACCCGCGGTTCGCTTATTGCTCATAGCTCATTGCTCACCGCTCAACGCGGTCGCGACCGAAACTCTGAAACCAAGAACTGTGAAGCCCTGAGTCATGGTGACGATTCGAGATGTGGCGAAGGAAAGCGGATTCTCTTCGACCACCGTGTCCATCGTTCTAAACAACGCGCCGCTGGCCCGCTATATCCCCCCCGCCACCAAGAAAAAAATCGCGCGCGCCGCGGAGAAGCTCGGATACCGTCCCAACCAGTTCGCCCGCTCGCTGCGCAGCAAGCGCAGCCACACCGTCGGCGTCATGGTCTTCGACATGACCGACCCGTTCTGCACCCTGATCCTCCGCGGCATCGAGAACACTCTCTACCAGGCGTCGTATCTCCCCATTCTCACCGACGTGCACAACGAAGGTAGCCGCTTCGAGCGTTATCTGGAGATGCTGCTCGACCGCCGCATCGAAGCCCTGATCGTCATCGCCAACTGGGTGTTCCTCGATATCAACCTTCTCGCCGATCTCGAGAAGAGCAGCATCCCCACCGCGATGATCGGCTGCGAATTGAAGACGGATTCCATCAGTTCGGTGATCGTCGATAACGAGGTCGGTGGCCATCTCGCCCTCGAGCATCTGCATTCCCTGGGACATCGCAAAATCGCTATCATTCGTGGCCCCAAGGCGCTCACCGACAGCTCGCCCCGCTGGCGTGGCATTCGCAACTTCGCCAAAGAGGCCGGTCTCGAACTCGATGCCCGCCTGATCGTCGACATGCCCGAATCCAGCGATCCGATTTCCAGTTTCGAATCCGGCTACAAACTCACCGAGCAACTGCTTCATCAGAAGCGTTCTTTCACAGCCATGCTGGCTTTCGACGACATGAGCGCGTTCGGTGCGATTCGCGCCCTCAGCCGCGCCGGGATACGCGTGCCCGAACAATGCTCTGTCATAGGCTTCGACGATGTGGCCACCTCGGCCATCTACACGCCGTCGCTCACCACGGTGCGCCAGCCCATGGAAACCATGGGCGCCTCGGCCGTCGGTGTTGTGCTCGAGGGTATTAATGCCGTCCTTGAAAAGCGCGAGGTGACTCCCAGCCACCGCAAAGTCACTCCCGAGTTGGTTGTGCGCGAATCGACACGCGGGCTGGTGTAGGTTGTTGAAGCTGGCAGCGCCGGTGTCCCGCCGGCTGTGGGGGAGGCGTCTCGCCTCCGCGCATCGCAAGACGGAATGGTCTCACCCTTCTTTGGAAAATCGCGACCGGAAACGTTTTCGCAAGCGGATTTCCCGTTCTTCACCACTTCGCGCAACGTTTTTTCTTGACAGTAGGACTGATATAAACGCACTATTCATACGTTTTAATAAGCCCGTCGAGGGTCTCAATCCAGTACGGGAATCAGTGTCCGAAAACTCGCTCGAGCCGCAGGCTCGACTACAGCAAGCTGACCGATCCGGCGCGGCACTAGACCGCGCAAGAATGGGGGATAGGACTCACCATGAAATCTTCTCGTGTGCTGTTAGGGACGTTGCTGGTCCTGATGTTTTGCGTAGCTGCCATTGCCCAGACTGGTTCCATTACCGGCACTGTGAGAGATCCTTCCGGGGCCGCCGTCGCGGGCGCCACTGTCATCGTCGCCAGCCCCGAACGGGGCATCAACCGTCAAACGACTTCGAACTCCACGGGTGAATACAACGAGTCGGCTCTGCCGCAGGGCTCCTATGACATCACCGTTACTGCCCAGGGCTTCAAGAAGTTTCAAGCCAGGGGTGTGGTCCTGGACGTCGCCCAAAAGGCCCGCGTCGACGTACCTCTTCAAGTTGGCGCAACCACAACCGAGGTCATTGTCGAGGGCGAAAACGTCGCCCAAGTGGAGACTCAGTCGTCTGAGCTGGCCGGAACGGTGACCGGTAAAGAGATCACCCAGCTGGAACTCAACGGGCGCAACTTCACTACGCTCGTCACCCTTGTGCCTGGCGTTAGCAATCAGACCGGCATGGACGAACCGCAGGTCGGCATCAACGGCAGCGTCGCATTCAGCATGAATGGCGGCCGCACCGAGTATAACAACTGGGAACTCGACGGCGGCGACAACATGGACAACGGCAGCAACGGCACGCTGAACGTTTATCCCAGCGCCGATGCGATTTCCGAGTTTAAAGTTTTAACCTCTAACTACGGCGCGCAATATGGACGCAACGGATCGGGCACAGTTGAGGTTGAAACCAAGAGTGGAACCAAAGCATTCCATGGCGATGCCTACGAATTTGTGCGCAACGACTTCTTCAACGCTCAGAATTACTTCAACAGCACGACCGCTGGCGGCAGCGGCAAAGCCCCCCCATATAAGAAGAACGATTACGGCTACACCATCGGTGGGCCGGTTTACATTCCCGGCGTATACAACAAGGACAAGTCCAAGACATTTTTCTTCTGGTCGCAAGAGTGGCGGCACGACCGGCTTCCGGCAACCTTCAACCTGCCGGTGCCCTATAGTGCAGAGCGGGCGGGGAACTTTACAGATGTTTGTCCAAACACGGCTGCGAATGGCTCTATGGCCGACTGCCCCATCAACCCAGCCACAGGGCTGCCTTTCGCAGGTAACATGGTTCCGGTAACGTCTCAGGCCCAAGCTCTTCTGCCGCTCATTCCGGTGGGCACTGCCGACAACCCCGGTGCGTCTATCTTCAACACAAATACCACGCTGCCCACGACCTGGCGCGAAGAACTCGTCCGGATCGATCACAACATCAACGACAAGAACCGTGCCACCTTCCGTTACATCCACGATTCCTGGACCACGCTCGAACCGGGTTCGATCTGGGACACGGCCAACTTCCCGACCTCGCAAACATTTTTCAATGGTCCCGGCGTCAGTCTCGTGGCCCGCTTGACGAGCAATATCTCCCCCACTCTGCTCAATGAATTTGTCGCCAGCTATACCACCGACCACATCGGGTTTCATTCGGTCGGGTACTGGAAACTCCCTTCGGGTTACACCCAGGGTTACCTGTACAACAATGGTGCCGGTGGTAAGCTTCCGGCAATCAACATCGGCTCCGGCGTGAACGTGTACGGAGGCGGTTTCGGGCAGGATCCCCAAGGCATCTGGCCTGAGGGACCTTACAACTCTAATCCTACCTATACCTATCGCGACAACCTGACGAAGATTATCGGGCGCCACAATCTGACCTTCGGCGCTTATTTGGTGACCGCTCAGAAGAATGAGCTCAGCAGCGTGCAGGTCAACGGTTCGCTCACATTCAGCAAGGCATCCAAGAGCGTACTAGTCGGCCCGACCGGAAGCCAGACACCTCTGGGCACGGGCAATCCTTTCGCCGACTTCCTCATGGGCAACATTGCGACCTTCTCGCAGGGCAGCAATCAGCTGAAGTTCTATAACCGCTACAAAATCGTAGAACCCTATTTCCAGGATGATTGGCGCGTGACGAACCGCCTCACTTTGAACCTCGGTTTGCGTTTGAGCCTGTTCGGAACTTATCGCGATCGGTACCAACACGCTTACAACTGGGATCCCGCCGTTTATACCGCCGGTATCGCCAACAAGCCTGTTATCTGCGGACCGAATGACCCGACTTGTACGGCCGGTGCCATTACTGGTGGTAACCCGCTGCTGGGCCTCGTCCAGTGCGGCGGTGCGGGTGGCACCTACACTTTCGACGGAATTCCAGGTGCTGCAGTGGGCGGCAATTCCAATGCTGGCTGCTTGCAGGGCCATCTGTTCAATCCAGCCCCGCGGATCGGCTTTGCCTACGATCTATTTGGCGACGGTAAGACTGCAATCCGAGGTGGCTACGGCATTTTCTACGAACATGCCAACGGCAACGAAGCCAACACCGAAGGCATGGAAGGTCAGACTTCGCCTCTGTTGCAAAGTGCGACCCAGAACAACGTTCAGGGTTACACCAACATCGGAGCGTCGGCGGGAGGCACGGCTCCGATCTTTCCGCTCAGCTTCTTGTCAATCCCGAAGCAGGCAATCTGGCCCTATATGCAACAGTGGCACCTGGATATTCAGCGCGAATTCCCAGGCCACAGCGTGTTTACCGTTTCCTACGTGGGCAGCAAGGGAACACACCTGGGCCTGCAGCGTAACCTGAACCAACTTTACCCGGTGGCGTCTTCGGCCAACCCCTACGGACCAGGTCAGGTGATTACCTCGACCGACTGCGGTGCGCTCACCTTCAACGCGATGACTGGCCTCGCAACGGCTACCGCTGGTACAGGAACAACCTTTTCCACAAGTCAGACTGGCGGCTGGGCCAACAATCTGGCCGTTGCCTGCAGCAATACCGCCGATTACTACCGGCCGTTCCTCGGCTTGCACAACATCACACGGCTGGAGAACTACGCGAATTCCACCTACCATGCGATGCAGGTTTCGGGACGCAAAAGCGTTGGTGCCCTGAATCTGACAGCGGCTTACACGTACAGCCACTCGATTGACGATGCGTCCGACCGCTACGACGGAACGTTCGTCAATTCCTATAATCCGAGCCTTACCCGTGCCAGTTCCAACTTCGACCAGCGGCACATGCTGAACGTGGCGTGGGTCTATGACGTACCCTTCTTCAAAAAGTCTGGGCTGAGCCATACGATGTTGGGTGGCTGGCAGTGGTCGGGTATAGAGTCTTTCTCCACCGGGTTGCCTCTTACGGTGAGCAATGGCACGACCTATAGTGACAATGCTGGCGTCGGCAACGGCAGCATCACCTCTGCCGTCTCCTACCCCGACCGAATTGGCGATCCCAGTTCGGCTGTCCCGCCCGCCAGTCAGGTGTCCTCCGCGAGTCACGCCAAGTTCGACATTAACCCTGGCGCTTTCGCGTTGCCCCAGGGACTTACTTTTGGGACCGCTGGGCGGAACGATATCCGCAATCCCTCGCGGCTCACTTTTGACATGGGAATCTTCAAACACTTTGCTATCAAAGAGAGCACTGCGTTGGAGTTCAGGGCGGAAGCTTTCAATATTTTCAACCACACGCAGTTTTCGCTGTCCAGCGTCAGCTCGGGGTCAAGCGGCGGTTTTACTAACGCCATGACCTGCGCCAACGGACCCGGCAATTCCGCGGGCGGGAGTTGCCTGGGACCTGGAGGCGCAACTTTTGGCCAGATCTCGAACGCCCACCTCGCCCGCATCCTGCAGTTCAGCTTGAAGTTCATCTTCTAACGGAAGCGTCATTCCAAAGAACCAACCCGGCCTCGCAAGAGGCCGGGTACTTTTCTGGCCCTGAGGACGGGGCGCGCTGACGACTCCGACCGCAGCACCCGAGCTGAAACGGAAACCGAATGTCGCGCCAATCCGCAGTAACCGGAGTAAAATGACGAAAAATTCGCCTTTCCGACAGGAGGCGACATGGTCAAAAGGATTTTGCTCCCGACGGTTGTATTGCTCTGGGTTCTTTCTACCAACGCGCTGCAGCACGGGAATTGGCCGACCCCGCCCCCGGCCATGGACACCTCAAACCCAAATCCGCCTTCGGGTCAGGCAACCCTACGCCAGCACATCGACTTGGCGCAGTTACAAAAAGAAGCTGACGACTTGGCGCGCACGGCGGAAAGCATTCCAGCCGACGTCGTCAGTGTGCGGAAAGGCGTGCTGCCCAAAGACACGATGGAGAAGCTGAAGCAGATCGAGAAACTCTCGAAGCGCTTGCGTAGTCAGCTGAATCCCTAGGCAAACTGATTTTAACGGCGCCCCTTCTCAGCTAGAACTGTTAATCCCGACCTCGTAAGAGGCCGAGGTGATTTTTTTGGAGTGTGCAAAGGCAGCGTGATTGCAGTGCAGTATGTGACATCTGTCCTTGTGTTCCACAACCCATTTGCGCGACCATCGTCGAGGGGTAGCGATACGCTGACCGCGAATCCCGTCCCATTCTGGAACCAGGTTTTAGAGCAGAGAACCTAAGTTCTTTGAAACCAAGATTTTGCCCGCAAGTGATTGTGCCCCAAGATTTTTTCGGAGATTTTCCGCTATATCTCTGATTCCACGGGACCGGGGAAGGGGGAGGGGTACCCGGCACGCGATCGTCCCCTTTCAGGAAAAACGTGACGGCAAGGTTATTGGCCCCAGATTCTCTTCGCGTTCTCTGCGAATTTCTCAGCGTCCTCTGCGGTTAAGCTGTCTTCGAACCATTCCAGCTCTACGACCCAGAGCCCGATCCCACCGGAACCTGCACTCGCCCGCCCACAGCTTCCAGCGCCCGCTCCAGATCTTCGATCTGATCTTCCACGCTTTCGATCCCAACCGACAGCCGAACCATCTGCTCCGTTATGCCCATTTGAGCGCGCTGCTCGGCCGAGATCATCGCGTGTGAAGTCAGCACCGGGATCGAGACCAGCGACTCGACTCCACCCAAACTCGTCGCCAGGGTGAACAGCTTCATCGCCTCGCTCACGCGCCGCGCGTCGTCGCCCGAGCCGTCAACCTCAAACGTCACCATGCCACTTCCGCCCGACATCTGTTGGCGGACAATCGCATATTGCGGATGGCTCTTCAAAAACGGATAGTGCACGCGCCGCACCTTCGCGTGCTGCTCCAGGAATTCGGCTACGCGCAGCGCGTTCTCATTCTGCCGAGCAACGCGCACCGCCAGTGTCTTTAATCCGCGAATCAGAAGCCACGCCGCGTGCGGGTCCATGCAGTTGCCCAACGTTTTGCGGGTCTCGCCGACTTGCTCGATCAAGTCACGCCGCCCACTGATCACCCCACAAGTCAGGTCCGCGTGTCCGCTCAGATATTTCGTGCCAGAATGCATCACGAGATCGATTCCGTACTCCGCGGGATGCTGATTCATCGGCGTGCCGAAGGTGCTATCGATCATGCTGATGAGCCCGTGTTGCTTGGCGAGCGCCGCCATCTTCTTCATGTCGACGATGTGCAATGCAGGATTGGTCGGCGATTCCAGATACAGCAGCTTCGTATTCGGACGAATGGCTCGTTCGTGCTGTTCGTACTCGGTCGTATCGACCAGTGTGGTCTCGATCCCGAGTTTCGGCAGCCATTCCGAGAAGAACTTCGTCACTCCGCCATAGAGATCCCGCTGCGCGACGATGTGATCTCCAGCTTTTAGCAGCGACAGAATCGTCGTCGTGATCGCTCCCATTCCGGATGCAAACACCAGCGCAGCCTCGGTGCCTTCGAGCGC
>DATMOO010000140.1:0-4870 GCA_035568275.1 Candidatus Sulfotelmatobacter sp.
GTTTTTTTTCTCTGTGGATTCCACTGGTCTCAGCGACTGGATAAAAGTGATCAGCTGCCATCGTTGCGGCTCCGGCACCACGATGGTCCAGACCACATATGAGTATGACATTTACAATCATAGGGGATTACCTGGTATCAACAATGCGGCACTAAGCCAGGCATTCATAGGTTCCTTGTTATTCGAGATAGAACGATGGGGAGAGCGAAGCGTCTAGTCTCGGGTACATGGCACATACGGACTGAGAACGAGTCAATTTACCGGCAGCCAAATTGTTCTTACCAGGTAAGTTGTTGAAACTAATAAAAGGGAAGAGCAATTTATAGCAGAGCTGTTGTATGATTGCTTCCACCCAGGACCTCATGGCTCCAGCCAGATACAGATTTGGGCCGTACGAGTACGATTCGCATGCCGGGATTCTTCGCAAACAGGGACTCCGGATCAAACTCCAGCGCAAACCACAGAGCGTGTTGAAGGCACTATTAGAACGTCCAGGCGAAACCGTCAGCCGTGTCGATCTACACGCCCGGCTTTGGCCTGAAGACACCTTTGTTGATTTTGATCAAGGCTTAAACGTCGCGATTAAGAAGGTACGAGACGCATTGTGCGACTCAGCCGATGAGCCCCTTTACGTGGAAACGGTTTCCGGATTTGGCTATCGATTTGTCGCAAGACTTGACCTGGACGAGCGAGATATTGGAGGATCTGAGGCGATTAAGGTAGTTCCCAGCAATGGTTCGGCTGTCCCCCAAATCAATCGACCACCGCGACAACAAGAAGTAGCCGAAACATCGGGTCTTCGAAACTGGCTTGAGCGCTCTAGTGTAGTCCTTGGATCGGTCCTGGCACTTATCGCGCTCGCAATTTGGGTCTCGAGCGTCAGGTCGAATAAGAACCTGACCCCCGTCAAGTCAGTCATTACGCTTCCCCCTGAAATACGGCTCTCGACGGTCGGCGACGATTCCGGAATTGCGATCTCTCCCGATGGAACCAGAGCCGTCTTTTCCGCAGTTGGGGAAGATGGCAGAGTGACACTGTGGCTGCGACGCATGGAGTCGCTCGAACCTCAACGTCTTCCAGGTACAGAAGGAGGGCAGTTTCCTTTCTGGTCGCCCGATGGGAACAAGGTGGCCTTCTTTGCCAGCGATAGACTGAAGCGGTCAAACCTGACCGACAGCAGCGTTGTTACGATCTGCGATGCAGAAAGCGGGCGTGGCGGCTCCTGGTCCCGGGATGACGTGATTCTATTTGCATCAGGTACAAGGGGCCCAATCTACAGAGTCTCGGCCGCTGGCGGCAATCCACGACCTGTAACCTCACTAGATGGCGCTAAGTACAGCAGTCATCGTTGGCCTGAATTCCTTGCCGACGGCAAGCATTTTGTCTTCCTCGCCGCCAGTCATGAAAGTGCCTCAACGCCGTCTGTGCTTTATCTTGGATCGCTTGATGGTGATACGCCACAGTTCCTTACGCAGGCCGACTCCAATGCAAAACCCGTAGGCAGTTCGTTGCTCTTTGTCGCCTCAGGAAAGCTGATTTCGCAGTCGTTCGACATGAAACGGCACAGCCTGAAACCACACGCATCCATTGTGGCTGAAGGCGTGAAGTATTTCGGCGGCCTCTGGTACGCATGTTTTACCGCCACAGCAAATGTCCTCTTATACCGACCAGCCGAAGAGATCGCGTCCGGGCAGACAATCGCATGGTTCGACAGTACGGGGAAACTACTCAAGAATCTCATTCGCCCAGGACCATATTTCTCGGCAAGTCTCGCACCGGACGGCAGCGCAGTCGCCACAGTTTGCGGCGATCCCGATATGAACATTTGTGTTATCCGCCCAGACGGCGCCGTCACTAAGCTTACAGATGCTCCGATCAACTGCTGTGTAGCCTGGGCCCCTGATTCCGGTCAAATTGCTTATAACATTCATCGGGGGCCATCACGCTACGGCATTGCGATCAAGTCAGTAAACTCTCCCGCTCCAGAGGTGCAGAAGCTTGTTGGCTCCATAGAGTCAGACCAGCCAGTATCGTGGCATCCCGATGGCCAGCATCTGCTGATTTCACGAGAGGAGAGCGCGGCAGGTCGCTGGTCTCTCATGGTTCTTGACCTGCATGCAAACTCAGTACACTCCTATCTTCCACGTGTGTCGAGTGCGGCACAGGCGAGGTTTTCGCCGAACGGAAACTGGGTCGCTTATGAATCGTCCGAGAGTGGCGTGGAGCAGATCTATATCAGTTCGTATCCCGTGCCCACGATCCAATATCGCGTTACCTCGTCAGGAGGCATCGCCCCGCACTGGCGTGGCGACGGCCGCGAACTGTATTATCTCGGGCCGGGACAAACGCTCTCCACTGTGTCCGTCTCTGAGGGGGATGGTCGACTGCAATTCGGACAGCCACGGCGCCTGTTTCGCCCCCTTCTACTCCCTTTTCCCCGTGACAAATACTCGTTCGATGTCGACCGAGCCGGAACGCGGTTCCTCATCGACACAACCGGTGTCATTGGCCGATATGAGCTAGTGCTAGGCACTAACTGGAATCAGGATTCCCCAAGATAGATCTATCCGGCTGCCTGTATCGCGTCAGGGGCTTTCCGAATTGCGGCAGGTCGACGGGCGGTCCATAATTTCTGTGGCTCGCCAAACCTTAAGGGGAAGCGTGCCCTGGGACGCAGGGTGGTGTCGGACGGCACAGGTTGCGTAGTCCTCGCCGAAGCAAAGGCAGACTTCACCCATTTCGCCACGTCTGAAAGCGTGGGCCGACGCTCTGTGCGTATGAGATCTGCACAAGCGGGAAAGCCGCCCGAAGGCGGCTAGCTCTCTAACAAACTAATTGGTTTAGCCCGGCAGTTTCCGGAGCGCGACTCCCAAGATGCCGAGAATCCCACTGCCGAGCAGCATCATGCTGGAAGGCTCAGGTGCAGCAGTCGTCGATGGGCCGAAGAAGTATTGGTTCAGCAAGTTGCCGTTAGCATCATAGACATCGCCTGTGATCGTGGCCGTGTCTGCGTAGTTCAGGATTGCAGTTCCCGGCAGACCATTCGGAACGCCATTCGAGTCGTCCCCAGCATTCCCACCCAAGGCGAGTTCAATAGAAATAGAACTATCGGAGCAGCCGACAGTGCCGTCAGTACAAGGGGAACTTGCACCATTGCTGACGAATGGCGTTGGTGCCAGCGTCCAAGTTTGGATTCCGCCAGTTAGCAACCCTCCCCCGCTTTGTGCGCCCCAAGCGCCCTGACCGTTGTTCGTTGTAGCGCCGAGGCCGCCCGATGTCCATCCTGATCCCGCGGTACTCATGGTGCCGTCTGCAGTGATCGTCCAGACGACGTAACCAGCACTGGGGCAAATCTGGCCGTAACTCAATCCACAATTCCCAGATGCAACGATGTCCAGAGCCAAAATCGCGTGCCCATCTGCGCTGACAGATGTAGTTCCATCTGTGCTCACGTTCACGGACGCATGCAGCCCGTCAAGAGCAGACGACGCCGACGCAGAAGCGGAATAGCCGGTGCCTGTGTCGGTATTCGATCCTGACACTGGTACGCCTACGTAGCTGTTGGTACCGAAAGAGGTGTGGCTGGGACTGGTGAAGCCATACTCCTGAAGGTTTAAAACGACGAGGCTATCAGCATAAGCCCTGGTGCCTGCTGTAAAAACCAAGGCAGTGAGCAACGTGGCCTTCAACCAAGCATTCATAAGGTTCGATCCCTTTCTGTTCGAATGTGGATTGGGGACGTGAAAGTACCTGAATTCTTGCGGCAGATGCTATCTGTGGACCGAAACCGAGTCAATTTCCTGGGGGGTAAATTCTTCTTAACAGATAAGTTATTGAAATCAATGCAACAAAGAGGGAGCAATTTATGGCAGAGCTGTTGTCAGACGCGCTTTCCAGGATAGCTTGGCCCCGCGACCCGATACAGATTTGGGCCCTGCGAGTACGATTCAATGGCTCGACCAAGGGGACCCGGGGGGACGGACCGAGGGGGACAGGATCGAGGGGCTGCGTGAAACCGCCGCGGCCGTGGAAGTTGGGGGGCAGTGCGTCGGGAGAGTCGCGCACGGCGCGGCTAGAGCGCACACTAGGCAATCCGTTGGAACGGCATTAAACACTAACGTCGATTCCCGCTCTTGGTTTCTGTGGTCTCCAGCGGACCCAGAGATTTGATGTAACTTACCAGTTGCCATCGTTGCGGCTCCGGCAATTTCGACCAGACCGGCATACCTTTTCGTACAACTCCATTCGTCAGAATCCAGAAGATGGTCCCCGGCGGAGCAGACTGCACCTCCGGTGCGCGCAAGTTGGGCGCCTTTTTGGTACCAAGCGCGTTTTCTCCGTGGCATTCCGCACAATGTTCCTCGAACAAGATTTTCCCAGCAGCGGCCGCGTCCTTGTCTTTGGCCAGCGGGTTCGCCTTAGCCCGGTATTTTGCCGGCGCTTTCTCCAGCTCACTATATACAGATGCGGGCTCTGTTTTTTCCGGCTTGCCCTGAGCGGCGCAAAACAAACAGAAGCCAGTGAGCGACAATGCGCTGAATCTCAGTAGCATGCTTGTCGTCTTCATTCACTCTTCCCCTTGAACAACTGACTCACCTTTTGTCCAAATCCCGCAATTTCGTAAGAAAAACCCCAGCGCAACAGGAATTGGTGACTGTTGTCGTTCAAACCGAAGGCCGGCTCGATTTTAAAGGTCCATCCGGAAGGCAAATTCCACACCAGTCCCGGAGCCAGGTAATGCGAAGTCTCATGCAATCCAAAGTGGTACCGGTCTCCGAGTCCCCCGTACATCTCGACGCCGGCGATAAAATGCTGCAGACAGAAATTGCACTTCTGTGCAGCGCCTTTCAGGGTTAGCGCGCGGCTCGCT
>DATMOO010000141.1:0-16681 GCA_035568275.1 Candidatus Sulfotelmatobacter sp.
CGCGTGGTGCTGGGCGAGAAGATTGGGTCGATGGTAAGCGCTTAAGAGCGAGAACCACAAAGGGCACGAAGGTTCACGAAGGAAGATTACTTCGTGTTCCTTCGTGTCCTTTGTGGTTTGAGATTTTGGGGGTTTATAATGCGAAGTTTTGGAATGGAGCTGACTTTATGGCGATGATGGCTTCAATTGCTGGACTGAAAGATACGTACGTGCAACTGAAGACGCGCATGGACAAAGCTGTCGAGGACTTCCGCAAAGCGATGGCGGCGACGAGGACTGGGCGGGCGTCGGTGCACATGCTGGACGGCGTGACCGTGGATGCCTATGGGGCGCAGATGCCCTTGAACCAGGTGGCGCAGGTGCACGCGCCAGAGGCGCAGTTGATTACCGTACAGCCGTTTGATCCGTCGCAGTTGCCGGCAATCGAGAAGGCGATTCGCAGCGGGGATTTGGGATTGAATCCGATGAATGACGGGAAGATGATCCGCGTGCCCGTGCCTCCGCTAACGCAGGAACGCCGGCAGGATATGGTGAAGCATCTGCATCGCGTGTTGGAGGAGCATCGGACTGCGGTACGGAATATTCGACGGGACGGCAACGACGCGATCAAGAAGGCGATGAAGGATAAGAAAATTACTGAGGATGAAGAGAAGCGGTCGCTCGATGAGATTCAGAAGCTGACCGACGGCGAGATCAAGAAGATGGAAGAGATGAGCAAGGCGAAAGAGAAGGAAGTGCTGGAGTTGAAGTAACTGCTCATTACAAGCCACAAATCATAAACCACAAAGGACACGAAGGAGCACGAAGGGAAGCCCTTTCCCTTTCTTAAGAGTCTGGAATTCTCTACGAAAAAGTCAAAATCCCCACCCTGTCTCGCAAAATACGCGAGACAAGGATGGGGCACCCTCGAGTCTTGTTTTTTGTGGGGACAGGCGCCTTTGGCTGTCCGGTCGAGCGGAGCTCGACTGTTTTCACGGCAAAGTGCGCCGTCTCTGGGCCGCTCGCTTTGCTTCGCGGGACAGCCGAGGCGGCTGTCGCTACATGAGTATCGCTGCTCCCTTATAATCGAACTCTATGAAGCGAGTGGTGCGTGCCGCTTGTCCGCATGATTGTCCCGATGCGTGCGGGGTGCTGATCACGGTCGAGGACGGGCGAGCTACGAAGATCCAGGGGGATCCGGGGCATGCGGTGACGCGCGGATTTTTGTGCGCGAAGGTGGCGAAGTATCTGGATCGGGTGTATTCCCCGGACCGGGTGATGTACCCGATGAAGAGAGTGGGCCCTAAAGGGCCCTTCGCGGGCGTGAGCGCCCGCTCCACACATGCAAGTGTTCCCACAAAGGCCCAACAAGTTTGGAAGCGGATTTCGTGGGATGAGGCTTTGGACGAGATCAGCTCGCGTTTTGGCGCGATCTCGGCGGAGTTTGGGAGTGAGGCGATTCTGCCTTATTCGTACGGCGGAACGTTGGGAGCGTTGAATGGCGGGTCGATGGATCGGCGGTTCTTCCATCGGCTGGGGGCTTCGCAACTCGATCGCACGATTTGCTCGGCGGCGGGTGAAGCCGGGCTGAAGTCAGTGCTGGGAGTGAAGCTCGGGACCGAACCGGAACAGTTCCGGCATTCGAAGTACATCATCGCGTGGGCCTCGAATATTCACGGGAACAATGTGCATCTGTGGCCATTCATCGCTGAAACGCGGCGGAATGGCGCGAAGCTGGTCGTGATCGATCCGTATCGCACGCGGACCGCGGACTGCGCCGACTGGTATCTGCCAATTAATCCGGGGACGGACGCGGCTCTGGCGCTTGGAATGATGCACGTGATCATCGGCGAGAATTTGCATGATGCCGATTACGTTGCGAAGTACACGGTTGGGTTCGAGCAACTGCGGGAGAAAGTGAAAGCGTATCCGCCGGAGCGTGTGGCGCAGTGGACGGGGATTGAGGCGGAAGACATTCGGAAGTTGGCGCGGGAGTATGCGACGGTGCGGCCGTCGGTGATCCGGCTGAATTATGGAGTGCAGCGGTCCGAAGGCGGCGGGATGGCGACGCGGGCCGTCGTGATGCTGCCCTGCGTGATCGGATCGTGGAAGGAAGTTGGGGGCGGGTTGCAGATGTCATTGAGCGGGGCTGCTGCTTTCAATTCAGAAGGCCTGAGGCGTCCGGACCTGATGAATGCCGCTCTCGGCCGCGAAGCTCGAACGCTCAATATGGTCGAACTGGGGAGCGTGCTAAACAAAGTGAATGATCCGCCAGTGAAGGCGTTGTTCGTGTACAACTCGAATCCGGCGGCGGTGTGTCCGAATCATCAAGCGGTGATTCGTGGATTGCTGCGGCCGGATCTGTTTACGGTGGTGCATGAGCAGTTCCTTACCGACACCACCGATTACGCCGATATCGTTCTGCCGGCGACGACTTTCTTCGAGCATAAGGATTTGCAGAAGGGCTACGGGCACTACTATGTGCAGGTATCGAACCAGGCGATCGAGCCGTTGGGCGAGTGCCGGTCGAATGTGGAGTTGTTCCGCGGTCTGGCGGAGCGGATGGGATTCGAGGAGCAATGCTTCTGGGAGAGCCTCGATGAGATGATCGATCTGGCGCTGGGATCGGACGATCCGTGGATGCAGGGGATGAGTCGCGAACGGCTGGAACGGGAACCGGTGCGGATGAACTTCGGGGATCAGGGGGCAGGGGTCAGGGGACAGGCAGCGGAGCTTCGCTCCGCTGGGCAGCCGATGGCGGCTGTCCCCACATTCGAACCCTTTCTTCCGTTTGCTCGCGGAGGGTTTCGGACTCCTTCCGGGAAAGCCGAACTCTATTCTGAGTCGTTGAAGACGCAGGGTCTCGATCCGGTGGTGGAGTTCCGGCCGCCTTTGGAATCGCGACACGCCAAGCAAAATGGACTGCCGCTGGAGTTGCTGGCGCGGAAGGCCGACAACTTTCTCAATACGACGTTCTCCAACGTGCCTTCGGTGCGAGAGATGGAGGAACCGGGATTGCTGGAGATTTCTTCAGTCGATGCGCAGGCGCGGGGCATTGCCGATGGTGACCGGGTCCGGGTCTTTAATCATCGTGGCGAAGTGGAACTGGTCGCGCGAGTGGACGGGAAAGTGCAGGCAGGAGTTGTTTCCGCGACACTGCATTGGGCGAAGATAGCGCCTGGATTTCAGAGTATCAACAGCTTAACCTCAGAAAAACTTACCGACATGGGCAACTCGGCTACGTTTTATTCCGTCTTGGTTGAAGTAGAGTTGTCCAAGCCCAAAAGCAGCCACTAGTGATTTAGCCGGTCGAGAGCCCAATGCTCGGGGATCGCGACTGCCGTGTGGACTAGCGTCTGCGACGACCGAAGGATGCCAAATTGAGAGTCGCAACTTGGACGCTTTCCCTTGGTCTACCGTATAATTGCAGTTTTCTCACATCCCAGAGGCTGAGGTCGTAGCGATTCCTTTTCGCTTTCATCCGGAGAACCTTGTCGCGCCCAAGGCTCCCTGCGTTACGAGGGCAGCAGCGGTGCCATCTCATTCATTCCAGCGGATTTGGAGAGAGTGGGGGTGGCGCGCCTGTGCCTTCGCAATGACGCTGGCCGCCCTGATCGCAGCAGCCAGCATGGCCTATGCCCAGAACAACGATGTGATCTCTGAGATCAATGTGACTGGGAACCGGCGCATTCCCGCCGAAACTGTGAAATCGCGCATTTTCAGCAAGCCGGGTGACATATATGACGCGGCGGCTCTGGAGCGCGATTTCAACTCTCTGTGGAATACGGGCTACTTCGAAGACATCAAGTTTCTACGCGAACAGACGCCGAAAGGCTGGCGGATCATCGTGCAGGTCAAGGAAAAGCCGACGATCCGCACGATCGACTATGTTGGGGCAAGTTCTGTCTCGAACAGCGACATTCTTGACCGGTTCAAGCAGGACAAGGTCGGCCTGACGGTGGAAAGCCAATACGATCCTACCCGCATCAAGAAGGCGGAAGTATCAATCAAGAACCTGCTGTCAGAGCACGGCAGGCAATTCGCGACGATCCGGACCGAAGTGCGTCAGGTTCCTCCTGCGGCCGTGGGCATTACGTTTGTGGTGAAGGAGGGTCCGAAGGTTAAGGTCGGGAAGATTATTTTCCAGGGCAACAAGAACATCAAGAGCCGCGTTCTGCGCGCCGCGATGAAGAATCTGAAGCCGATCGGTATTCCTCACTCCATCTTTCTGGAAAGCCTCTTTGCCAAAACTTACGACGCGACCAAGCTTGAGGAAGACACCGAGCGGGTACGCGCCGAGTATCAGAACCGGGGATACTTCAAGGCGGCGGTGGCCGATCCGAAGACAGTGATCCACGATACGGGCCACAAAGGGTTCCACATTCCTCTGGTGCAATCGGGACCGGGAAAAGCTGTCGATATCACGATGCAGATCGACGAAGGCGACCAGTACCGGCTGGGCAAGATCACGTTCAAGAACAACAAAGCGATCTCGAATATCGCGGCGCTGCGGGCGATGATTCCACTCAAAGATGGCGATATCTTCAGCCGTGAGAAGATCGCGAAAGGCCTGGAGAATCTGCGGAAGGCCTACGGCGAGTACGGATATATCAACTACACCGGGGTTCCGCAGACGACGTTTGATGACGAAAAGAAGCTGGCGAATCTTGAGATCGATGTCGACGAAGGCAAGCAGTTCTACGTGCGGCGCATCGAGTTCCAGGGGAATACGACGACCCGCGACAAAGTGATCCGCCGCGAATTGGCCTTGGAAGAAGGCGGGATTTACAACTCGCGCTTGTGGGAGTTGAGCCTGCTGCGCTTGAATCAGCTCTCGTATTTTGATCAGCTCAAGCCCGATGATCCGAACCTGACGGAAAAGCGGTTGGACGAGAAAAACGGCTACGTGGACCTGACGCTGCATGTCCACGAGAAGGGCAAGAACAGCATCGGGTTGAACGGAGGCGTGAGCGGCCTGGAGGGAGCGTTCATCGGGCTCAACTACTCTACCAACAACTTCTTGGGACGCGGCGAGACGCTGCAGGTGCAGATTAGCCTGGGGAACCTGGCGCGTAGCGTGCTGTTCGGCTACACGCAGCCCTACCTGTTTGACCGGCCGCTGCAGTTTGGATTTACGGTGTTCGGCAACAAGATCAGCTATAACCAGGCGCGGCAGCTCTCGATCTTCAGCGGACAAAACCTGAACCTGCCCAGCGCTGTGCTGCAGAACCTGCAGAACTATTCGCAATCGAGCGCGGGCTTCACGACTTCGCTAAGCTATCCGCTGCGGCGCTCGTTCAAACGGCTGGGCATCACGTATTCGTTCGACCGGTCGACGCTGCTGCCGTTGAGCACGGCGTCGAAGACGCTATTCGACTTTATCGCGTTCCGTGGAATTTCCGGGCCGAATGCCGTGAACGGAATCATCACCAGCAAGATCTTCCCGAATTTCTCGTTCAACACGCTCGACAGCGGCATCTCTCCGCATCACGGACACCAGTTCACAATGGGAGCGGAGTTTGCTGGAATCGGCGGCACGGTGCGGTCCATACGGCCGATCGTCCAATACAAGCGCTTCGTGCCAGTGCAGAAGGGGCGAAACGCCATCGGGTTTAGTGCGAACGGATCGTACATCAGTGGGTTCGGAGGGCTGGTCGCTCCGCCGTTCCAGCGCTTCTACATGGGCGGTGAAAACGATATCCGCGGATTCGATATCCGGTCGATCTCGCCCGTTGCGTTCTTGCCGAGTTCGAACGTCATCACCTTGACCAACCCGGACAATACGCCGGTGTTGAAGGATCCGTCGAACCCACGATTGGGGAATTGGACGATTCCGATTCCGGTCGATCAGATCGTGTTCCCCGGCGGCGACCTGAGCACCTGGGGGAACCTCGAATATCGGTACACGATTGCCGGGCCGGTTGTGCTGGCGCCGTTCGTCGATGCAGGTATCGACTCCATCGTCCGGCCGTCGCAGTTGCAGATTGCGCAGGCGCAATACGATCAGGTGATATCAACTCCCTTTGGCTGTCCGCAGCTGGATACCGGCTTCAATTGCGCTGGCGGCAATGTGTTGAACCCCAAGCCCTCGCAGTTTCTGTCTGTGCTGAGCGCCACCAACTGGAAACTGCGCATGTCCACCGGACTGGAACTGCAGATGTTCCTGCCGGTGATCAATGCGCCGTTCCGCATTTACTGGGCCTATAACCCTTTGCGGCTGGATACGCCGGCGAATCCTCCGATCGCGATTACGCCGGAGATGTTCCCGGGCAGCATCAATCCGGTGACGGGAAAGTGGGAGATGACTGCTGCGGGCGCCTACACTTACAAGCTGGCGAAGCAGACGTACGCGCCCAGTTTCCTGCTGCGCGAACCGCGGAAGACGTTCCGGTTTACGGTGGCGACCACGTTTTAAACAGGTTTGACGCTGCCAGAGCGAGGTCACTATAATGTTGATGATTCACGCCATTGAGTGAAGCTGCAAAGTGTGGACAGCACGTCTGTGCGCGCGGCGTGCGATGCTGGCGAGTCTAGTGCGCCTAGTCCAATGGCGGCCGCTACCGCAGCGGGGACCTCATTCAGTGCGGCCCAGCATTAACTGAAGAAGCGATCCGAGAACGAGATTCGAAGTTATTCGTGGAACCATGTTCCAAGGAGTTCAACCAATCCAATGAAAAGCAAGTTTCTGAGCGTTGTACTGGCGATAGCAGCGACATTCACGTTCTCTGCATTTGCCCAAACCGGCAGTGCTGCCACTCCGTCGAGCGCGGCTGCGCCGACATCCACACCGGCCTCTACTCCTGCGGCAACAGCCCCCGTTCCCACCGGACCGGGGAAGGTAGGAACCATTAACATTCAGGATGCGATTATCGCCTCCAATGAAGGCCGTCGCGATATGGACGCCCTGCAGAAGAAGTATGAACCCAAGCAGGCTGAGCTGAAGAATCAGAACGATGAACTCGAGTCACTCAAGAAACAGCTCACTACTCAGCAGGACAAACTGAACCCGGAAGCGCTGGATACCCTGAAGAGGCAGATCGACGGCAAGCAGAAGTCCTTCGACCGCAACGTGCAGGATGCGCAGGAAGAAGTTGGCAATCAGCAACAGGAGATTGCGGGCCGGATTCTTTCCAAGATGGCACCGCTCATCGTGAAATACGCGCAGGAAAACGGATACACGATGATCATCGACACGTCCAAGCCGTGGCCCCAGAGCCCGGTGCTGTGGTGGAACCCCGATGCGGTAGACATCACCAAGAACGTAGTCGATAGCTACAACGTGCAATCGGGCGTTGCCGCTCCGGCCTCATCGGCAGGCGGGGCAAAGCCCGCGCCGAGAGCTCCGGCCACGACGACACCAAAGCCCGCGACCCCGAAGCCGAGCGAGCCGCCAAAACAGTAACCCAAGCGGACACCCCGGGTGTCCGAAAAGTTCCACGAGGCCGCGTTACGACGCGGCCTTTATTTTTTGTGCGTGCGGCGCCTGCATTTCTTCTCGTGGTGTCCATAGCAGCAGACAAGAGTTCACGCTGGAGGACACCATGTTTGCCGATAGCTTGCTGGAGACTTCCTGGGCCGAGCGGGGACGCCGCAGCTGGATGACCCTGACATCATTCGGACTGCAGGCGGTGATCGTTGGACTGCTATTGCTGATTCCGCTGCTGACGACCGTGGGGCTGCCCTCGGGGCGCACGACGGTTTCGACGCCGATTACCTTGCGGAGGAAAGATCCTGGGCCAGCGCCGCAGCCGCACGGCGGGCGAACCCGCGGAGTGACGATCATACCGTCCATCGGGCGCATTATGGAACCGACACGGATCCCACACGGGATTTCAAACGGGAAAGAGACAACGCAAGTCGCAGGTCCAATAGGGGATCCAAGCCTGCCCATCGGTCCGTATGTTAGCGACGGGCCCGGCCTGCCCATACCATTCAGCGGAACGCAGCCGGTGATGCCCGTGGCTCCAAAACCGGTTACCAAAATATTCCGCACCTCGAGCATATTGCAGGGCAGCCTGATTCGCCGGGTGGAACCGACCTATCCGCCTCTGGCGCGTCAGGCTCGTATTCAGGGAACGGTCGTGCTGGTGGCGGTGATCAGCAAAGCGGGGACGATTGATAACCTGAGGCTGGTTTCGGGGCATCCGATGCTAGTGGGCGCGGCGCTTGACGCAGTGAGCCAATGGCGGTATCGGCCTTACATTCTGAACGGCGACGTCATCGAAGTGGAGACGCAGATCACGGTGAACTTCATGCTGGCTGGACGCTAGAGATTCGGCAGACTTGTTTGTCGAGGCGATGGCGGGAGTAGCCCCAGCGTAACCTCGGCGCGCGGGGCGCTCCCGCTATAATCGCGAGAGTGGCAACGACTGCAGAAATCCTGAGCCGCGCGGCGACGCGTCCGACGTGGGCCGATGTATCGCTGACAACCTTGCGGCAAAACTTCCGAACAGTGCAGAAGCATGTGAGCGCGGCGGTGACGGTGTGTGCTGTCGTCAAGGCCGATGCCTACGGCCACGGCGCGGTGGAATGCTCAAAGTCGCTCGAGGCGGAAGGCGCGAGGTGGCTGGGCGTCACTGCGCTGGATGAGGCGATCCCACTGCGGGACGCTGGAGTGCGGGCGAATATTTTGCTGATGACCGGATTCTGGCGGGGGGAAGAGGCTGAAATCGTGCGCCTGCATTTGACGCCCACGGTGTGGGAGCCGTCGCAAATCGAGTCGCTGGACAAGGCCGCGGCTGGACTTGGAGTGGCGCAGCATCCCGTACACCTGAAGGTCGACACTGGAATGGGTCGGCTGGGCGTGGGGATCGATCAACTTCCGGCAGTGCTCAATGTTTTGCGCTCGGCGAAGCATCTCACCATCGAAGGGCTGTCCACTCATCTGGCATCGTCCGAGATCATGGATGCGCCATCGGTGGCCGAGCAGGAACGCAGTTTCGAAGCGGCGCGGCGCATGGTGCGAGACGCCGGCTTTGAACCCAGGTTCGTGCACGTCGCCAACACCAGCGCGGTGATCTCGCGGCGTGAGACCTGGAACACGATGGTGCGGCCGGGAGTTTCGCTGTATGGGTACTATTTGCCGTTTCAGCGCGCAGGACGCGAGGTTAGCGGCGGCACTCTGCGCTTGCCAGTGAAACCGATTCTTACCTGGAAGACGCGGATCCTGTCGCTACGGAATTTCGGGGCTAACCAAGCCCTCGGATATGGCGCAACTTATGTGACCAAAGCTCCAGCGCAAGTGGCGGTGCTTCCGGTGGGATATGCCGACGGATACAATCGGCAACTTTCGAATCGAGGCCGCGTGATTTTGCGCGAGCACTACGCGCCGATTCTGGGCAGCATCTCGATGGATTTGACCCTGGTCGATGTGACCGGGATTCCGGGGGTTTCCGTCGGAGATGAAGTGATTCTGCTGGGGACGTGCGACGGGCTGAGTGTTGACGCGCTCGAACACGCGCGGCTGGCAAACAGTTCGCCGTACGAAATCCTGTGCAATATCTCAAAGCGCGTGCCCCGGCGGTATGTGAGCTAGTCTTTACGTTCTCCTTTCTTGCGCTTCCATGTACTTTCGCAGCACCGCATTGATCGTCGTCTGGTATCCACGTCCTTGTTTCCGGAAAAATTTGAGCACGTCAGGGTCTAGGCGGAGAGTGATCTGCCGCTTCGGTCCGGGCCAGAGAATGGCGTTGGCAAAGAACTCAGGGCCCAATTCAGGCGAGTCGGAAAGATCGATATCCTCATCCCGCATGGCGTCAATGCGCTTCCAATCCGTCATCGATTGTCTTTTCGAACTCTTTACGCTCACGAATAGTTGCCTTTCTTAGAGAAATGATTCGGATGATTCAACCAGCAACCACGCGTTGATGATCAAACGGTCCCGGCGCACAAGTCCGTGACGCCTGTCACAAAAAGGTGACCTCCATCTCCGGACGTCCCAAAACGGATCGGGGAGTTCACCAGCGGCGGCCCGCCTAAGTTGACAAATACGAGGATCGATAGCGAATTGCTGCCGTTGGCTGAAACTGGCGTAAATGAGGGGCGCTCGCTTGCTAGACTGGAAGGTTCCTTATGCCTTCCCGCTACGCACAGTGGATGTATGACTGGGAGCACCGGCTCACGTCGGTGGACAACAACCGTGTAGTCCGTCCGCTGGAGTGGGGGGTGGAGTGGGCTGGGGAATGGCCCTGCCGTAACGGGCATTCTCCCCGGCAGGCGGCCGAGAAGCCCGAACAATTCTTTCTGGATTACAACCGCCGCATCGTAGCTTCGAGTGACGAGTACTATTCCTACACGAAACCGCACGACTTCCGACTGGAGCAGCGCGAGGTGCAGGTTTTCTCGACCCGCGAAGTGCCAGATCCGAAACTTGAAGCCAAGCTAAAAGGGACGTTTGGGGAATTTCTGCGATTCACCTCTCCTGTAAGCACGCCGTATCCCGAAAACAATGTGGCGAATGCGCGCTGGTTTCCCGCGCGTGGACGGCGAGCGGTGATTCTGCTGCCGCACTGGAATTCCGATGCAATTGCCTACGTCGGCCTATGCCGCGTATTCAACCTGCTGGGGATTGCCGTTCTACGGCTGAGCCTGCCGTATCACGACATTCGGATGCCGGCCGAAATCAGGCGCGCGGACTACGCGGTTTCGGCGAACATCGGGCGCACTCTCGACGCCACACGCCAAGGCGTGATTGATATTCGTTGCTGCCTCGACTGGCTCGAACAGCAGGGCTACTCGAATCTCGGCATTGTGGGCACGAGCCTGGGGTCGTGCTATGCGTTCATTGCGGCGGCGCATGATCCGCGGATTCGGGTGGCGGCTTTCAATCATGCGTCCACGTATTTTGCCGATGTCGTGTGGCATGGGCAATCGACCCGGCACATCCGCCAGGGAATTGAAGAGAGGATTGATCTGGAAGAATTGCGGAATGTCTGGCGGGCGATCAGTCCAATGTCGTACTTCGAGCAGTTCTCGCGCTGGCCCAAGAAATCGCTGATTGTCTATGCGGCATACGATTTGACCTTCCTGCCGGAATTTTCGCGGCAGGTGGTTGAGGAGTTTGCTCGGCATGGGCTGGAGCACAAGGTGGCGGTGCTGCCGTGTGGTCACTACACAACCGGGGAGACTCCATACAAGTACATGGATGGGTGGCAGTTGGTTTCGTTTCTGCGGTCGGCGTTTTGAAATGCGATCACCACGAAGGACACTAAGGAACACGAAGGAGAATTGCGGCATGGACTTCGATCACATTTCCGCGTCCGATGTGATGGAATCCCGGCGCGGGGAGTTTGTGATCAGTACAGACCGCGCCCGGCTCGATCTGGACCTAATCCACGGATTCCTCACGAGTTGCTATTGGGCGAAAGGGATTGCGCGGGATGTGGTGGAACGATCGATCGAGCATTCGTTGTGCTTCGGGATTTATCATGAGGTGGGCGAAAAATCCCCACTGCTGGCAAAACCGGCCAGAAGTGGGGCACCCCAAGTCGGGTTTGCGCGGGTGATCAGTGACTTCGCCACCGTGGCATATCTCGGTGACGTGTTCGTGCTCGAAACGTATCGCGGGCGCGGGTTGAGCAAGTGGATGATGGAGTGCATCCTGCAGCAGCCTTCCCTGCAAGGGCTGCGTCGATGGATTCTGCTGACCCGGGATGCGCATGGGCTTTACGCGAAGTCTGGATTCACACCGCTGAAAGCGCCGGACCGCTACATGGAGTTGCGCCGGGCCGATATGTACGAAATCAGGGAAACGAAATGAAAAACACGAAGATGTACCGTCCGCTGTACGAAGCCGATCCGCAGATTGCCGCGGCCATTGATAATGAAACGCGGCGCCAGCACGAAGGGTTGGAGCTCATCGCGTCGGAAAACTTTGTCAGCGAAGCTGTGCTCGAAGCTGCCGGATCGGTATTCACGAACAAGTATGCCGAAGGATATCCGGGAAAGCGCTACTACGGCGGATGCGAGTTCACCGATGTCGTGGAGAATCTCGCTCGTGACCGAGCGAAGCAACTTTTCGGCGCGGAACACGCCAACGTGCAGCCGCATGCAGGGTCGCAGGCCAATATGGAAGCGTATGCCGCCGTGCTCCAACCTGGCGACACGATCCTCGGGCTGAATCTGGCGCATGGCGGACATCTGACGCACGGACATCATCTGAATTTTTCCGGCAAGACCTACAAGATCATTCCTTACGGCGTGACCAAAGAGAGCGAGACGATCGACTACGACGAACTGGAGAAGCTCGCCGAGAAGGAACGGCCGAAGCTGATCATTGGCGGCGGCAGCGCATATCCGCGGATCATTGACTTTGCCCGCATGCGGCAGATCGCGGACAAAGTCGGCTCGCTCTATCTTGTGGATATGGCGCACTTCGCCGGACTGGTGGCGGGAGGCGCGCATCCTTCACCGGTTCCGCACGCGCACATTGTTACTTCGACTACCCACAAGACATTGCGGGGCCCGCGGTCGGGGATGATTCTGTCCAAAGCAGAATTCGCTCAGGCCATCGATAAAGTTGTATTCCCGGGGATGCAGGGCGGGCCGCTGGTGCACATCATCGCGGCGAAAGCAGTTTGCTTCCAGGAGGCGATGCAGCCTGATTTCCGCGATTACGCGCGGCAGATCGTGGCCAATGCCAAGGTGCTGGCGCAGACGCTGGCGGACGAAGGCTTCCGCATAATCTCCGGTGGAACCGATACTCACCTCATGCTGATCGATGTGTTCTCGAAGGGCATGCTGGGCAGCGAGGCGGAGAAGGCGCTGGGTGAGGCGGGAATCACGGTGAACAAGAATGCGATTCCGTTTGACACGAATCCTCCGATGAAGCCGAGCGGGATTCGCATTGGCACGCCGGCCTTGACGACGCGTGGGATGAAGGAAGCTGAGATGCGGCAGATCGGGCGCTGGATCGCCGAGGTCCTACTGCATCGCAATGACGCTGCCGTGCTGAGCAAGGTCCGCAAGCAGGTGCTTGAGCTGTGCGAAGCCTTCCCGCTCTATGCGGAACGGCGGGCCAAGGCTCAGGCTGAGGTGCGGGCGTAATTCAACTACACCGCCCTACTCAATTGTGTTTAAATTTCATCGGTGAAGATCGCCCTCGATATCCGGCGGATGACGGAGTTCGGCGTCGGCACGTACATCCGCAATATTGTTCGAACGCTTTGCCGGCTCGATCATGAGAACGAGTATTTCCTGATTGGCCCTCCGGCAAAGGTCCAGGAAATCGGGCCGCTGCCCGCGAACTTCCACCACACTCCTGCTGAGGCGCCGGAGCGCACGTTTCAAGGCTATCGTGAGTTCCGGACTGCGTTGAAGCGGCTCAATTGCGATCTGGTCCATATCCCCAACCTGTTTTCGGTTCCGCGCATGATGCCGTGCCCGTACGTGATGACGGTGCACGACATGTTCGAACATATGTCTGGCGTCCGCCAGCAGACGGGCTTCTGGGGAACGTGGCACATGCAGATGACCCGGCAGGTGTTGCGCGGGGCGGCCCGGATTTTTGCAGTTTCAAATTTCACGTGCACCGAGATTGAGAAGCTGTTCGAAATTCCGTCCAGCCGGATCGAGGTGGTCTACAACGCCATCGACGAACGGTTTCTGCACGGGCATGCCAGCCCGGCCGATCGTGAATTGATCGCCGAGCGGTATCAGGTGACCTATCCATTCCTCCTGTATGCCGGCCGCATCAGCCCCCACAAAAATGTGGTGCGCATGATCGAGGCATTTTCGGCGTTGAAGACGGAACTGGAAAGGGACCAGGCTTATCCCGACCTGAAGCTCATCATTATCGGAGACGATCTGTCGGGCAACCCGGACTTGCGGCGGACCGTGGTGCGAAGCGGAGTCCAGAACGACGTGCGGTTCCTGGGCTTCATCCCGATCGAGGTGCTGCGTATTTTTTATGACTCGGCGAAGATCTTTGTGTTCCCGTCACTCTATGAGGGGTTTGGTCTGCCTCCGCTCGAAGCCATGGCGCACGGAACGCCAGTGGTGACTTCGAACGCGACGTCCCTGCCGGAAGTGGTGGGGAACGCGGCGGTGCTGGTGAATCCTGAAAATGTATTTGAGATCATGCGGGCGCTGCACCGCGTCCTGATGGATAAGGCACTGCGGGAGCGCATGAAGGAGCGCGGCTACAAACAGGTGACGCGGTTCTCGTGGGAGAGTTCGGTACTGCGCGTGTTGGATGCCTACCGCCAGGTCGCGCAGTGCGAGCGTGCCGAGTCGAGATCGCACGCGGCGGATTGAAGAGTGAGCTACGCCGGAGCCGAGCGCAACCACCTATCATCCAAAGCTTCTCAAGAAAATCAAAATCCCCACCCCTTCGACTTCGCTCAGGGCAGGCTCTGTCGCACAAAACGCGAAAAGGATGGGGCACCCACACGCGTTCATCCTCTTGAGTGGGCCGCATCTTGTGGGCTGGTGAATGCCGGTGCTACTTCAGCAGCGGCTGCCCGGGGGACATGATGGCGAGCTTGTGCAGCTTGGCGGTGATGCGGCTGCGGTCGGCGTCGGTTTTGGCGTCGGTCAAGCGCTTGCGTAATTGAACAATCTTTTCTTTGCGGGTACGGCGCCGGCGAATCTCGGGCCGGCGACTGGGTGCGGACATGCGGTGCTCCTGAATTCCTGAATTGAAGTGAAGCGGCTGAACCCCAGCTCACAGCCGGAGGCAGACACACATTTCATTCAATCTGATCGCGTGCCAACTGTCAATTCTCGCGTCAGCCTTTGTCGGCGGCGCCAGTCCGGTCGAACTCCGGAGTCGCTGCTGAACCTCCGGAGAAAGCGATAACGACGTCTCAGTTGGCGATCGATGACACGTGAGGATATACTCCGCGCAAACGCTATGCACGTCGTCTTGGCTATTTCTGAAGGGTTTCGCAATCGGATACTCGTCGCTGTTGCAGTAACGTTGGTATGTGTCACATCTAGTGCACAAGTAAGAGCGAAAGCGCCTGCGGAGGACAGTTCCAGCGCCGCAGAGCGCGGAATTTCCCTGGCATCGAAAGGGCGGTGCAAGGCGGCTCTGCCGATCCTCAAAAAGGCGGTTGCGGAAATTGCGACTAAGGACTTGAAGTATGACGTACTGATGTCAACAGCGCGCTGCGCCATGGGACTGGAGCAGACGGAGACTGCCGTCAGAACGTTGCTCGAGCTCAACCGCAGCTTTGCGAAGGATCCTGAAGTTCTGTATCTCACAACGCATTACTACTCCGAGCTGGCGCTGAAGGCGTCGCATGAGCTGGCGTCGGCGGCTCCCTCGTCGGCGCAGGCACAGCAGCTTGAGGCGGAGGCGTCCGAGTCCCAAGGCGACTGGGATAAGGCGGTCACCCAGTACCAGAGAATTCTCGAGCAAAATCCGCAGCGCCATGGGATTCATTACAGGCTTGGAAGATTGTTTCTGACGAAGACTCCTCCGGATTCCGCGGACGCGAAGAGGGAATTTGCAGAGGAATTGAAGATTGACCCCAACAGCGCCGCGTCTGAGTTTCTGCTGGGCGAAATTGCGCGACAGGCAGGGCAGTGGGAAGAGGCGATCGGCCACTTTGGGAGAGCCACAAAATTGGATGAAGGGTTTGTGGAGGCCTACCTTGCGCTGGGGATCTCGATGAACGCTGCCGGGAAGTTTGCCGATGCGGTCACGCCGCTGGAAAACTATGTGAAGATGCAGCCCGATGATCCGGCGGGTCACTATCAGTTGGCAACGTCGTATGCGCGCACCGGCCGCAAGCAAGATGCGCAAAGAGAGATGGCATTGCAGCAGGAGACGGCCGCGAAGGCGCCGCGTACTTCTCCGCAACAATAGAACGATCGGGACCGAATGATGAGACGTCGGAAGGCGCGGGGCCATCCATTTTCTCGCCGCAGATTTCTTCAGTTACTGGGGGCTGCCGGGGTCGGAAGCGGAATCTGGGCGCCTGCTCTGTTCTCGGCCGCGGACGCAGTCGCATCGAGTGCCGCGTTCGAAGAGATTCCCGCGACCGCCAGCGGCATCGCGTGGACGCATGTCAGCGGCCGTTCGCCGATGGCCCACCTGCCCGAAACCGTCGGCGCGGGCTGCGCCTTTGTTGATTACGACAATGACGGGTGGATGGACATTTACCTCGTAAACAGCGGGCCCTGCGATTTTTACGAGCCGTCTACACCACTGCGCAATGCCCTTTACCACAACAATCGCGATGGCACGTTCACTGATGTAACGCAAAAAGCGGGTGTGCCAGGAAATGCGTATGGCATGGGAGTCGCCGCCGGGGATTATGACGGAGACGGCTGTCCGGACTTGTATGTCACGCAGTATCCCCACAGCATCCTCTATCACAACAATGGAGACGGGACCTTCACGGACGTGACGGCCAAAGCTGGAGTCGCAGCACCCGGATGGGCGACCAGTGCGGTATGGTTCGACTATGACGACGATGGGCGACTCGATCTGTTCGTATGCCGGTTTGTCGACTACAGCAAGGCAAAACTGAAGTTCTGCGGCGACCTGATCACGGGAGAGCGTCACTACTGCATTCCGAGCATCTACGACGCGATGCCGTGCTGGCTATTTCATAACAATGGAGACGGCACGTTCACCGATGTGAGTAAGGCATCAGGGATTGCGCAGTCGCGCGCCAAGGCCTGGGGAGTTGTGGCCGCCGATGTGAACAACGATGGACGAATGGATCTGTACGTGACCAACGACACCGTGCCG
>DATMOO010000142.1:0-2025 GCA_035568275.1 Candidatus Sulfotelmatobacter sp.
GGGCAAACGATCCTGGTTGATTTCTCGCCGATCGGACATGCCGCCCTGCATCTCAACGCCCGTCCCACCTTCAGTGTGATGGACGCGCTGCAAAATCTGCACCGCATGGATGCTTCCCTGCTCGAAGGGCTGATGACCTCCACCAAGGATGGCCTGCACCTGCTGGCAGGCCCCCAACAGCCGTACACGACGGCGCCGGCAGCGGCCGAGTTGGCTCGCTTGTTCGACTTGCTGGTAAGCCACTATCGCTTTGTTGTAGTCGATTGCTCGGGCCGCATGGACGAGACTACCCGCCTGCTCTCGGATCTGTCCAACGTCGTACTCATGGTCGCGCAGACCGATGTGGTCTCGCTCTGGAGCGCGGGACGCATTCGAAACTTCCTGGAGGAAGGCAACGGCCGCAAGCATCTGCGACTGGTCATGAATCGCTACAAGAAAATTCCCGGCTTCAGCGAAGAAGACGTCGAAAAGGCAACCGCCTGCAAAATTCTTTGGAAGGTTCCCAATAACTACCAGTTGATCGCGCCCGCCATTGATAAGGGTACCCCAGTGGCGGCCCATGATTCACAGGAAGTCAGCCGTGCGTTTCGTTCGCTGGCCGACTTGCTGGCGCAAGCCCCAGCCGCTGCTGAAGAAGGACTGGATCTCGTCTTCCAGCATCAGAAAGACGCCAAGAAATCCCCCAACCGGTTGGTAATCTCGCCGCAGTTCCGCCCCGGACAGTAATCCGTCGGCCCTCGCAAGTTTCAATTTGTCCGTAATCTTGAGCCAAGTTTTAATTCTCTCTCATCCTGAACGCAGGCTTTAATTCTCTGTCATCTTGAGCGCAGTGAGGCGCCAGCCGAACGGAGTCGAAAGACCCCATTGCGGCTTGGATCTCACGAAAAGCAGCTATGCACTTCCACCACGCACCGAAAGCCGTCAATAGCGGTTGACTCGCATCGAACCCCGAGACGCAGTGAGGTACTAGCCGGCCATCTCCAGCTGCAAGGGCCCCATTGAACTTGTACAGGCCAGCCGCACGTCCGCCTGCCCTCGCGTTTACAAATCTTTACGGGAAAGCTGAGCGGCACTGGACATCCTTGGCTTCATTTGTTCCATCACATGAGCATTCAGCAGCGCGCTGAATCTTCGTCATAGTCCTGTGCTTCGGGGCACTTTTCGTGTCTCCAGGGGACGCATACGTCTGCCGGAGGCAGGGCGACATACGAACGGAGTTGCTCATGTCAGCGAATGGGAACAACACGCATGCCTGGGTTTTCTGGAAGCGATTCACGTTTGCATTGGGCCTGGTATTTGTCGTAGCAGTGGCTTACGCGGCGAAACAGTCGGCGGAGCAATCGAAGCCGGCAGCTTCCGCGCCCGAGACTCATCAGGGAGAGCCCGCACTGAATGGGACCTGGAAACTGAACCGCGAGCAGAGTGACGATCCCCGCGAGAAATTACGTTCGGCGATGCAGGATCGTGATCAGAACGGCCCCATGGGACGACCCGGAGGGATGGGCGGCGGCGGAGTGACGATGGGAATCCCCGGCATTGGAGTGGGTGGAATGGGCCGGCCGGGCGGAGGGCCTGGAATGGGGCGCGGCCAAGGCGCAGGCTCCGACGATCAGCGGGCACGGCTGCGCGACCTCGTCGAAGCGCCCGATCAGCTCAAGGTTACCCAGAAGGGTCCCGAGATTGACATGACCGACACCCAAAGCCACGTCCGTACACTATTCACGGATGGCCGCAAGCTCGAAAAACCCAAGAAAGACAGCGACCAGGCACAGGTAAAGGCGCACTGGAATAACGAGACCCTGGTGACAGAAGAAAAGGGCCCCAATGGCGAAAAAATCTCCCACAGCTACGAGATAACCGGCGAAGGCAAGCAACTAGCCGATACCCTGACCGTGGAAAGCAAAAAGCTGAATACGCCGATCATCATCCGCTCGGTGTATGACCGCGCCGAGTCGGCCAAAGCAGAGTAGATCGCCATCTTAACCGAGCTTCGCTCGGGAGATTGATTTGTCACTCTGAGCGCAG
>DATMOO010000143.1:0-17440 GCA_035568275.1 Candidatus Sulfotelmatobacter sp.
TGTTGTCATTCCGAAACGGCGTTAGCCGTCGAGGAATCTGCTGTCGCCTGCAGCGCCATGGTGCCGGCCACAAGCAGATTCCTCCCTCCGGTCGGAATGACAACGCACCGGAGGCCAAGACGGCAAGCGAAAATTGTTGCGCAACCGGTTGTGACCTCTGCCAGGGCAAATCCCAGAACAATCTCGACATTGTTGTCATTCCGAAACGGCGTTAGCCGTCGAGGAATCTGCTGTCGCCTGCATCGTCATGGTGCCGGCCACGAGCAGATTCCTCCCTTCGGTCGGAATGACAAACGCAGTCATGGCAGTAGACCCACTAGTTCCCATCGTGCCCGATGCGGTAGCCTAGTCGGTCATGTCAATCCCTCTATCCCTCTCCGGTAAAGTCGCTCTGATCTCCGGTGGTTCCCGCGGCATCGGCGCCGCCACGGTCCGCATGTTCGCGGCCGCCGGTGCCAAGGTCGCCTTCAGCTACCGCAGCGCCCGCTCTCAGGCCGAGGCCTTGGCGAAAGAGTGCGGTCCCAACGTCTTTCCAATCGCCTCCGACTTAAACAATCCTGAGGCCGCTCGTTCCCTTGTAGCGAAAACCGTCGAGCGTTTCGGACGCCTCGACATCCTCATCGCTAATCACGGCGTCTGGCCGGTTGAGGACGTTCCCATCGAGCGCATGTCGGACGAGCAGTGGCGTTCGACTATGTCGATCAATCTCGACGCTGTCTTCGGCCTGGTGAAGCACGCGGTCGCACAGATGAAGGCCCAGCCGCGCACAAGTCGCCCCGCCGGACACATCGTCTTGATTAGCTCGACAAGCGGCCAGCGCGGAGAGGCCTATCATTGTGACTATTCCGCCACCAAGGGAGCGCTCATCAGCATGACGAAGGGCCTATCCACGGAGCTGGCATCGGCAGGAATTTACGTCAACAGCGTTGCACCCGGCTGGGTCGACACCGAAATGAGCGCCGAAGCTCTGGAAGATCCGAAAAGCGGCGAGGAAATCCTGCGCACGATTCCCCTGGGACGCGTGGGCAAACCCGAAGAGATTGCCGCCCCGGTGCTCTTCCTGTGTACCCAATACGCCAGTTTCATCACGGGGGAAGTTTTCAACGTAAACGGAGGAGCGGTCCTGGCGGGTTAGCTTTGCGCATGCGATTGCGAGACGCGTGTGGGTGCCCGACCCTCGTCGCGCTTCATACGACAGGGGTGGGGTTTTTGACTTCCTGTACGCTGCCGATCACTCGTCAGACCCGCCCTGCAGGTTTCGCGAAAATGTCGTCCCGTCTTATCGATGCCATCCGCGAGATCGGATCCAGCACAGAAAATTAGCCGCATCCAGCTTGCTTTCCCCAGTGTTCCTGCATCCAAGGGTTGAGAGGAGTATCGATAGTCCGCAGCCGAAAATCCACAGAAAACGCTACAATTCTGATTGCGTGATCCATCCCTAAACGGAATGAAACTGTTCTTCACGATTCTGGTGTTGGTGTGCTCGGCCTGCTCGCAGAGCGCAGCACAGACGCAGAATGCTGCCACTCCTGCTCCCGGGCCGAAGGACGCAGCGAAGGCCTCGCCCTCCCCTGCGATCGCGCTCGATAAAGAAGCTGTGCAGAATTCCGACAAAGCCAAAGCCATCATCGAACAAGGCATTCAGGCGCTGGGTGGGGAAATCTATCTCACCATCCGCGACCGCGAGCAGCAAGGACGCGGTTACGGCTTTCATCATGGCAATCCCACGGGAGGCGGCGGACCGTTCTGGAGTTTCAGCGAGTTTCCCGACAAAGAGCGAGTCGAATTCACGAAAGAGCGCGACATCGCTCAGGTGTTCGTGGGCGACAAAGGTTACGAGATCACGTTCAAAGGTCCGCATCCGGTCGAGCAGAAAGATCTCGATGACTATCTTCGCCGCCGCCACTACTCACTGGACCGCGTCCTTCGCACCTGGATAAACGATCCCGGCGTGGTCATGCTTTTCGAAGGCAACGCCATCGCTGCGCAGCATTCGGCCTATCAGGTAACTCTCGTCAATGCGCAGAACGAGAGCGTGACTCTCTATTTTGATACCGACTCGCACCTTCCTATCAAGAAGTCTTTCGAATGGCGCGACCCGGTCGACAAGCAAAAAAATCTGGAAGAGGAGGTCTACGACAACTATCGGCCGGTATCCGGCATCATGGCTCCCCACAACGTCACCCGTTATTTCAACGGCGACATGTCCAACCAGCGCTATCTGACTTCCGTGACCATCAATCAGGGTCTTGACCCCGCCATGTTTGACCCCAACTCCGGCTACAACCCCAATAAACAGGTGAAATCGAATAAGTCAAAGAAGTAATCTCCCCAGGCTATCTTTGCATTTGTCATTCCGACCGTACGGAGGAATCTGCTCGTGGCGGACACCGTGACGCTGCAAAGCGACAGCGCATTCCTCTACGGCTGCGAGTTTCGGAATGACAAGAAAGTGGAGATTTTAATTTATGTATTTATTTTCAATAAGTTACGTCGATCCGTCCTCGGGATCCGAACCCAGCAAAGGTTTACCCTTGCGCGATGAACTGTGGCTGTTTTACCACAGACAGTTTTCTGAACTTGGCCTTAGTCTGTTACCTTACTCAGCCATCTTAATACTCCTTGATGTACGAGCGGACAATTCGCGCGGCTGCGGCTTGCAGCGGCATAGGTTTGCACAGCGGCGCACCGGTTTCGATGCGCATTCTGCCCGCTTCGTCGGGGACGGGCATCGTATTCCGCCGGGCCGACCTTGACGGCTTCGAGATCGAGGCCGACAGCCGCAATGTAGCCCGCGTCAGTTACGCTACGAGTCTCATGAAGAAGGGCGTGCTGATCTCGACTACTGAGCACGTGCTCTCCGCATTTATTGGCCTCGGCATCGACAACGCTATCGTCGAGCTCGACAACCTTGAACTTCCCATCCTCGATGGCAGCGCTCAGCCTTTCGTCGACATGATCCGCAAAGTTGGCATTCGCAAACAGCGGCGGCCTCGCAAATATCTCAAGATGCGCCGCGAAGTCGAGATGCGCGAGGGTAACAAGTTCATCGCCGTATACCCTGCTGACTCGTACTCCGTTTCCTACTCCATCAACTTCCCGCATCCTCTGATCGGAAAAGAAACCTTCCAGGTGGAACTCACCAATGGAAGCTATCTGAAACACATCGCGGCGGCGCGCACCTTCGGCTCGCGCGAAGACGAGCAGGCCATGCGCAACATGGGACTGATCCGCGGCGCGTCGCGCGAAAATTGCATTGTGCTTACTCGCGATGGAATCGAAAACGGACCCCTGCGTTTTTCTGACGAATTCGTCCGTCACAAGGTCCTTGACCTGGTGGGTGATCTGGCGCTCCTGGGGAAGCAGCTCCTGGGGAAGGTGGTCGCTGACCGCGCAGGTCACGCTATGCATACCGCGCTGGTTTCGCGCATCTTGCGCGACAAGAGCTTGTGGGACGAAGTCACGGTTCCGGAAGAACCTGAAGAGCACGAAACTCATCGGCGGTCAGAAGCCGCTGCGGGATCCTCTCTTTAATATTCCATCTTCGATACTTTTCGTATTAGTCCGCTGCTTCGCAGGGAGCCTCGCTGGGGTCGTTCTGATCGTTGGGCTGCTGTTGCAGTAGTTTATGCAGTTCGGCCCGGGTCTGTTCGATCATGGCCGCCGCGAATTTCTTGGCCGAGTCCTGCCGTTCTTTCGACAACTCCTGGACGCGCATATGCAGTAGAGGAATGTCCTGTTCAAACCAGCGCAGCGTCTTTTGTACCTTGGCGATGCGGAATTCATTTGTCAGCATCCGATTCTCCCCCAGTTCATCAGCTTTGCGGATGAAGCCAAAACGCACAAGTCCCAAAGAAGGTTCTCCCGGTATGGTGTTCTGGAATTAGAAAGGATTACTGCAAGGAGCCGGACTCGGCAATCCGGTCTTTGGATCCCGGAAACTCGGCTTCCATACGCTCGTCAAGCCAAGCTTCCAGCTGCGCTTGCGCCATCTTGGGCATGCCGTGAAAGCGCAGCCCAGCAAGGCCTTTCATATCAGCCCAAGCAACTTCGGCTTCGACCTCGATGTGGATGCTGCTTTCAGGTAACGAGAACTGCACCTGCGGAGTCGCGCCTTTCGGCAGAGCCTCGCGCAACAGCAGGGCGATGCCGCCCTCGCTGATGTTGGTGCTGTTCGCAGTCAGAGTCTTGCCCTCGAGAACCACTTTGACTTGCATTTTCACTGGCTGCCGGAAGTAGCGCCGACGCTCTTTCAGCATGAAGTTCAGCGCGGCGTGAAAGCAGCGGGAAGCATTCAAGGTGCTGATAGGTTTTTGCAAGACGAAATTCGCACCCATACCAAACGCTTCCTGCGTGGTCGTACGCTTACCGTTCAAAATGGCGAACGCAACGGAGTTCTTGTTACTGGGAGTATTCCTCAAGCCCTGCAGCAAGGCCAGTCCGCCCGTGAGATCGTCGCAGTCGACAACGACGGCATCGAACTTGTCGGAGATCAGGATGTCGGATCCCGCCCTCGCGTCGTGGCAGACCTCCACATCAATCGACAGTTTTTCAAGCGTGGGCCGGATGACACGCACCAACTCCGGGTCCTGGCTCAGCAGGAGTGACTCCAACGTCATGCTTGTGATTCTAGGAGGAGACCAGAGAAGTGGGATAGTGACCAAGGTGATGGGTCCTCGGTGGGCGGACTTTGCATGTCGCTCAAAACACTGACACTGCAAACTCCGCAGATTGTGCGGGGCGTTCCTCCGGGAGTACAAATGATTTCCACACTCGTATGCCGCATCTTGTCTATCTTTCGCTGGGATCGAACATCGGAGATCGCGAGGCTCACTTGCGAGAGGCGATCCGGCGATTGGAATCGACTGGAAAGCTGCGATCCCTTTCATCGATCTATGAAACCGAGCCCGTCGAGTTCACCGATCAACCGCAATTCCTGAATTGTGCGGTTGCCCTGGAGACCTCATCAACGCCCGAGCAACTCATGCTGCAGTTGCTTACGATTGAAAAAGCAATGGGCCGCCAACGAATCCAGAAGAAAGGCCCGCGGACGATCGATCTCGACATCCTGTTATTCGAAGACGAAGTAATCGCCACACCCGTTTTGACGATCCCCCATCCGGCGATGCAATACCGCCGCTTCGTGCTGGAACCGCTCGCGGAGGTCGCACCTGACGCAATGCATCCCGTGCTGAGGAAGACGGTTCGGGAACTACTCGAGGAACTACCGTCGGGACAATCCGTTCGCCGGATGGAGCCGAAGGCCAACGACTAACGACGAACGACCAGAGACGGTCTCACGGCAGAATGATCCGGCTCCCAGCTTCCTGCGGCGTAACCACCGTCGATTCCTTCTCGGGGAATTGCGCAAACAGAAATTCGACAAAGGCCCGTGACTTAGGACGCCCTGATGTCCTTCCCTGCGCCAACCGAATCAGAAACACCAGCGCCTTCAGTATCTCGGAATCGCGCAGACTCGAGTAGCCCATGTGCTTCTGCTCGGCCTCATGGTACTCCTTGACCATGTTCTCGACCTCAACGACCACACGCCGCTGTGAATCGCTGGTCAGTGGCGGTGCGTAGTGGAGGCCGGAGTTCACCCGCCGTTCGTAGCTCTTCCCCAGCATGGAGAGGGCGGCAATCAGATCCTGGTCGTGCAGGCTCCGGTCGGACCGAGCGGATTTTGCCAGCGCATAGGTCAATCCCATCAGCAGGTGTTCCTTCTCGTACATGAACTGGTCCGAGACTTCGATCTGCAGGAACAATCCCGCAGGATCGATCTGCTCCGCCGCGCGCGGCTTCTCGTGCTCGCGGGCCTGCTGCAAGTACGGGCAGTCGCTCGGGCAATCGAGCGTCACCTCGCGCTGCTCGCCGCAACATTGCGGGCAAATGCGCCCGTGCACCGCGGGGCAAAACCGCTTTTCTTTACGGATCTCACAGAGAACGCAGCTCAAGACGGCTCCTGCACTCATTATTGCATTGGCATCGAATTGGCCGCCAATTTCAGATTTCAGATTGTAGAGTGCCGATTGAACTCGCTATTTACACCCCGAGTCCAATCTGTAATCTGAAAATCTTCAATCTGAAATCGTGGTCCCGATGGGCATGTTAGGCCCGTTTCCGCACCCCTAGCGGTGCCAAACCCTGTAAAGACGGGCTTGTGCACGTTCCCAAATGGTAAAACCCCCGTAAAATATGTGTTTTTCCACAGCCCCATGGGTATAAGATAAGCCCCGCATTCGAATTAAAACGATTTTTAAGGAGGCAGTATGGCTTCAGGTCTGACCAAAACACAATTGATTCGGCAACTCGCCGAGAAGACTGAACTTCCCAACAAAACCGCGGCGGCGTTCCTCGAGCACCTCGCCGACACAGCTATTAAAGAAACCAAGAAGAACGGAATTTTCGTAGTTCCCGGACTCGGCCGCCTGGTGAAAGCGCACCGCAAAGCCCGCACCGGACGGAATCCCCAGACCGGCGAGCCCATCCAGATCAAAGCGAAGACCGTCGTGAAGTTCCGCGTCGCCAAAGCGGCGAAAGACGCGATCGCCCCCAAGAAGTAGTTCTATCTCTTTTCAATTGAAGGCCGGCCCACAAGCCGGCCTTTGATTTCGAGATCCACGTAGGGACAGCCGCCTCGGCTGTCCACCCCGAGCGCAGTCGAGGGGGAAGCGAGCCGCCTAACCTCGGAACGTCGTGCTCCCCCGTGCGACACTACTCCCATGCTCAACTGGATCGTCATCGGAATCGGCGACATCACCATCCGCCGCGTAATCCCCGCGATTCAAGCCGAACCGAGGAGCCGACTGTACGGCGTAGTCACTCGCAATCCCGCGAAGGCCGCCCACTTCGGCGCGAAAGCCTGGACGTTACTCGAGGAAGCCCTCGCTGATCCCGCAGTGCAGGCTGTGTACGTCGGAACGCCGGTATTCCTCCACGCTCCCCAGACAATTCAAGCCCTGCGCGCCGGAAAGCACGTCCTCTGCGAGAAGCCGATGGCGATGAACGAAGCCGAAGCCCGCACCATGGTCAGCGCGGCCGAGAAGACCAGCAAGCTCTTCGGCGTGGCTTATTACCGCCGCTTCTATCCCAAAATCCAACGCGCGAAACAACTGCTGGAAGCCGGCGCAATTGGCAAACCGGTGTTTGCCCAATTGACCAATCACATGTGGTTTGATGGAACTGGCGAACGTAGCTGGCTTTTTGATCCTGCGAAGTCCGCCGGCGGGCCGCTGTTCGACATCGCCTCTCACCGCATCGACGTGCTGAATTTCCTTTTCGGCAAGCCCGTGCGGGTCGCGGGTCAACTCTCAAACGTCGTGCATCACTATGCGGTCGAAGACAACGCGACGGTCATGATCGAGTATGAAAGCGGAGTTCGCGGAATCGTGGACGTTCGCTGGCATTCGAAGATCAGTCGCGACGAATGCAGAATCCGCGGCACCGAAGGCGAGATGGAAATGTCGCCGCTCAACGGGCCCGATCTGAGCTACCCGAGCGGTCGGGAGAGCCTGCCCGCGCACCAGAACCTGCACCAGCCTCTGATTGAGAACTTCGTCGACGCAGTCGAGGGCAAAGAGCCGCTGTTGGCGAGTGGCGCTACAGCCTACCTGACAGACTGGATCACCGAGCAAGCCCGCCACGTGCGGTAGGCGACGCCGTTCTCCGCGCTCTCCGCGGAAGTTCTCAGCGTTCTCTGCGGTTCAAAGCTGTTGTTTCTCGACCCGCGGGCGAAGTCCCCACCTTCGTTTGCGGTAAGATCAAAGATTATGACAACGCCTGCAGGCGCGCCCGAGCCGGGCGCGAACCCCGCTCCGGAGTCGCGCCCCTCTAACTTTCTCCGCGACCGGATCGCCGAAGACCTGAAAACCAACAAGTACAACGGACGTGTGCAAACCCGTTTTCCTCCCGAGCCCAATGGATATCTTCACATCGGCCACGCCAAGGCGATCTGCATCGACTTCGGCCTCGCCGACGAGTTCGGCGGTCACACCAACCTTCGCTTCGACGACACCAATCCCGAGAAGGAAGACGTAGAGTACGTGGAGTCGATTAAGGAAGACATCCAGTGGCTCGGCTTTCACTGGGACGGGCTTTTCTACGCGTCGGATTATTTTGGCCAACTCTATGAGTGGGCAGTCAAACTGATTAAAGAAGGCAAAGCGTACGTCGACGACCTCACGGCAGATGAGATCCGGAAGCATCGCGGCACACTGACGGAACCGGGCAAAGACAGTCCCTATCGAAATCGCTCGATTGAAGAAAATCTCAATCTGTTCGAGCGCATGCGCGCCGGTGAATTCCCCGACGGTTCTCGCGTTTTGCGCGCCAAGATCGACATGGCATCACCGAACTTCAACATGCGGGATCCGGTGATGTACCGCATCCTGCACGCCGAGCATCACCGCACCGGAAACAAGTGGCCTATCTATCCGATGTACGATTTCGCGCACGGACAGTCCGACTCACTCGAGAAAGTCACGTACTCGATGTGCTCGCTCGAGTTCGCCGACCACCAGCCACTCTACCAGTGGTTCATCGAGCAACTGGGAATCTTCCCTTCGCAGCAGATCGAATTCGACCGCCTCAGCCTGACGTACACACTGATGAGCAAGCGCAAGCTACGCCAGCTCGTCGAACAAGGCACGGTCCGCGGATGGGACGATCCCCGCATGCCTACGCTCTCAGGCCTGCGTCGCCGCGGCTACACTCCGGAGGCAATCCGCCATTTCGTCACGGCGGCGGGCGTATCGCGCACCAACGGCATCGTCGAGCTCGCGATGCTCGAACACTTTCTGCGTGAGGACCTGAACAAGCGCTCGCCACGCGTCATGGCGGTACTGCATCCACTGAAGGTGGTCATCGACAACTACCCCGAAGGCCGGGTCGAGGAGATGGACGCGACCAACAATCCGGAAGACGAGAGCGCAGGAACGCGCAAAGTCCCCTTCTCGCGAGAACTCTACATCGAGCAGGACGACTTTCGGGAAGTTCCTCCGCCGAAATACTTCCGACTCACTCCGGGACGCGAAGTGCGGCTGCGCTATGGCTATTTCATTACCGCGAAGAGCGCCGTCAAGAACGACAAGGGCGAAGTGGTCGAAGTTCATTGCACCTACGATCCCGCGACACGCGGTGGCAACGCTCCCGATGGACGCAAGGTGAAGTCGACCATCCACTGGGTCTCAGCGAACCATGCGGTTGATGCCGAGGTGCGCGTGTACGAAAATCTGTTCACCAAAGAGAACCTTGGCGATCTAGAAGAGGGAAAAGACCCGCTTGATTATCTGAACCCGAACTCCCTCGAAGTGATCCCGCACGCCAAACTCGAACCCTCGCTGGCGACTGCAACGCCAGGCAGCCGCTACCAATTCGAACGCCTCGGCTATTTCTGTTCCGATCTCGAGTCGAAGCCGGGGAAACCGGTGTTCAATCGAACCGTAGCGCTGAAAGATACGTGGGCCAAGGTGGAGAAGAAACAAGGCGGGAAAGGCTAGCATCAGAGGTTCCGATGGAATGGAATCTACATTACCCGCGCTGGATGATTGATGACGGTTCTCCTGACCGCCGCCAAGACGAAACGTTCAATTGGACCGCTGTGGAGTTTTGGAATGAAGCGCCCTTCGCTTCCACGAGTGAAAGGGAAAAATCAGCGGAGCCAGTGGGCGATTACGAATATCGCGTAGTCGGCAATGCGCCGCCCGAGCTGTTGATGGCTTCAATCTTTCCGTCGCGCACGATGACCGTCCGATGCGGCTTGGCTGGCGCGCCTCTGGCGTCGATGACGGTGACGTCATGAATGATCAAGGTAGAAGACGTTGTCGATTGTGCAAGACACGCGGCGGCGATCAGCAGCACGCAGAGCAGGGCGCGTTTCATAGGTAGGAAATCTTAGGGATCGACTGCGCATCCGTCAAAGCCGGCATCTTCTCAAATGCCGGAAAACGCGATAAAGTTCCTCCCACTTCCCCGGGACATAAATCACAAACAGGAGAAATCCATGGCACGCAGAGCTTTCCTCACCCGGATGGCGCAGCTCGCGGCACTACCTTTCCTAACCGCAAGCAGCGCTTTGCAAGGACAATCTAGGAAGCAACTCAAGATTCTGATGAAGAGCGCGTGGGGTTCCGACGATCCCACCAAAGCCGCGTTCCCCTTCTCACACGGACTCGCTTTGTCTGAAGCTGGGCATGAAGTTCAGATCTACCTCCTCGGCGAGGCCGTTGTACTGATGCGCAAAGTCGTGGCCGAGGCCGTCATGCCGGTCGGCTGGCCAGCTGTCGGAGAGTTCCTGAGTAAGCTGAAGGCCAAAGGCGTTCAGATCTACGCCTGCGGCGCCTGCTCGCGCGCACGCGGCGTCACTGAAGCGGACCTTACCAACTACGGAGCTAAGTTCGGCAGTCCGCCCGTCTTCGTCTCACTGATCGAGTGGGCGGATCACATCATTACCGAGTAGGTCGGAGCCCCAAATTCTTAAACCACGAAGGACACGAAGTTACGCGAAGGAAATCCTCTGGGCAAAACTACAGTCCTCACTTTTTATCAGCGCCTGCCAATCACTGCTGCAAAACGGCAGGGGAGGGACTCTGAGTCACAGCGGCTGTTGTGGCTGCGAACTAGTGGTCGGTCGCATAGATTTCGTTAGTAGGTTCGAGCAGTTGGGTTGTTGGCAGAAGGTGAACCGTGTCGTCAGATAGCCTTCTCCGCGCACTCGGCGGGGGTTCTCGGCGGCCTCTGCGTTTTGGGATTTCGGCCAGACTGAGAAAAGCAGAGTCTTAGATCGCGGAGGTCGCTGAGCAGGTCCGCCGAGAGCGCTGAGAAGAGCCAGATGCCTTTACCGCGGTGGAGCTTGTTGAACTTAGCCGCGTTTCCACCATTAACGCTTTCTGCACGACAGTCCACTAGCCGTGTACGTGCGGACTCTGCCCGGGATTGTGGCGCGGAGCGGCCGGTTCTTTTACGACCTTCACATCAAAGTTGACAGGCAAAGTCTTCGGCGGAAAGCACTGCGCGTTATCGCAAGCCTGATACCGAAGCACGCCGCGCATCGCGTACTTTCCCGGTACCACTGACGCCAGCGGATGCACCATCAGGTTGATGGTGAAATCACCGCTATAGACGTTCAGCTTCGTGTCGGGGGAAAAAGGAAAGCTCACATCCACGCCATCGGGATATTCGATCTTCCCCAACACGATGTCGGTCGGCGGATCCATCTTCAGCGCCGTGGGAATCAGGAACTCATCTTTGGGCGTGTTGGAGTTGATGTGAAAGCCGTGGGCTACACGGAAATTCAGGGTGATCTTCGACTGCTTCGCGCGTTGCGCGGTGACCGGCCCTACCGGCGCCATCGAAACTGAAGGCGCTTTCCCGGATTGTCCCCACCCACTGGCTAGCAGAAAAAATAAACCGACGATCTTCGAAACGCGGTTCGGCGAAATCATCCGTGAGACTCCGGCAAGCCCTATCCAAATACTAGTCGCGCCAGGGTTCGCTTTCTATTGTCAATTCTGGGGCTTCGACGCCGGAAACGTGCGTGCAGAACTCCGGCTGTGCATAAGTTCTTACCCCGCCCAAACGCTAACGGCTCAAGCAAGAGAAGCCAAGATTACTTGGGGCCAATGAGGGCACTGACGGTTGCCGGATTCCCAGCCTGCGTATTCAGCGCTTTCTTTATGGCATCCTCGATCTCCCTCCTGCCCTCGAGGCCCATGATCTTGTCCACGATCTTGCCGTCTCGGCCCACGAAAAAACTTTCCGGCAGGTACGACACTCCGCCGTAAGCGTCGCCCACAGCTTCCTTCCCAAGCGCTACGGGATAGTTCATGCCCATGTTCTTGGCGAACCTGGCAATCTCATCCTTGCCGGAATCATCCATCGCAACGCCGACAATCTGCAGGCCCTGCGCTCCATACTGGTTCTGCATCTCGACCAGCCAGGGAGTCTCGATCTTGCACGGCCCGCACCAGGTTGCCCAGAAGTTCACCACAACGGCTTTCCCACGTAGTGACGACAGACTCACGCTCTTGCCGTCCAGGGTCTCGAGCGTGAAATCGGGAGCCGGCGTTCCGTAGCCGAGCACGCCGGGGAGATGTTCTGTCCCCGAGCGCCGCGCCATGTGGAACCCGAAGTAAAGCATTCCCGCCGCTACCAGCGCGACCACGACCAGTGCGATTGGATTGCGGCGCCTGGGAAGAGTCACCGGTTCGACGGGAGCAAGCGCAGAGGGTTCCGGATTGTAATTGGTCTGAAGCGCCACCAACGGCGCCCCGCACAACTCGCAAGTGGGAGTTACGGGAGCGGCTTCAGCCCTCGATGCGCCGGCGTCCTCGAGCGATGCCCCACACTTCGGACACCATTGCGTACTCTCACCTGGCCTCTCGTTCGATTCGTCACCCATCGGCATAGATCTAAGACCTCACAATGCAAAGCGATTCAAAAACGACAGCCAGCTAGAAATCAGCGTGAACCGGCCGATCACTAACAAGATTCCCAGAGCAATCAGCAACCCGCCGGATGCCACTTCCAGCGCGTGCATATGCGAACGGAAGCGGCTATAAAACTTCAGGAAGCGTTCCATCAGGAGCGAGGTCATCAGGAACGGCACTGCCAGCCCCAACGAATAGACGCCGAGCAAAAGAATCCCCTTCACGAGCGTGTCCTGCTCGCTCGCCAGAGTAAGGATTGCAGTCAGAATCGGCCCCAGGCACGGCGTCCAGCCGAAAGCAAACGCGAATCCGATCACGAATGCCCCGATCGGCGTGCTGCTGCCTTTCACGCTGTGCAACCTCGCATCGGTATACAGCGCCTTGATCTTAAAAATGCCGGTCAGATGGAGCCCGAAAATAATGATGATCACCCCGGCGACACGGGCCAGCGTGTGTTTGTACGCTCCAAGGACCTGGCCGAGCTCGGTTGCGGCTGCTCCCAGGGCAATGAAAACGATGCTGAAGCCCAGGATGAATCCGACCGAATTCACCATCACCCGCCGCATCAGCTGGGCCTGAGGAGACTTCAGTTCCTCCACTCCCGCACCCGATACCAGCGAAACGTATCCCGGCACAAGTGGTAGCACGCACGGGGACAGAAACGAGATCAGGCCGGCGATAAAAGCTCCGGGAATGGTGGCATTGGTCATCGCTTTTATTGTACCTGCTTGCCAGCGTTCACCTGAATAAGACGCGCTCGAAGACGTTTAGTTGCAGAAGGAACTAGAACCAGTCTCATAAACATTCTGGAGGGCTGGAAATGATGCATGCTGAAGTGACCTGTGGGACTCCACCTGCACGATACCGGGACGTTGGGAGTTGATCGGCTATCCTCGCCGGTCGCGCAGGAACGCGACAACGCCTGTGTCGCTGTGAGGATTGTGAGGAAGCCTTTGCTTTTTGCTCTCAGTGTTGTGCTCGCGCTTGGCGGTATGACCGCGCAGAAGCCTGTATGGCAGCCATCGCCCGAACATACGCAACTGCCGATATGGCCGGGAGCTGTGCCTGATGCGCCGCCTGTCAATGGGCAGGAGAGACTTACCACGGACAACAATCCGCTCATCGCGGGACGGCCGTGGTCATATGTGAGCAATGTGTCCAGGCCGACGATGACGGTTTATTCACCAGAGGGGAAGAACACCGGTGCGGCAGTAGTTGTATTTCCCGGCGGCGGCTACAAAATCCTGGCCATCGACCTCGAAGGCACGGAGGTATGCGATTGGCTCACATCACGAGGCATTACCTGCGTGTTGTTGAAGTACCGCGTGCCGGGTGAGCCGGGGTATCCGAAACCCGCGCCGTATCCGAAATCAGGGCCGTATCCGGAATCACCGATGGCGTTGGAAGATGCGCAGAGGACGGTCGGGCTGGTGCGCTTTCACGCGACGGAGTGGCATATTGATCCGCACAAGATAGGTGTGCTTGGGTTTTCGGCAGGCGGTCATCTGGTGGCAGCGATGAGCACGCATTTTGCGAAGCGTTTGTATCCGGCTGTCGATGCCGCCGACAAAGAGAGCTGCCGCCCCGATTTTGCAGTGGCTGTTTATCCGGGCCATCTGTCGCTGTCCGCGGCGAAGTGGGATGCAAAGCAAGGCACCAAAAAGTTTGTGATTCACTTTCCCGCGACTGCCGATAAAGATTTGGGGTTGAATCCTGATCTTCCTGTCACCCACCAGACTCCGCCTACGTTCTTGCTGCAGGCAGAAGACGACCACGTGGACAATGTAAACGACGCGCTGGCTTACTGCTTTGCGCTGAAGAACGCTCGCGTTCCGGTGGAGATGCATCTGTATGCCCAGGGCGGGCATGCATTTGGACTGCGGCGCACGAAGCTCCCGATAACCGGATGGCCTCGGTTGGTGGAGACATGGCTGGGGACGATCGGGATGATTTCCGAATAGGTGCTCTGGGATTGCATAGGATGAGCGGCCTGGAAGTTAGAGACAAGGAGTCAGGGCTCATGGATGCTGCTTCTTACGCGGCTCACGAGGAGTCAAGATTCAGCCTCGGGATACCACCGATCCTGATCCCTAGCCCCTGATCTCTTAATTACCGAGGTCTCGGCTTCACCGGCTTTTCCAGTGCCGGCTCCTGCTTCGTCGCTGGTGTTTCTGGCGCCAGGGTGGGAATCTGATCGGGCGACTCCGCGATCCTCCGCAGAACCTCCGTCGGCACCGTCGCCAGCAACACGGCCCGGCTGTCCTCCTGCTTCACCTGCAGGCTGTCGAACAAGGCCTTCACGTCTGCATCTGTTCCCGGCGATCCGACCGACACTTCGGCGCTATGAAACAAGGCCAAGAACACATTTGCCTTGTCGGCAATGACACGCGCGTCTTCCTCGCTGCCCGCCCACGCTTCCGCCCGCACGTGTATCGCCCCGGCGCGAAACGGCAGATGCAACGGATTAAAGCTCGCAGAGATCACCACATCCGCGGGATGGGGCAGGAAGTTCGATGCTCCACCGAATTCCGGAGAAGCAGGGTCGAGGTGCGCCACCAGCCAGACCGGGCTGGCCAGTTGCACGCGCTTGTAATAGCGTCGCAGCAGGGCCGGTCCTCCAAAAGGGGACGCCAACCTCCGCGAGCGGTCGACTATTCCCCGAATCACCGCCGGGTCGTCATGGTTCGATGCGGCAAACGCATCCACTCCCAGGGCCGCGATTCTGAACGTCCGCCCGTAGATCGGGATCGTAAAAATGCTGACGGAGTTATAACTCTCGACCGAGGTCGCCATCCGCTTAAAGTACGCAGCGCAGCGATCGGTATCGAATCGGCCGATGAAGACCTCTGAGAAGCGGGGTTCCGGCGCCTTCCCGCCGGTGCCTCCCCCGGGCCAAGTCTCCGGATTATGAATCGCGAATGCGACCGAGTCCAGGTCCCGCTCGTAGTCAAAGCCGGTGTCCTGAACGAATTGCTCGTATTCCGGATCGCGGGCAACGGGTTTCAACGGCTTGCCGTTTGCCCTCCGCACCCAGCTGTAATCGACGTAAAGAAATCCGTCGGCTCCAGGCAGCAGCCGGGCTGGCTCCGGCGGTGCGTGCTTGCGGAGTTGAACGGCCAGCACTACCGCTCCTGCGATCACTACAACTGCAAGAACGAGAGGGAAAGTGCGTCGTATTCGCATGAAATGAGGCTAGGGCTGAAATGATAGCATTACAGGGCCTGGGTCCGTCTGGCCGTTGTTGCACCCCAACTTGGCCGTGTGGTACTTTATATAATTGTCCCGGACATCTGGAAGGGATCCGTGGGATAAGTTTGCGCGGAGGCGCGCCTTTCCCAAGTTGCTGGCGTAGCTCAGTCGGTAGAGCATCTGATTTGTAATCAGAGGGTCGGGGGTTCGATTCCCTTCGCCAGCTCCAGAGTTGAGGCGGTTTGCGGGCGTGAGCGTAGCGGGAGCCCGCAGCCGAAATCCCGAGCGTTTTGTGCGAGGGAACTCAAGGTACTAGGTGGATTTCGGAAGCAGCAATCGGCAGGCGGCGGACGGTGCAGTAGCGCGACAGGTTTTTCCAAGGCACTCCATTCGGATCTTTTCCCGGCGTGCAGTGATCTTCGCGGTTGTCTTTTTGCGCGACCCTGGTTTCCCTGTTTGGCGAAATTGAAGGTGTGTGATTTGTGCTGCGCAGAGGTCTGTGGAAATGAACGATTCTGCAGACGGAAAACGCGGTCTGCCGGACGGAGCGCGACGACCGCATCGCCCGAAAGTTTTTGCACAGGTGGGTGAGTGGTTAAAGCCAACAGACTGTAAATCTGTCCCTCCTAGCGAGGTACGAAGGTTCGAATCCTTCCCTGTGCACCAGTTGAGCCGTCTAGCGGGCGTGAGGCCGACCCTGAGCTTGTCGAGGGGAGGTTGGGAGCCCGCTGGCGAAGTCCTGAGCGTTCTTTTGCGAAGGATCTGGCAGTTAACATGAATCGCCTAGCGGTAGCTTTGATCGCCTACGTCGTTCTTGGAGTATTGACGTGGACGACGATCAGCGATGCGCGGATTCGAGCGGGTACGCTAGTGATTCTTGGGCTGTTCGCGTTCAAGAGTTGGGTGCGACGTAAAGATGTGATGCATCCGGACGGCGAGCGCGACGCAGAGTAGGGAAGCTTCGAGCCGATGTAGCTCAGTTGGTAGAGCACTCCCTTGGTAAGGGAGAGGTCACCAGTTCAATCCTGGTCATCGGCTCCAGAAATTGTTCGGACGGTATGAACGGCTGGTTTTGAAAGGGCGCGGCTTCAGCCGCGCCGTTGGAGTTGGAAATTGAGCGGCTTTAGCCGCTGAGGTTTTGCTGACGGCTGAAAGCTGACAGCTGATTTACCGGGCGGGAGTAACTCAGTGGTAGAGTCACAGCCTTCCAAGCTGTTGGTCGCGGGTTCGATTCCCGTCTCCCGCTCCAGATTTTAATGTTTGGGAATGACAGTGACGTTTGAACAGGCTGCCATCAAGGTAGAAAAGGCTCAGGAATTCGCCAGGCTGCAGGCCGCCATCGAGCTGGCCTTCCAGCCCGAGAAGGTGGAACGGTTCCTGAAGCAGATGGATCGCAAGGGAATCCGTATTCGTGATTTGGATGCGGTACTGGCGCAGCGGGTGCTCGACGGTGACACGGCGCAGAACTCGCAACAGCTGTATCAGTCGCTGGTGCTTTCCGATCAAGCGCAGATGCGCGAGTTTTACCTGTCGAAGATCGAAAAGCTCGACACCGCACTGCGGCACAAGTTTAAGAAGTTGTATCAGTACTACTGAAGTTTCATAGGTCCTTCGCGGCAGAGCGCCGCTCAGGATGACAAGGGTTTTGAGCTAAGAGCTAAAAGCTAGGAGCTAGAGGCTGGGTTATGGCGAAAGAGAAATTTGAACGGAATAAGCCGCACTGCAACGTGGGGACGATTGGCCACATCGATCACGGCAAGACGACGCTGACGGCGGCGATTACCAAGGTTCTGTCGAAGCACAATCCGAACATCAAGTTTCGGTCG